>AYTS01000107.1 GCA_002009475.1 Candidatus Brocadia carolinensis | reverse complement strand
CCAGCCGTGGTTGGAAAGTCACATGAACTAGTATACCCCGTTACATATACGTTTCCACTGGTGTCCAGGGCGATGGAGTTACCTTTTTCACTAGAAGCCCCTCCCAGGAACGTGGATGCAAGCAGGCTCGTTAATCCACCATCCAGCTTCGAGACAAAGACATCATAAGAACCATTCCAGGAGGTATCATACGCCCCAGCCGTGGCTGGAAAGTCTAGTGAACCAGTATACCCCGTTACATATACGTTTCCACTGGTGTCCAGGGCAATGGAGAGACCATAGTCTTCGCCACCCCCTCCCAGGAACGTGGAGGCAATTAGGGGATCGATAATGAGGTCTTTTGTCTTGTCGTATGAGGCGACGGTGAAACCGTAGGCTGATTTCGGATTTGGGATTTGGGAATGTGGATTTGAAATAGCGTAGTCTACCTCCACATCAATTTTCTTTCCGCCAATCTCCTGATATGCCACGGGTTTTGTAAATTTTACAGGACCCAGCTCCGTCTCTGCCTCAAGCTGTCCGTCCTTGTTAACCTTCAGTTCTCTTGCCCCGCTGAGCTGTATCTTTATCTGGTCAGCATTTGCCCCTGGTTTTACGCAAAAGAGCTTTTCCACGTTGTCTCCGTACGCCTTTAATGTTACGTCTATTCCCGTATATACCTCTCCCAGCGTTACGATGTCATACGTGGAGATGCCCTGTTTCCATTTGGATGAGTCGTTTCCCTTGAAATAACTCACCCGTGTCGCCGCCTTGTCCATACCCTGTATCCTGCTAACCTTCCTGCCTACCAGTTCCTCTTTCAGGGCGACCCCCGATTTTGGAGTTTGGAATTCGGATTGTCGGCTTGCGTAAACGAATCTTGATATGGGTTCGCGACATGAAATAAGAAACAGGTCGAGGATTTCGGATTTTGCAGAGAGTGTCGTTTCCCGCGCATTGATTCGCGGCCCCTCACCCTTATTTCCTGCATCCTCTCTCCTTCCCGGAAGGGCATACACAATCTCCCCCTCTTTTGTCACAAACACCGTGCCCCCGAAGGTCTGGGCATAAAACGCCACCCGTTTATCCGTCTGTCCCTCATTGGCAATGAAGGGCATCCGGAGTTTCTGTGCCTTTTGCATCACCTCTTCCTTTGATGGTTTCCCGGTACCCTCCTGTGCAAAGGCATTCCCGAAAAATATCGCTACGAACATTACCACCGGCGCTACAAAAACCCTATTCCATCCTTTCATTTCATACCCCTCCTTTTTCCCCACAGAAATGTCCTGCAAGGTTTGGGGAGCCTTGCAAACAGCCGTATTTCGGCTAATTTAAACCAATAAGTTGTAGTTCAAAGAATTTCATAGCACAGCAAAGCCACACCCAATTCTCCGTTGTGAAAGCGGGAGATTGCTTCGGAAAAGACCCTCGCAATGACACTGGCTATGCCTTTTGATTACCTATTGCACGTTGTCATTGCGAGCGGATAAGATGCATCGCCAAGTCCAGTTGCGGCATGCCTTTGATTACATACTGCACGCTGTCATTGCGAGGGTCTTTTCCGAAGCAATCTTTCTCTCATAAACAAACGGTACCTCCTGATAAGAGGTAAATAAGGCTGTCATAAACTTACAAAAAAGTTAACTATTCAGCATATTTTTGCCTACGCCACTACAAATGAACAAAAGATTGCTTATAGAATCCCGAAGGGATGTCATTATTATAGCATGTCGTTATGCAATTATTGTTAACCCCGTAGGGGTGGCATGATACCAGTATTTTCGCACCATTTCTCTCCTACCGGATTGAATCTGGGGGTGTAGTTTTTTCCCTATAATCATGTCATCCTTCGGGATTTTTCTGTCGGGAATTCCGGGGACACCATACCGACTTATTGATTCCGTATTGAAAGAAGGTTAAGCTTTCGCTAGGTCAGGGAATGTTCGTGCAATAATCGCCGGATTCTCCAGATCCGCCTTGCTCCAGTGCGGCGAAATTCCACCCTTCCCCTCCCCATTTCGCAGTGCCCTCAATGAAGATTTACAATAAATTTTCTTAACAGAAGGGGTGAGCTTTTTGAGAACCGACAATTTTAAATTCACGACCTCTTTTTCTATTATTTCAATTCTGCGGAGAATCGAGGCAGTATCATTTAGTGCGGCTTGTTTCATTATTTCACTCCTTTTAGCTTTATGAAAAAGTAATATATCATGAATCAGAAAAAGGTCAAATGTCAAAGGATTACTTTTATCGCACGTCTTTATTCTAAGAGCAATGTGCCAAGTTTCTGTAATACCTCTACTACCACCCCAGGCGGTAAGGTACATATCCATTCTACATTGCGAGCACGCCAGTCTAAACTCTTAATCCGATCAGCCGAAATCAGCCAAAATTAGCCCGTTCATAGGCAAGCCATCAGGTACACAGAGGAAACGGGTTCACCTATGAGGAGGCTTTTGTCAGGTCTTTATTCTTGCTAAAAGAATTATTTTTTTCACATCGCCCTATGGTCGAATAATGCAAACCAAGATAATCAGCCACTTCCCTCCGGCTATCATGGCATTTCTCTCCTGATTCTATTGTTGTTCCATTTCGCTCCTGCACAGTTCTCACCAACAAAAGCTATTTTGCAGAAGTCTGTATATGGAGGTATTGATGGTCAAACATTCCTTCTCTCTGATTGAATTACACACTTGAATACGTCGTTT
This sequence comes from Candidatus Brocadia carolinensis, assembly GCA_002009475.1. Taxonomy (GTDB): domain Bacteria; phylum Planctomycetota; class Brocadiia; order Brocadiales; family Brocadiaceae; genus Brocadia; species Brocadia carolinensis. The sequence continues at coordinate 99,586 of AYTS01000107.1, read as the reverse complement.
TGGTTTTTTTTTCTTGAATTGTTCTCCCTTTCGAATTTAAGATAAAGAAATATCAACAAAAATCTCTCTCTCAAAAAACCATGCGTCATTTTATCATGGGGAAAAAGCATCATGGAAAAAAAAATCAACGGAGAATGGCCTCCCGGCTAAAAATGCCTTATCGCTAGATCTCTTAGAGCATATAAGCGAGCCTATCGGAAAGTATCCTTATCGGGGTTGGGAAACAATATACCGTGAACACTGGAAATACGACTATACCGGCAGAACCACCCATTCCGTGAACTGTGCAGGCTCCTGCACATGGAAGGTCTATGTTAAGGACAATATTGCCTTTAAAGAGGAGCAGTATGCAGATTATCCGGATATTAACCCAGCATTGCCTACCTATAACCCACGAGGATGCCAGAAGGGTGCAAATTATAAGGAATATGTGTATGGCCCACAGCGTTTGAAGTACCCGTTAATGCGGGCGGGTGCCCGGGGTGAAGGAAAATGGAAGAGAATCTCATGGGAAGGGGCAATGAGATATATTGCTGACAAAATCGTAAATACCATAGCTAATCACGGTCCCGATACGATAACATTCTACTCGGCTAATCCTGCAAAATTTGCAATTACATATGCAGGAGGTTTGCGTCTGGCGAACCTGATCGGTGGTGTTGTGTGCACCTTTTATGATTGGGTTTCCGACCTTCCACCTGGTGAGCCGATGACATGGGGAGTGCGGACCGATTCATGCGAAGCTGCTGATTGGTTTCACTCAAAATATATCATGGTGTGGGGATCAAATCTGTTGGAAACCCGCATACCCGATGCCCATTTTTTAACAGAGGCACGAATGCGGGGGGCGAAAATAGTGGCTATCTTTCCGGAATACAATCCAACCTCAATTCATGCGGATCTCTTTATCCCGGTAAGACCCGGGACCGATAGCGCCCTGGCTTTAGGCATGGCAAATTTTATTATAAGTAAGTGCCTCTATGATGAGGCATATCTAAAACAATATACCGATATGCCCATGCTTGTCCGGATGGATACGAAAAAGTTTCTTAGAGAAAGCGATATGATCTCGAACGGCAGCCAGGAAAAGTTCTATTTCTGGGATCAGAATACCGGTACACCGGTCCTTGCGCCTGGTACGCAAGGGTTTCTTGAGTCTCAGGACTGGACGCTCAATCCTGGTGCAATAAACCCTGCCCTTGAGGGAATCTTTACCGCACATGCAATCTCTGATCAAATCCGCGTGACCACAGTCTTTTCCTTGCTGAAACAAAAGATTGCCGATTATGACCCTGTAACGGTATCAGGCATTACTGGTGTGAAAGATTGTCTTATCGAACAAATTGTGCGTGAGTTTGCAAGTACCAAGCCGGCCAGGATTATTGGGGGTGCGGGGACGAATCACTATTATCATAATGATCTTACGAACAGGAGCCATATATTACTTGCTGCTTTGACGGGTAATGTAGGAATACCCGGCGGGGGATTTGATCATTATGTAGGTCAGGAGAAGATCTGGTGTGAAGAAGGCGCTTCTGATCTTGCTTGTCCTCTTGGTCATACCAAACAACGATACCAGCCGACAACACTCTGGACGTTTATCCACTCACATATTACGTCCGATGTCGATAATCTTTGGCCGCGCCCTGTTATTGATTACATACGAGAAAGCGTTCATAATGGCTGGATGCCGTTGTATCCAGAGGGAACACTCGACAGTGGCAAATCGCCTAAGATTCTTTTTGTTTGGGGCTCAAATTTTTTAAACCAGGCGAAAGGGTTCGAATCACTATTGTCAAACCTCTGGCCGAAGCTGGATCTTATTGTCGATATTGATTACCGCGTGAATACAACCGGCCTCTATGCTGATATAATCCTGCCCGCTGCCAGTATGTTCGAAAAGTGGGATATCAGCACTACCGATCTTCACTCATATATAAGTCCATTTACCCCTATCATAGAGCCACAGATGGAAAGTAAGACAGATTGGCAAATCTGGCAGGCCTTAGCCATGGCGCTCCAGGAAACGAAATTCTCATTTACCGATGTCTTACCAGACGGAACTACTGTTCACCGTGATTTTTCAACACTGGTAAATGATTTTACCGCTCAGGGTACTTTAACATCCGACAAAGCTGCCGGACAGTTTATCCTGGACAACTCGGTGGCGACAAGAGGAATGACCATGGACGGAATCAATGAAAAACCACGGCGATTTGTAGCCACCAGTAAGGAATTTACCAGTGATATCAAGGAAGGAGTTGCATATTATGGTTTCCAGAGGATGTATGAATTAAAGCAGCCGCTTTCTACACTGACAGGCCGTCAGCAATTCTATATCGATCATCCATGGTTTCTTGAGTTTGGGGAAGAATTGCCGGTGTATAAATCTCCGGTTCAAGAAGACAAGTACCCGCTCCGCTGGGTTACTCCACACAGCCGTTGGAGTATTCATTCAACATGGCGGGACGCAAAATATCAACTGCGCTTACAGAGGGGGCAGCCTATTGTCCACTTAAATCCATCTGAGGCTGCTGCCCGCAATTTGGTTGATAATGATACTATCGAGATTTACAATGCTCATGGAAAGATAATAGCTCATCTCTGCATTTCACCGAGAATACCTCCGGGTATGGCTCTGATGTATCATGGATGGGAGCATTATACCTTTCGTAAAGGTGGGTTTCAGAGTCCTACGACAATTCGCATAAAACCAACGCAGCTTGTCGGCGGATATGGGCAGCTTACATTTAAGGCCAATTATTGGGGGCCGACAGGAAATCAAAAGGATACGCGGGTTGAGATTGGTAAATATAAGAACGGATGAAGGTGCATACCCATATACCCAGCCCGAATAAATCGGAAGGGTATCCAAAATTGTGTAGCGATAAAATTGCCTTCTCTGCCTTGCAGAATGCTGGATTCAGAATAAGGTAAAAAATATTTTTTGTTAGATACTCTAGTAATTCAGACATTCGGGTCTGATCCTTTATCGCTTATTTCTGTGGTTATGTAAAGAGTAATTGTTATGACAATGATGAGACAGATTCGAATGGTTTTTGATCTTAATAAGTGTATCGGGTGCCATACGTGTGCCATGGCATGCAAGACGATGTGGACGGATAGGGATGCGGGACAGATGCATATGTATTGGATGAATGTAGAAACACGACCCGGCACAGGTTATCCGAATGATTGGGAAAATCAGGGAGGGTGGTTCAATGCCGATAGAAATACGATACCGCTTCCTAATATTTATCAAGGTTATGGTGCACCCTGGGAATATAACTATAAGGAGGTACTGAAGACTGAGGGAGGAGATACCTCTGTACCACAATTAGTTCCATCACCGAAGCCTTCAGAGCATCCTTATGCCAGCAACTGGGATGAAGATGTAGGGAAGGGAACCTTCCCGAATTCCTACCATTTCTATTTGCCCCGTATCTGTAATCATTGTACTGACCCTGCATGCCTGGAGGCATGTCCCCGGCAGGCAGTTTATAAACGGAATGAAGACGGCATTGTTCTGATCGACCCCAAGAGGTGCAGAGGTTATCGCTACTGTGTTAAAGGGTGTCCTTATAAAAAGGTTTACTATAATCCAGAAGCAAAGATATCCCAAAAATGTATTTTTTGTTATCCAAGGATTGAGGAGCATAAAGGGAATTTCTGTGCGACACAGTGCGCCGGCCGCATAAGCTGGATTGGGTATGCTGATGATGCCAATAGTAATGCCTATAAACTGATAAACAAATGGAAGATTGCTTTGCGGTTGCATCCTGAATATAAAACTGAACCAAATGTATTCTATATTCCGCCTCTCAGCCCGCCGACCTATTCATTTACCGGTACGGTAACGAATAGCCCGCGTATTCCTATTGATATGTTGGCAAAGATGTTTGGTGATACCCACGATCAGAATTATGACCAGCGGGTAACCCGTATGAAACAAATCTTTGATATTCTTCAAAACGAGCGGAACAAAGTCGCATCTGGCGGAAGCTCTGAACTCATTGATATATTAATCTCTCGCTCAGAGACAGACAGAATTCAGGTATGAATCACGAAATTCAATTTCGAAAATATTTCCATAGGTGGTAACGTAACTATGCCAGTGCATGATATCAGCGGCTCTTCGAGGGCCATTACAGCAGGGTATATATCCGGACCTATAACCCTGGATCCATTAGATCCTGCATGGACTCAGACCCCGGAAACGGTTGTGACTCTCAGCAGGAGAATTCACGAGACGGGGGCTAAAATGGTTGCTGCAGGTAATGAAAATAGGCGTATTAAGGTGAAAGTGGTGCATAATGGAACAGATATCTTTTTCTCCCATCAGTGGGATGAGAGCACACCAAATGTCATGGTAAACGATTACTCGCTTTTTGCTGATGCCCTTGCTATGGAAATCCCTCTCATTACAGAGACAAGTTCTATCTGGATGGGCGCCATGGATAAACCGGTAAATATCATTTACTGGAGGGCAGACCTTGCCAGTCCTGAAAATATTGTTGGCGGAGGTATTGGAACCACGCAAATCAGTTCAGATGAGAAATCTCAAAATATCAGACATTATCAGAACTGGTCTAACGGAGTGTGGAACGTAATAATAACTCGTCCCATGGTTGCCGCATCGCAGAATCAGGTCTCTTTCGTTCGTGGTGTCACCTATAGGCTTGCCCTGGCTAATTGGAAAGGTGGAAATGATGCTGAAAGGGGAGGGAACAAAATAATCTCTGACTGGCAGTATCTTTCTATTAAATAACATTACAAACAGAGTCCGATACATAGCGCAGCAAAGCAATCTTTCTCCCATAAACAGTCTGTACCTCCTGATAAGGGATAAAAAGGGTTATGAAAAAACTTATAAAAAAAAGAAGTTTTCACACAGTAATACTTAGAGTATCTCAGATGTCATTATCTACAAGCCACGCAGAATCGATTCAGAGAAGCTATCTATACAAATTGCTTGCTCTTGGGTTCCGTTATCCCACACCGGAAACTTTTAAAACATTTCAAAATGGGGAATTTTTAGCCGGATTATGGGACACCATATCCTCACTTCCTCATGGAAAGTTTATAAATGCCGAACAAGTTGAACAAAGCAAAACGGCTCAAAATGACCTGAGAAAAAGCACCATTGAGGACTTTACAATAAAAGTAGTCCATACCTTCGACATCGGCACTCCTGAGCCGCCCTGTCCGCCGTATGAAGGGTTTCATCGGAACGGGTCAAGGACTGCAATTATGCTGGATATAACTGAATTCTACAGGCATTTCGATCTTACCGTGAGTAAGAAGGAGGGTAAACGCGAACTTCCCGATCATCTTTGTGCTGAACTGGAGTTCCTTCATTTTCTTACCTTTAAAGAAGCACAGTCGAAAATTAATGAAAACTCAGAGTTTCTTGCCGGCTATCTTCTTGCGCAAAAAGACTTTCTCAACCGTCATCCGGTACAATGGATCCCAAAGTTCTGCGATTTACTTTGCAACCGGGCTGATATCCCGTTTTATAATGTACTTGCCCGGATTACCGTAACATTTATCACACATGAGCTTGAACTGGTAACTTCTCGTATAAAACCATTTTCAAAAGAAGAATAAGAATGAGGTAATGCTGATGTTCCGATATACGGAAGAGCATTTCAATATTGGTATTTACCGCGTGACGTAGCGATGAAGCATTTGCTAAAATATCGTATAGTATTTCATAAAAAAGTAATTAGGCCTTCGGCGCCTTTCCCCCTCCGTAAACTGGGGGATTATGGGGGGGTGATTGAAATTCCTGCACATCGAGTTGTCTTAAACATGTAAAACAACCTTCCCGCACCGCCCTTCTTTCATAAGTTTCATGCCCTTTTCATAGTCCTTTAAGGGAAACTGGTGGGTAATGACGGGGCCAGGATCAACGAGTCCGGAAGATAAGAATCGGGAGGTCTTATGCCAGGTAGAAAATATTTTGCGTCCTGTTATCCCATAAATACGGACTTTTTTGAAAATAACCTCCTTGTTCAGATCGATATTGACGCGCCTCTCATAAATACCAAGAATGGAAATCCTCCCCCCAGGTGTGATGGTCTTTAAGCCCTGGTTCAGCGCCTGATTATTGCCGGAAAATTCCAGAACAACGTCTACTCCGTTATTTCCCGTGGCTTCCATGACAATTTGTGTAACGTCCTGCCTTCTGGGATTAATCGTGATGTGTGCTCCCATTTTTTTACTGACGGCCAAACGATAGTTATTTGGATCCGAGACAATGATCAATGACGCGCCACAGGCTTTAGCAATGCTGGTAGCAAAGAGTCCTATCGGTCCCGATCCGAGGATTAAGACCGTTTTTGCCGATACATCCTCAGCCAGGACAGTATCAACGGCATTTCCGAAGGGTTCCTGGATGGTTGCCCATGTATCAGGAATTTTTTCATCGTTTTTCCATACAACATGTTCGGGGAGGACGAGGTACTCACTAAACGTGCCGTCATGGTCAATCCCCAATAATTTGAAATTCCTGCAAACCTCTGAAAACCCGTTATTACACTGGTAACACTGCCCACAGGTCAGATGGCTTTCGGCAGAAACCCGGTCCCCGACCTTTACCTGTGTCACTTCTTTTCCAACCTTTTCAACCGTTCCTACAAATTCATGACCAATAATGCGCGGTGGTGTGAATCGATGTTGCGCCCAGCGTGTCCAGTCGTAGATATGCACATCCGTACCGCAGATCGAGGCAACTCTGATCTTAATGAGCACATCGCCAGGTCCTATCTTTGGGGTAGGTACTTCGACAAACTCCATGCCCTTAGTACGTTTTGTTTTAATAACTGCCTTCATCTATAAAAATCACTTTCTGTTATCGTCGCTATCCTTGATTATTACTTAGGCAGGGAGCGTCGTGCCCTGCATCAATTACTCGTTCTCAAACAGCGTTGGAGAACAAGCTGAATACATAAAACAAATCTACCTTGACTAAAGTACTTCCTAAACACAACAGGCGCTTAGCGCTGCCTTTTTCAAACACGGGCTTGGGAAATCCATCCCCTAACCTCCGCCAGCGGGGGACATACCCGTACTATGTATTCCTGTGCGTTTCAGATTAGGTGCTTTTGCTAAAAGATACCACGAAATATCAATGTTTACAAGGAGGAAGAGTGACTAAATCGTGGAGATCGTTTATTGTATGCAACTCTATACCATTACAAGGAAGACCTTTCCATTTTACAAGATGATCAAAGAAGTCGATGCTACCTACAAGAGCGGAGACAACGGTACTGGTCAACCGAACCCAACTGACCCTGTCAGAAGAAAGTATTGTCAATGAGGTTGACGAAACAGGCAAAAGGTTTAGATATATTGTTTTCCGGTGTCGTTGGCTCGAATATCCTTCCATGATTTCAGCCTGGTTTTTTATGTTGACAAAGACTACTACTTGCTAATTCAAAGGTATTTTATAGGCAATTTTATTTGTGATGCTATTTCTTTTTTGGCAAATATTTTCTCGTTTCCCAGGAAAACAAACCTTTCGCTCTCGTGTGGTTATTAACTTTATGCGTATTTTGCAAAACTTTTATATTGTCTTATCCTGGTGATTCCTTATAATAACAATTTACCCCATCCTTAAGAGTAAACTATGACAACAGGTGTGGCAATGCCTCTCGTAAATCATCGATAAGCGAGAGGAAGTAAAGAGGCTTTAAAAACGTACGAAAAAGTTTTTTCACAAAGAATATTTTGTACCGCTGACACGCGAAAAGGATCTCGTCAGCGGGCTAATTAAGCGTGCAATCTTGTGTACCTCATGCGAATCTATTCCTTACAGGATTTTATCAAGTATTTAGAAAAAAACGGCGAACTGGTACGAATTAAAACCGAGGTGGATGCCAGATTGGAAGTGGTTGAAATTTCCATTCGAGCGCTCCACGAAGGTATGCCCGCCCTTCTCTTTGAAAAGGTTCATGGTTCCCGATTTCCGTTAGCCATGAACGTCCTTGCCAGTGAAAAACGGATTGAGCTGGCATTGGGAAAACATCCTGACCAGCTTGGCGAGGAGTTGATCGCTTTTATGGAAGAAGCCGTACCGCCAAAACCGAAGACGTTCCTGAAACATCCGGGCATAGCAAAACGGCTGTTCTGTACCCTTCCTAAAACAATATCCAGACCTCCATCTCAGCAAGTCGTTAGCAGCCCGGATTTAAATGAGTTTCCTATTACAACGAGCTGGCCGGAGGATGGCGGGCGTTTTATTACCCTGCCCCAGGTTTTTACCTACGATCCGCAAACCGGAAAACGAAACGTGGGGATGTATCGCATGCATGTTTTTGACAAACAAACGACCGGTATGCACTGGCAGATTCAAAAGGGAGGGGGATTTCACTATTATCGGGCAAAAAAGATGGGGAAGGAATTCCAAATTGCCGTGGCATTGGGAACTGATCCTGCTCTCTTGCTGGCAACCGTTGCCGCATTACCAGAGGGAATCGATGAGGTCATGTTCAGTGGTTTCCTCCGCGGTAAAAGGACACGAATGGCCAAGGGCAAAACTATTTCAATGCTTGTGCCGGCTGATGCAGAATTCATTCTCGAAGGCACGGTTCATTTAACGGAATTACGCATGGAAGGCCCGTTCGGAGACCATTTCGGGCATTATTCTCTCGCTGCTGAATTTCCTGTGTTTTCTATCAACACCATTACCCACCGAAGAAATCCTATTTACCCTGCAACGGTTGTGGGACGGCCACCCATGGAGGATAAATATCTGGGAAATGCGACCCAGCAGGTATTGGGACCGCTGATCCGTCTGATTCATCCTGAAATCTGCGATCTTTGGGCTTATTATGAAGCCGGATTTCATAATCTGCTCGTGGTATCTGTCGAAGAACGATACCGGAAAGAGGCAATGAAAACGGCGCTTTCCGTTATGGGTGAAGGGCAACTTTCCCTCACCAAATGCATTATTACCGTTTCTGAGGACGTCAATCCCCGCGACTTCTATGCAGTTCTCAAAGCAATCCATGAACATTTTGATCCCGCATATGACTTCATTATGATTCCAAAGGTGCCTCTGGATACCCTTGATTTTACCAGCTATAAAATGAATTTAGGAAGCAAAATGATTATCGATGCCACGAGAAACGGACCGAAAAATACCGTAAATGAAGACGTACTCAAACTGCAGGATTTTGAACGATTATTGAAAAGAATTGATACGAGAATAACTGACTGGAAAATCATTGGTGAAACGTTATTGGTTGTTACCGTGCCTAATGACGGAAAGGAGATAGTTACTACATTAACAAGGTCTCCGGAGATTATTGGACCAAAAATTATTGCGGCAACAAGTCCTGATGTTAATATTCATGACCTGGAACAAACTATCTGGGGAATATTTACCAGATTTGATGCTGAGCGGGATATTGTATTTACCCAGGAAAAATTAGTGGGTATAAGTCCTGTATTCAGGGGGAAAATGGGTATTGATGCCACGTGGAAGGTGGGTTATCCTTCACCACTTGTTATGCCGGATGAAATAATTGACAAAGTAAATAAGCGGTGGGATACCTACTGGAAATAGGTAAAGGTTTACCTGTTAAAATGCGTGCCATCACAAAAAGGCGGATTGTGAGTACGCTGACAGTTGCAGATTGCAACCTGCTTTTTTTCAACCATCTTGAATACCTGTGGTTCAAATTCAGTTCCCTGATGTGAACCATCACAGAATGGCTGTTTGTTCGTCTCGCCGCAGGTACACCAATAATAGGTGCCTGGTTCAAGGGTAACAACAATGGGCATCTTTTTTTTCATGTCATTTTCCTCCGTTGATATTTTTGAGACGTAAGGCTACGAAATTTTTCTCTATTTTAGCAAAAAAAGATATTTCGTCTAGAATTTTATTTATCCACCCACCTCATGCATCACGACATGCCCTTTGCCGGAATGCACCGAGGGTTTCAGGTATGCAGCACGAAGAAACGCATCGGTAAGTCTTTCTTCAGTAGGATTGTTTCTCAGGATGGTCTTTAGGTCAACCTCTCCTCCGGATAATAAACAGGAACGAAGTTTTCCGTCAGAGGTCAAACGGAGCCGGTTACACGAATTGCAAAAAGGTTGGCTCACCGCAGATACAAATCCCAGGATTCCCATGGCGCCTTTGATCTTATAAATTTTTGCGGCGCCGCTACCGAGCATAGGGGGTGGGAGCGCTAGGAGGTCGTTCTTTTTTCTAATAATATCAATAATCTCCGTCATAGGAATATACTTATCCTCGGAGTCCAGACGTTCCTTATTCATTGCCATATATTCAATAAAACGGACTTCGAGGTCGCGTTCCAGCGTAAGTTTCGCAAACTCCTCAAACTCGTCGTCATTGATTCCCTTCATGGCAACGATGTTAATCTTTGTGTTTTTAAATCCCAAACGAAGGACTTCCTCAATTCCATTCATTACATCTTTTACTTTGCCACCCCTGGTAATCCTTTCAAATTTCGAGTCTTTCAGACTATCAAGGCTGATGTTTAATCTGAAAAGCCCAACTTCCTTTAATACCCTGGCATAGTCTTTCAAAAAAATACCATTGGTCGTAATGGCAAGATCTTCGATCCCATGGACAGCTCCGAGCATTCTGAGTAAGTATTCTATATTCTTTCTGAAGAGGGGTTCGCCGCCGGTCAGTCGAAAACTTTTAATTCCCAGCTTCACGGCATGCCGCACAACGGCAACAATCTCCTCGTACGTCAATATATCCTTATGCTGCGCAAGATCCAATCCACTCTCCGGCCTGCAGTAAACACACCGAAGGTTGCAAAGATCCGTGACCGATATCCTTAACCGGTTTATTCTTCTGAAATATTTATCAACAATGCTCATGTCATGTACCTGTATAACCGTGCTGTGTAAAGACTTCTTTTTCTCATCATCCTGGCGACCAGTTTTCGCAACGCTTTTTCGTCTCCCTTTACAAAGAGGAATCTGGTTGCATCTGTGCTGCACCAGGGATATTCCCGGGAAAAACAGGTTCTTTTGGTGCATTTTTACAGCACCTGTTCACCATCTTTGCCATACCCCGCCGGTGTCCAAAAAAAGTGCGGGCAAAGGTGCGTTTGTCACAGGGAATTTTACCGCGGCGGCGCTGTGTTACGTCACCTCTGTATTATAACTTGTTTTTGACACTATGTGGTATTCCTTCATTTTTCTCCACAAGGTTGTCGTTGAGATACCCAGATTATGTGCGGCTTGTTTGCGGTTCCCGGCGTGTTTTCGCAAGGTTTCGACAATAGTCTTCCTTTCTTCCTGCGCCAGGGCAGCCCTGATACCACCCATTTCGATCGTAATATTCAAGGCATCTGCCGGTGACGCGCTTTGCAATGCCAGGTCATCGATTGTTATCTGGTTTCCCTTTACGAGAGTTACTGCCCTTTCAATGACATTTTCCAATTCACGGACGTTTCCTGGCCAGAGATAATCCAGGAGGAATTCCATGGCGTCGCCGGATATCTCCGGTGGTTGCTTTTTGAGCTTACTTGAATATCGATCCACAAAGTAGTTGATCAGAAGAGGGAGGTCTTCTTTTCTTTCTCTCAGCGGAGGCACATGGATTCTGATAACGTTGAGCCGATAAAACAAGTCTTTCCTGAACGACCCATTTTTTGTAGCCTCGTCAAGGTCTTTATTTGTCGCGACAATAATCCGGATATCAAGATGTATCGGCTTATTGTCACCGACCTTTCGTATCTCACCATTCTGCAGGAATCGAAGGAGTTTAACCTGGGTTGAAAGGGATGTCTCGCCAATTTCATCTAAAAAAAGAGTACCATCCTGCGCTTCCATGAAGATGCCCTTTTTATCTTTCACTGCCCCGGTAAATGAGCCCATAGCGTGGCCAAACAACTCGCTTTCCTGCAAATTCTCCGGCAGCGCCCCGCAATTCACCACAACAAAAGGTTTACCGCTTCTGAGACTATTGCTATGAATAGCGCGCGCGATTAACTCTTTTCCCGTCCCGCTCTCTCCGGTAATGAGCACCGTACTTTCGCTCCTGTTCAGTTCCATAAGGATACTGAGGAGCCGCATCATTGCAGGAGAATTACCAATAACACCCTCAAATTTATACCTCTCTTTTCCCTCTTTTTGAAGGCGAATGACCTTGTCCGATAAGCGCTTCTTTTCTAAAGCCCGTTCCACCACGGAGAGGATATCTGAGAGTTGAAAAGGCTTCGTAACATAATCGTAAGCACCCCTTCTCATCGCCTGAATCGCACTATCAATTGTGCCATAAGCTGTCATAACAACAACCTCAGTCAATGGATTGATGTCTTTAATGCGCGATAATACTTCAAGGCCATCCATGTTTTCCATCTTAAGATCCACAATAGCCAAATCGTAGGAATGTTCGTTTTGTACTTCTACGGCCCTTTCTCCGCTTTCAACACTGTCTGCTGTGTAACCCGCCCTCTTGAAAGCGATCATCAGAGATTCCCGCATATTTTTTTGATCTTCAACAACCAGAATCTTAAACATAATTCCTACGGACTCTACACGGAAACGGTTTTTATGAGTTTGTTTTTCACGGGTAAGCGTATGGTAAATGTCGTTCCTTTGTTCTGCTCACTCCTGACATCTATCACACCGCCGTGGTTATCCACGATTCGATGCACAATAGAAAGGCCCAGTCCCGTGCCTTTTGACTTTTTCGTCGTAAAAAAAGGCTCAAATATTTTTCGTATAATTTCAGGCGGAATTCCCGAACCTGTATCTGCAATTGCAATTTCTATCTCATGATTGCCGGATTCTTTGGGTTTTCCGACCCGGATAAAAATCTTTCCACCTCGCGGCATTGCATCGATCGAGTTCACCAATAAATTCCAGAAAACCTTCCTGATCCAATTTCGATCCACAGAAACCTCGGGGATATCGTCCGCGTACATTTTTACAATCCTGATTTCGTTATGAAACCGTGCATCTTGCTCCAATAAAAACAGGGTTTCATCAATTATCTCCAGAATATCACTCCTGACGAAGTGATATTCTGCAGGATGAGCGAAGGTAAGAAAATTGGTAATAATACTATTCAGACGGTCCGTCTCCTCAATCACCATCTCAAATAACTTTTGATCATCGCCCCGCAAGGATAAATCTCTTTTCAACATTCCAACGGAATTCGATATGGCGCCCAGAGGGTTACGGATTTCATGGGCAATCGAAGCTGCCAACTCTCCAATTGAAGCCAATCGTTCAGACCGTTTTATCTGTTCCTCAATTTTTTTACTGTTCGTGATGTCCCGCATGATCCCTTCAATGCCGATAATAGTTCCCTTTTTATCTTTGATCGGATAGGTATTTTGGGAAACCCACAGCTCAGATCCGTTTTTACAGGTGATTCGGTATTCCAAATCTTTCGATACTTTTAATTCACCGCTCAGTACCTTGCGGGTTGTTTCACTCACGAAATCTCCATCGTGCTTATGAATCATTTCCATAGCGATAGAAGGATTGTCGTAAAATTCCCGGGGGGCATACCCCGTTACATTTTTCAATGCGCTATTCAGAAAGAGGTACCTTCCTTTCCGGTCCAATCTGAAAATGACATCTTCGATGTCCTCAACCAGGTTTCGGTACTTTTCCTCTGAATCCTTAATTTTATCAAAAAGACAGGTGTTGTCAATTGCAATAGCCAGTTGCGGAGCAATCTTCTGGATAATTTCAACGTGATTTTCAGAATAGTTCCTGACATTTTTACTCCCGAAATTGAGGCTTCCGATAATTTCACCTTTACAGATCAGGGGAAATGACAAGCGAGACTTGATCCCCTCTTTAAAGAGAATAGGGTCTGTGGAGAAACGTCCCTGAGACGTGTCAGTCACCACATGAACCTCACCATTTTCCACAACCTTTCCTGCCAGTGTCCCATATTTCGAATAATGCATCCCTTCCTCTAATTTAGAATCATAGTAATCTTTTGAAACGGCAAAAATGAGAAACTCGTCCCTCTTTTCATCAAGAAGGGTAATGCTCATACGATCAAAATCGATAACCTTATTCAGTTCCTCACCGAAAGATTTGTATACTTCACGGATATCCAGATTTGAGGCCAGGATTTTATTGATATTATTCATAATATCTTTCTCTCTTTCTATCTTCTTGCGCTCGGTCAGATCAAGAATAATCCCTTCATATCCAACAATATTATTCCGTTCATCCCGCCGCAGATTAGTCGTCATGAGACAGGGTACCCTGGTGCCCTCTTTCTTTTTTAATTCCACCTCATAGTCTTTGATAAAACCATTTCTGCTCACCATCTCCTTAATCGCCTTGCCTTCACCGGGGCTAAAGAACAAGTGCTGTACCAGGTTCAATTTCAAGATCTCATTTTTCGAGTCATATCCAAATAAATCCACCCCGGCTTGATTAATATCGATAAACTGGCATTCTGTATCACAGAAGAAAACGACATCCTTGCTCGTCTCAAAGAGTCGCCGGTATTTCTCTTCTGATACCCTTAATTTTTGCGTTCTCTCTTCCGCAATTTTTTCCAGCTGCATCATGTAACTCTGGAGTTCTTGCTCCAGTAATTTCTGTTCAGTTATGTCCCTTATAATCATCACGAAGCCGTTCGGTTCTCCGCGGGTTGTTTGTCGCGTAGTAACGGTGCCATAACCGGTAAAGACCTCACCGTTCTTGCGCACCAATTGCATTTCTTCTTTATATCGGCCAGCGACCCGTGTTGTTTCCAGCATTGTGTGCACTTGACCGGATGCAACATCTGCCTTCGTAAACAAAATTTCGATGCCTGATTTTGAAATCAGGTGTTCCGCTTCATACCCAAACATCCTTTTCGCACCTTCATTGAAGGCCAGGATGTTCCCGCCAAGATCGGCCGCTATGATTGAATGTTCGGTAGAACCAACTAAAATACTCTTTAAGAAATTTGATGTTTCCTGCAGGGTGTTTGTCTTCTCCTGCACTGATTCTGCCATAACATTGAATGCGTCTGCCAATTCCCGAATCTCGTCCCGGGTATGCATCTTTACTCTTTGCGACAAATCTCCTGCGGACATCTTTCGCGTTGCTGCTGTTAATTCCAGGATAGGATGGGCAATCTTTTGTCCAATTATTAAGGCAAATGCAATTCCGGCAAGGGCCAGTATCACGCCGGTAATGGTCAAATAGGAAAGAACCTCGAAGATAGAACCCTTCACTTTATTCATAGCCAAAAGTACCTCATCAGCGTTAATTTCTGCGATAACACCCCATTTCAGTTCAGGAATCCAGTACCAAACCCCCACGACTTTTCCCCCTGTGTAGTTCATATAGCCACTCACATCAAGTCCATTTTCTCCGTTTAAACAAGCGACTACACTCCGGGTAGATTGCCTGGTTTGTGGCTCAACAACCGTCAACTCCGTGTTTGTTTTCCTTCTGGGATGACCGGTGTGGTTAAGTCGGTCAGCAGAATTGGTTTCGGTAATCATCCTGCCATGCTGATTAATGATGTATGCATCATAACTGTCCCCGTATCGTCTTTCCTGCATTACCGAGTTAAGAACGGAGACATCGATTTGAAACATCATGACTCCCACCACAGATCCACCTTCGTTTTTGACCGGCACCGAAAGATGCGGAACCGATAATCTGCCAGCGGTATTCTCATATTCATCAGAATCATAAAAGACCGTTGATTCGATATCAGAGACATACGTCTTACCCTCGGTAGCATAATGAAAACCATCAACACCAGCGATGTTTATCCCTATCAATTTCGTATCAGAGGACAACCTGACATCACCGGACATGTCACTGATTATGAATGTATGAAATCCTGTACCGCACGGTATATGGGAAAGAAACCGAGCGATCGTTTCAGCATCGATACTTGTGAAATCTACAGCGCTTACCACAAACGAGTTGCGAGCGGTGTGCTCCGCATCGCTTTTTTAATCTCTCTAACCAGGCATTTACCTGTGATACCTTCCGGGAACCGATCAGTTGCAAATTTTTAATGGTTGTTTCCTGAATAGCCTTTTGTGCAGAAGGATAGGCAATAAGCCTCATAACCAGCAATGGCGTGAGGACGGCTATGAGAAAGAGAGAAATCAATTTGTACTTGATTGAACGGAACATGGTTCTTCTGCTCTGATAATAATAGTGAATGCACAAAGAAAGTTGTCATTGCAAGGGTGTTAGCCCGAAGCAATCTCTGTTGTGACCATAATTCCGGGCAAGGCGATGAATCTCATGGGTTTGCTTCACCATGGCTCGCAACTTAGGCTTCGCTATTGCCCGCAATGGTCAGTACACAACAGGTTATTTCATACGGTTACTATAAATTCATGCCCACGGTATTGCAATATAATAGCATATGGAAGGAACGGAAAGAGGAATTTGAAGTGTGAAAATTGACAGACAAAAATGTGATAATCAAAATCGTTGACAGAAGATGTTGTTAAACACCCTGGCGTCACCTTTGATTTATGTCTGCATCTCAAGAGTTACGTTACAGACCATGCTCGCCTTTAGAATTAGACATTCATCGTGTTACGTGACCGGATTCTCTTCAACAAAATTTGGATCTACTGGTACCTTCCCTAAAAAAGGGACCTCTCTATACTCGGTAACCTTATCAAGCTCATCTCTACGTGTCCTGACAAAAACTTCGCATTTCTTAACAATTTCATCAAAAGCTTTTGCCGCATCCGAATCGGGGTAGGCAGACACAAACGCCTCACCGGCATCGCATTTTTCGGTAATGCCTGGTTCTAAAGGTATCCTGCCAAGAAAATCAACATTTAATTCCCCACAAATCTTCTCCCCACCGCCCGTCTTAAATACATCAATCTGTGCGTTACAATGAGGACATATCAAACCACTCATGTTTTCAACGATGCCAATAATAGGTACATTGCTGTCCCGCGAAAACATCACAGCCTTCCTGACATCAAGCAAGACGACGTCCTGGGGTGTTGTAACGATTACAGCACCGTCTACTTTTCCAAGAAGTTCAATGATAGAAATAGCCTCATTTCCGGTTCCCGGAGGTAAATCCACCAGGAGATAATCCAAATCGCCCCAGCATACACTTCCCATCAATTCACAAAGGAAATCCCACTTTGCAGCATCTCTCCAGATTACCGGCATCGCTGGGTTTTCAATCAGAAAGGAAAGTGATGCTACCTTCAAATTGGGTAATACTTCTAAAGGAAGTACCCCGCCACTGCTGCCTTTGAGCCTTTTTCCCTCCACGCCTAACATGATGGGGATATTTGGGCCGTGGATATCTGCATCAGCGATACCGACCTTATGCCCCATCCGTGCCAGGGCAACGCCGAGATTCGTTGTAACCGTACTCTTCCCCACACCCCCTTTGTTGCTCATAACCACGATTTTATATTTAATATCTTTCATCCGTTGAGCAATTGCCCACTTGTTGTGCTCTATCTGATCCAACTGACACGACAACTGCTTTTCGCAGAGTTCGCAGGTAAACGGAATCTTGCAGTCTGACACCACATCCTCTTTCATGTACGCATACCCCTATTTATTTGTCATTAAACTAAAATTACCTTTTCGCTACAACCTTAATCGCACAGGTGTTATTTATCGTATGGCAGGCGTATTCACAAACTCCGCAGCCAACACATTTTTCTTCATTAATCACCGGTTTGCCGTCCTCATGAAAAATGGCATCTCCCCGTAAAGGACACTTTATATAACAGAGTTGGCAATCTTGTCCGCCCCATGCCAGACATCGGGATTCATTTATCCTGGCAATGCCCATGTTGACTTTATCCACATGGGCGACAGGTTTCAAAGCGCCGTCCTTGCAGGCGCCAATACACAATAAACCGTTACATAGGACGCAGGGATTTTCTCTTGGCATAATAACGGGTGTACCTACGGCCACATCCGTCAGTCCCTGGTATCTCTTGATAGCCTTTGCTGGGCACACCTTGATACATTCGTCACAGCGGGTACACAGGGAAAGAAATTCCGTCTCTTCAATAGCGCCTGGAGGACGCAAGTAGTCGCCCTTCGGCATAACACGATCAATCTTTTTGCTGGCATAATCTGCAACTTTATCTCCCATGAAGACAAACAAATCTTTGAAAAGTTGCCTTCGGCCCAGTATTTTATCCGTATTGTCCATAAAAAATACCCTTCTTCGTGCAAACAAGCTACTTGCAGGCTCATCCTTCAGAGGTACTCATTACAAACGTATTAATAGGTTGACTGTACTGGTCATTGTGAGCCCTGGTGAAGCAAACCCATGAGATTCCTCGCCTTGCTCGGAATGACAGTCACAGCAGAGATTGCTTCGGGCCAGCGCCCTCGCAATGACAACCTTCTTTAAGCGTTTACTATCTGTAGCAAACCTTCCGATAGGAAGAAATTGAACTGTGATGACATACTCAAATTAATCTAAAATTGTAATTTACCATTACTGAATTTGTCAAGGTTAAATAACGAGCGTCCCCTTTCCCGAACAACGGTAAAAATCTTTTTCATTTTTTGAAAGATATCTTTTATAATTTATATCGTGCAACTAAAAATACCAGTCATATCCATCGTTGGCAAATCCAATAGCGGCAAGACTACCCTTATGGTAAAACTTGTTCAGGAATTGAAATCACGGGGTTACCGGGTTGCGACTATCAAACACAGTCACCATAGTTTTGAAATCGATAAGGAAGGAAAGGACAGTTGGTTGCACACCAGGGCCGGTGCAGATGCAGTTGTTGTGTCTTCGCAAACCATGACGGGTGTCATCCGCAAGACGTATCAGGAACTCCCCCTCCCAGAAATAGTGAACACCTACTTGACAGACATGGATATTGTTCTCGCTGAGGGTTACAAAACCCTCGCGATACCAAAAATTGAGGTCTCGCGCTCGGAAATCAGCGCTGAACTGGTATGTAAGGACGACCAAAAATTAATCGCCGTTGTGGGCGACAAAACACCCGGAATTATGATCCCCTTCTTCCCTATCGACGGGGACATATCTTCCATCGTTGATTTTATCGTATTAAGGCTTAAGGGACAGGGTTCAACGTGAGAATCTCATTGACAACAAAATGCGCATGCAGTACACTTTTTCAGGCACCTGAGAATTACCAATACTTTTAATCATCTGATACGATAGTATCGTTTGCATGAATTTAACACACACCTTACCAACACGTAGCATTAAATTATGGTTGTCAAATCCCGTACAGAATTTTTTAGCAAAAACCTGTTTCTTATTCTTATTGTTGCGTCTCTCGCTATCCATGCCATCATCATCTTCTTGTCTCCTCAGGCAAACCAACTCCTCAGTTTAAGAGCACTTCGGGACAGTTTTATTCGTGAGCCAAGTGAATATGCTGTTACCTTAGACCTTGAAAATCCGGATGCTCAGGAGGAAAATCTTGCGGATCTCGTCTCTGAAAAAGAAAAAATCAAGGTAAAGAAAGAGGAGCCTGTTGAAAAAAAGAAGTATAAGATGTTTACCGATACCTCCGAAAACGCGGAAGACGAGCTGACAGACGTTGATACAGATAAAATCGGTGCAAAAGGTGCCGTGGCAAAGGATAATTTTCCTGATGACAAACAGCCGGTTAACAACGAGCCTCATTCAGAAGGTGTTTCCAGGGCGCCATTCCTGGGCAAGGGAAAAGCCGGTGTGCCTCATGATATCCGGCAACAACCGCCGGGACAAGAGGTCGTGGCACAGGCGGTTATTCCTGAGGATACTATCCGGGAGGTGCATACTCCGCCCCGGTATGCCAATCTGCCTAAGGGGCTGGAGCGGCAAGTACCGGCTGCGGAACCCCCTCAAATGATACCGCCTCCGTCGCCCTCTGGAGAAAGAAAGGAAAATACGGCAGAGTTAACGACCACGAAACCAGATGAATCGGTGCAGAAAGAAGATATTATGCCTGTCCCAAAAAGAGAACGGCTTACGATAGGACGGAGCATTGAACAGGAAGAAGCAGAACCCTTGCCAAAGAGTGAAGGGGTATTCTTTGCGGACAAACAGACTGAAATAAACAAGAACGCCGAAATAAAAGAAGAGCCGTTATCGTCTTTACCAGAGGAAAAAGAACCAGAGAAAAAGACCGACGTAAAGATAAAAGAACCGGATGAAATAAAAGAAACGAAGAACCCCGCAATTCCTCCGCCAAAAACACCTCCGGTCTCTCAATCTGAACCGCCAGGTATTGAACCACAACGCATATTGGAAAGAGGCCTGAATGTGCAGGAAAGCCCCGGAGAATTGAAAAAACCCAAGGTCTCCTTTAATGTAAATGCGAAGACTGAAGGGGGGAGCAATGATCCGGTGCTTTTTGAAGATACGATATCAAATGCGGCAATTCCCGGTGCGCCGTCTTTTAACGTCAAAAAGCATGAGTATGCCGATTATTTTAAGCATATCAGGGACAGGATATCCCTCTATTGGTTTCTTGGGTACGGAACCCGTGCGGAAATGAAATTAGAAACAAAGGAAGACAAGCCGGTTATTGTGGAATTTAAAGTGTTACCAGATGGCTCTATTGGTGAAGTGAAGATTGTGGATGATGCGGGAAATTTTAATCTGGCGTCCAGGCTCGTATCCTCGATTAAAAATGCAGCGCCACTGAATCCTTTTCCATCTAAAATCACGGAACCATCAATTGATGTGCGGTTTAATTTCTATTTTTTCTAGGAGGAAATAATACTTTGGAATGGCTCATTGGCGGTGGTCCTATCATGATACCACTCTTAATTTGTTCCGTTTTAGCCCTTGCGGTGATCATTGAAAGGGCAATAAATCTGCGCAGGAATAAGATCTTAAAACCAGAAATCATCCAGACCATAGAGGCAATTCGCAGTCAGAACGACATCCCCTTCGCAATCTCGAAGTGCGAGGTGATTTCCGGCCCTTTTTCCAATCTGTTGCGACGAATACTCACCAACAACCATCTCACTCGGGAAGAAAAATTCATTGATATCCAGGCCGCAGGACGGCAGGAGACCAAGTCGCTCGAAAAAAGGCTCCTGGTATTAGAAGTCATCACCGCCGTAGCGCCTTTATTGGGATTACTCGGAACGGTACTGGGATTAGAGGATATCTTTGGAATCATTTCCGAGCTGGGACTGGGACAGGCAAAGGCATTTTCCGCAGGGTTGGCACAAGCGATCCGGACAACCGTATTTGGGCTTTTTATTGCAATTCCGTCCCTGGTTGCTTATAGTTATTTCGACAAAAAGGTGGATACCTTCGTCCTTGCAATGGAAGAATACTCCATGATTATCCTCAATAAACTTTATCCTGCTCAGGATTCTAAGATAAAATAACTATGCGATTCCGTGAAAAACGTATTACAAAGTCAATCATCAACCTCACCCCTATGGTTGACATGTTGTTCCTGATCCTTTTGTTTTTCCTGGTTACCTCCAGTTTCATTGAACAGCCAAACATTAAGCTGGAACTCCCCTCAACTAAATACGCCTCCTCCAGCAAAATTGAGGAGCGTACCTTAACGATCTCCCAGGACGGAAAGCTGTATTATCAAAACAAACCGGTTGAAAGAAAGGACCTCGTCTCGCTCCTGAAAGATGCCTTTTTCCGGCAGGATGACAAGACCCTGGTTTTACGGGCAGACAAGAATGTGTCTTATGGCGTCGTTGTTGACGTCATGGATGCAGCGAAGGGGGCTGGCCTAAGGCGGATTGTTGCCCCTACCATTCTTGAACCTGAAAAACAACCCGATCGCAAATAATAGCTCCCGGTGAATTCTCTGATAATTCCCATGCCCAAAACGAGTCCTGGTGTACCTCCTTCATGATTATAGCAAACGCAAGGAGACCGGAGCGAATGGTTTTGGACTTGGATGCACCGGATGATCCGATACACAGGGGCCAGGAAGTCCGATTTTCTCACGGGTATTATGAGGGGTACTGTTATTCACCCTTATATTCTGTGGTGACTCTTTGTCGTGTGCGAAATTAAGGACATCAGGGGTGGACGCAAACGAAGGGGCAAAAGAGGAGATAGAGCGGATTCAGAAACAGTGGCCGGAGGTAAAAATTGTGGTGCAGGGAGATGCTGGGTTTGCGCGGGAAGAAATTATGCGTTGGTGTGAAGGAAACAAGGAGGTAGCCGTTTGTCTGTCCAGTGCGTATCCCTATAAAGAAATCTTTCAACTTGCTTTTCAAAACATTCGCAAAGCGTATCTCATGCTCTGTTGGGGTTCAGAAAAGATTTCACCATGGTAAGTGTGATTGCTAAACCGGGGGGGAGCACTATGCCCAAAATACGACTTTTGACAGCACCTTTCCGGGTTTTTATTAATAAAATCATCAGGAGATTTAATGTTGCTGCATAAAAACAGAAAAATCAGTCTTGCGAAGCAACACCATTATGTCTCCCGCGACCTGTTGTAGGAAGGATGTTAAAGACATGAGATGCGCCCGTAATTTGTCTTCATTGGCAGTTATCTTTTCCCTTTTCCTGCAAGATGGATCATAAGAATGGAAATATCGGCAGGAGAAACGCCTGAAATACGTGATGCCTGCGCCAGAGAAGCCGGACGGATTTGCAGGAGCTTTTGGCGTGCCTCCTTTCTCAATTCAGAAATATTTTGGTAATCAACCCAGGAAGGTATTTTATAGTCTTCCATCTTTTTGAACTTCTCTATTTGGATGTGCTGACGTTCTATATATCCCTTGTATTTTACCTCTATCTCGACTTGATCTTTGCCCTCTTTTGACAGATGTCTCTGACTAAGTTCGGCATCGATGGCAAGGAGGTGATCAAACGTGCTGTCCGGACGACTCAATATTTTCGCCAGGGTATCAGGGCCAACCATTTTTTTATCCAGATAGGCTAAAGTCCCTGTAATGGAGTCTTCTTTTTCCTGCAGTTTACGCCACGGTTGCTCTGAAATGAGTCCGTAACGGTATCCGTATTTCATCAGCCTTCTGTCGGCATTGTCATGTCTCAGGAGAAGTCTGTATTCTGCACGGGAGGTAAACATCCGATAAGGCTCTTGCGTGCCTTTGGTAACCAGATCATCAATCAGCACACCGATGTATGCCTCAGATCTATCTAAAACAAAAGGTTCCTTCCCTTGTATTTTTAGTGCTGCATTAATGCCTGCCATGATTCCCTGGGCAGCGGCTTCTTCGTAACCAGAGGTTCCATTGATTTGCCCTGCATGAAAAAGATTTTCCACCAATTTGGTTTCTAGTGATAGTTGAAGCTGAGTGGGGGGTACAAAATCGTATTCAATGGCGTAGCGTACCGCACAATCTCTGCTAATTCCAGGCCGGCAATAGAATGGACTATGGCCTCCTGAATATCGTGAGGCATACTGGTAGAAATCCCGTTGCAATAAACTTCGAGGGTACTTAACCCTTCCGGTTCGAGAAACACCTGGTGTTGATCCTTTCCTGCGAAGCGGACAATTTTATCTTCCAGGGACGGACAGTAGCGGGGTCCCACAGACTTAATTTGCCCGGTATAGAGCGGTGCACGGGATAAGTTGGCGTTAATAATCTTGTGGGTATTGGGATTTGTGTACGTAATATAACAAGGAACCTGAGAGCGGTCTATCTTTTCCGTTGAAAAGGAGAAAGGTTGCGGGACTCCGTCTCCGTACTGAGGCATAAGTATCGTATAATCGATGGTACGACCATTGACACGGGGAGGGGTGCCGGTCTTGAGGCGACCCACCTCAAATCCGATCCTTCGTAGGCAGTCGGACAATTTTTCAGAAGAAAGCTCACCAATCCGACCGCCAGATGTTATAAACCCACCGATATGGATAAGACCTTTTAAGAACGTGCCGGTAGTAAGAATAACGGCCTTTGCCTGGTATTGTAAGCCGCTCTGGCCAACAATCCCTACTACTTTTTTTTTGTCGAGGAGGAGATCGTCGGCAATTTCCTGCCTTAAAAAAAGATTATCCTGGCTTTCCACTCTTTTTTTCATGGATACCTGATAGGCTTTTTTATCGGCCTGGGCGCGTGGTGAATGGACGGCCGGTCCTTTTTTGGTGTTGAGCATACGGAACTGAATGCCGGTTTCATCCGTTACCTTAGCCATTTCACCGCCGAGGGCATCGATTTCACGAACCAATTGCCCTTTTGCAAGGCCACCGATGGCAGGGTTGCATGACATTTGAGCGACCGTGTCCAGATTTATGGAGAGCAATGCGGTGCTCATCCCCATGCGTGCAGATGCGAGGGCCGCTTCGCAGCCTGCATGGCCGGCACCGACCACGATCACATCAAACTCAGTATGCATAGACTACTTTGCGTGTTCAACAAAACGGGTTTCCCGAATTACGGTAACAACGACCTCTCCGGGATATTCTAACTGTCCTTCAATTTCTCTGGCGATGTCGTAACACATCTTGGCAGCGGCCTTGTCATTGGTCTTGTCCGGACATACCATCACACGCACTTCCCTTCCTGCCTGAATGGCATAGGCGCTTTCTACACCACCAAAAGAGGTTGCAATGCTTTCCAGCTTTTCAAGTCGTTTGATATATTTTTCTAACGTCTCTCTCCTTGCCCCCGGCCTTCCTGCGGAAATGGCATCGGCCGCACTTACCAGTACCGTATAGACCGATTCAACGGGCGCTTCCTCATGGTGTCCGGCAATTGCGTTCACGACTTCATGTCTTTCATCATAACGTTTTGCAAGATCTGCACCGGCGACGGCATGGGTGCCTTCCATTTCCGGGCCAATAGCCTTACCGATGTCGTGCAAAAGACCGCATCGTTTTGCCAGCGGAACGTCCAGTTTTAATTCTCCCGCAATAATCCCCATGAGGTTAGCAACTTCGATGGAATGTTGCAATTGATTTTGTCCATAACTCGTCCGATACTTGAGTCTGCCAATAAGCTTTATGATCTCCTGATGAATGTTATGAATCCCTAAATCAAAGCACGTTTGCTTTCCTGTTTCCTGAATAACCTGCTCAATTTCCTTTTCCGTTTCCTTAACAATTTCTTCAATATGTGCCGGATGGATCCTCCCGTCAATAATCAATTTTTCCATTGATTGACGCGCTATTTCGCGGCGAACACTATCAAACCCTGAAAGGACGATGACGCCAGGAGTGTCATCCACAATGACGTCAATACCAGTCGCCTTCTCAAAGGCTCGGATATTTCTTCCTTCACGCCCAATGATACGACCTTTCATTTCATTATTAGGAAGTTCGATGGAGCTTACAATATTTTCGGCGGTGTGAGTTGCAGCGCATCGTTGAATTGCCGTGCTTATTAACGATATGGCAGTCTGTTCGGCATTTTCTTTTGAGTCGGTAATTTTTTTCGAAATTAATTCGGAGCATTTAACGTCGAGTTCTTTTTCCAACCGGGTTAATAAAAGTTTCTCAGCTTCTTCTCTGGCTAAGTTGGATATTTTCAGAAGGGCTTTATTTTCCTCTTCTATGGTTTTTTCCAGATCCAACCTCCTCTCGTCTAATTTCTTTTCTTTCTGAGCAAAGTTTGCCGAAAGAGTATCAATATAGCGCTCCTTTTTTGTTAATAACTCCATTTTGCGTTCGAGGTTGTCTTCTCTTTTGCTTAACCGCTTTTCCTGCGTCCTCAGTTCCATCTTGGTTTCTTGTGTTTCTTTTTCGAAAGCCTCCCTTCGTTGGTACAGTTCAGCTTTTGCTGCCACATCAGCCTCTTTTTTGATTTTTTCAGCATCTCTAACGGATTCTTCAATGAGATGTTTTATCTTCTTTTCGCTGGCCGCTTGCTTTTTTCTGAATACCAGAATACACAAAAAGTATCCAATAGCAATGCATGCTGGAAGAAGGAGGTATGGCAATATTTGAAATATTAGCATTTTATGTATAAGTCGTTTTTCGGACTCATCCTCCAAAAATAATAAAAACCCTGGATTTATTACGAGTTAATAACGGGAAACGAAGGTCGGGAAAACTGCGCCTTTTGGAAGAAATACCACCTGAGTGAGACGTCGATGTGAACTGAAGCAGAATGGGAAAAGAATAATAGATTCTTTAAGGAAAATACTTATCAAAGGTAAGTATTAAGTTTGTAACATACCGTTAATACTTATCTTTTCGATACTCTTACGAAATGTTGCATGCATTATGAGCGTCATTATCTTTTTGTCTTTTTGCCTTGTTGCCCTGGAGTAACTCAATTGCACGTGTTAAATATTTTCTTTAAAGTATACTACAATTACCGGCAATAGATAATCATTCGACACAAACAGCACATTGGATATTCATCAAAAATTCTTTGGTAAAACCCTACATACTATGGAAAGTATCGATATGCTGCCTTTTGTTCATATTCCCAATCCATTTCTTTTAAAGATTTAGTACTCGTGGTGACATTTTTTTCTCAGATCAGAGTTTCCCAAAAATTTATTTAAGATTAAAGCCATGCAAAAATGTATACGGCTAAGAGGTCATATTCATAAAACTGCATCGTTGTTTTGGAAGCACAAAGCTGCGTTAAACAACGTTGCTCAAATTTCATGGCAAATTCTAAACAATCTTTTAAACCAAGTCAAGCGATTTTATATCCATATTATCAAAAGAGTTAAGAAATGGAAAATTCAGCCTTTTTCGGGTATTTAATTAACTTTACATATTGACACCATAATTTTATTTATTTAAGCTAACCATAAGGAATCAATCGGCAGGCTCATGAGCAAATCGATCATTTATGCACGGAGGACTTTGTGATGAAATATCAGATAGGGAAAGTAGGGAGAGTGCTGGTAGCAAGATTTGAAGACAAAGAGGACGTCCTTGGCAATCTTAGTAACATAGCCAAAAAGGAAAACATTAGCGGCGCCGCATTCTATCTGTTGGGAGGGATGCGTGAGGGGAAGATCGTTGTGGGGCCGGAAAAAGACGAATTACCCCCAGCCCCTGTATGGAGGGCACTCGGTGAAAGCCATGAAGTCGTTGGTTTCGGAACGATCTTTTATCAAAACAACGAACCAAAGGTTCATTTTCATGCTGCTTTCGGTAAAAAAGACACCGTAAAGGTTGGGTGCCTGCGGGAAAATTCTCAGACATTTCTTGTGCTTGAGGCGGTAATCATAGAACTCAGCGGTATCAATGCCGTGAGGGAGTTTGATCCTGTATCCGGATTAAACATCCTGAAGCTTTAGCAAATCTAGTCCAGTAAACCTCCAAAGAAATCCTTGGAGATTTTAAAAACAATTAACTCCAAAACCCAAAATAGGGTTCTGGGCTAAATGCTGGAGTTAAAAGTGCCTATATCAGCAGATGAAATCATAGAAGCAGTAATGAGAATGAGGAAAAAGGACAGAGAGGCTTTTATTGAGAACCTGCTAGCTCTTGTCTCCTGATTACTTGCAAAGCATATAGGAGACAAGAGAATGCGTACCTTGAAGCATGGGCCTGAGTGGTTAAAAATACTACTTCTGCGAGCCTAAGCTCTCGTGGAGGAGTTTGTACCTATAGCGTATACCATGGAGCAACGCCTGTCTGCTGAGAGACAGGCGTATGCGTAGAAAGATAGCATATTTCCCGTGAAGGGTAGACGGAGTTCGGGGGACAGACAACCTTTTGGGGTGTATGAGTATGGCGTATTATTTCGTGCCAACTGCCCTTTCTCAGTAAGCATTGGCAATGTCCGTTGTTGGAGATGATGCAGGAGATTAGGTAAAACCTCTTTAATAGTGCGCTTGAACTGCATCACGAAGGGAACGTATGTCCTCGTGAAAACGGGGATGGGTAATCCATATGACCGAGGGCGGAATTACGTCTTGGGATGAAATTCTCTAACAGCTAAGTATCATTCATGAAGAGACAAGGTGTTTCGCATGAAAAACCTTTAAGCTACTTTTGAGCACGTCACGAAGCACAAAGGCAAGGCTGACAAAACAAGGAAAAGAGGGCGAAAGGCAGGTTAAAAAACCGGGAAAAACAGCAGGGAAGGGGAGATGCTATCTTTAGGCAAATCTAAAATGAAGGAAAAGAACCTTACCTCAGGCAAAAGTCTAACGCCAAATGGCTAAGAAAGATTGTCGTAAGTGCAAAACTACTCCCATATTTTTCAAAAAAAGGCGTGTTTTTCGTTCAGACACTAAATAGTTGGATTAAAGGAGGAAGATGATATAATGAAAGAAGTTGTCAACTTTTCGGAATTCATTTTTTTCACTCTACACAGGAAAATACTATGACAAAGATATATATGGACAATGTTTCAGGCACTCCTATGCACCCAAAAGTGATAGAGGCAATAACTCCATTTTTACAAGAGGGTTTTGGCAACCCTTCTAATTTGCATCAATTTGGAAGGGCCACCAGTGAGGCCATCCAGACAGCGCGCGGACAGATAGCCAATCTTATTAACGCAAAGCCAAATGAAATCATCTTCACGTCAAGCGGCACGGAGGCCAATAATTTCGCACTGAAGGGCATATTGGCAGCGCATAAAAAAAAAGGGGAACCATATTATTACTTCCGAAATAGAGCACTTTTCGATATTGAATCCCTTAAAATCACTTGAAAAGTCAGGATACAGCGTCACATACTTACCGGTAGACAAGTACGGGGTAGTAAACCCGGACGAAGTAAAGAAGGCCATAACCCCTACAACGATCATGGTGTCAATCATGTCTGCGAACGGGGAGATTGGGACGATTGAACCCGTCAAGGAGATTGGTGCGATTACCAGAGAAAAGGGTATCTATTTCCATACCGATGCGGTTGCTGCGGCGGGAAACATACCCATTGATGTCGGGAAAGCCCACATCGATGTCCTGAGCATGTCTGCCAACCAGTTCTATGGCCCGTCAGGAATTGGGGCGCTTTATGTAAGGGAAGGGGTAAGGATACTTCCCCTCATGGAAGGGGGTGTCCAGGAAGGCGGCCGCAGGGCGGGAACGGAAAATATTGTCGGCATTGTGGGTATGGGGAAAGCGGCAGAACTGGCAAGGCTGGAAATGGATCAGCGCTTGAATAAGGTTCAGGGATTAAGGGATATGTTAAGAGACGGAATCTTAAAAAACATTCCTCATGTATATGTCAATGGTCATCCAAAGAATCGTCTCCCGGGAAATCTCAGTTTATGTATCGAGTATATTGAAGGCGAATCGATATTACTATTCCTCGATATGCAGGGTATTGCGATTTCCAGCGGCTCTGCTTGCACATCGCGTTCGCTCAAGGCATCGCACGTTATTATGGCTACCGGTGTTGATGCAGCACTCGCTCAGGGAACCGTTCTTTTTAGTTTAGGTATCGACAATTCCGGGGACGATGTTAAATACGTTCTGGAAAAACTGCCACCTACCGTTGAACGCCTGCGGGAGATGTCACCTCTCTACCATCAAAGGCAAAAGGGAAATTAACCCAAAAATTTAAATAGCAAAAAACTGTTCACAACAGCTTCAAGAACCCGAAATCAATTCTAAAAGAGAAGTTCTTGCAGGATCTAAATTTCAAGTCAATCAGGAACACCACGATAAAGGTAAACCCTGAGTGAGCGGGAGAGGGCGCGAAGGAAAGGATCCCTGTCTTTATAGGGAAGTACCAGAGAATTCTCCCATTAAGAGAAAAGATAGCCTTACTGCCAATGATGTTGTATATAAACATTGTACCGTAAGGCTTTTTTATTTTTCAATTCAATTTACTTCAATAAAAAAGCAAATGAAATATTCATAGCGCTGCAAAGCATTGGTTCGCTGTATACTGGATATGACGCTGCATATGACTTAAAAATATTTGTTACAAACATTTTTTAACAAGGGAGTGTTGCAGCATAGCATCTCGCAATACCTGTATCGTATGTGTACATTTCGCGGGAGAACTCTTCGCGGCAAGAAGATCTTCGATTTGAAGCCGACAGCCGGGACAGCCTGTTGCCACAATATCCGCTCCGCTTTTGTTGATGGCGTTTGCCTTGTACTCACCAATTTTTGTGGATAAATCATAGTGCAACAAATTAAATACCCCACCTCCGCCGCAGCATCGTTCAGGAGTTTCCATCTCCCGAAACGTAGAAGACCGTTTCAAAATATCCCTGGGCTGTTTTGAAATGTTCTGGCCCCAGTAGAGATGACACGGATCATGATACGTAATTTTCGTATCAAGTCTCTTTGTTTCGTATGAAAAGTATTTTTCAATAAACTCGGATATATCATATATTTTATCCGTGAATTTTAAGGCGCGATTGCCCAGGATATGGGGATAATCTCTTTTCAGTGTCCTTCCGCAAGTAGCACACGCATTGACAATAAAATCGACGTTGGCCTTCTCAAATACCTCCACATTTATTTCCGCCAACCTTCGTGCCGTTTTGACGTCCCCCAGGGATCTTGCGGGAATGCCGCAGCACAATTGCCCTGGGGGGACAACAACCTCTACCCCAAGGTGGTTTAATACCTCAATAACTGCATCGGCAATGTCGGTATAGACGTAATTGATAAGACAGCCCACGTAAAATCCCACCTTCATTTTCGAATCTTTTATCTTCTTCGTATTTCGATGGTTTTTTAATACCGGTTTCTTTGCTAAAGGTGGAATCCATCTGCCACCCATAAGCATAAAGGGGAGGTGTCGCATGGTGCCGTGACGTTTTAAAGGGACAAGACTTTGAAAGATCCGGGCAGTTTTTAAAAGCAGGTTAAAGAGCCACCGGCGGGTCAGGAATAGCCTGAATATTAGTCGTGGTATCAGCCATATTCCAAGGTGATTTGCCGAATCGTCAAGCATCGTTTGGATGATGCGATCGTAATCAACACCTGAGGGGCAGATACTGGAGCATCGGAGGCATTTTTTACAGGAGAGAAGGTAATCTCTCAAGAGTTCTGTGTGAAAAATTTCGCCGTTTCGTAATGCCTCGGCTAGGCTGATGCGGCCTCGCGCTACCATAGATTCGTTACCCGTCTCGATAAAGACGGGGCAGATTGATCGGCATTTGCCGCATTTGGCGCACTTGTTAATTTCGTCTTGCAACTTATGGATAAGCATGAATTTTCTTATTATATAATTGCATCAGAAAAGATGTTTTATTTCGTTATCACAAATAATTGTATCACAGGGAAACTAAAAAATAGAGGTTTTTTCGAATTCTCTTTATTTTTGCAAATGAAATAATGCAACAGCATATCTTGAATTAGGCCTTCGGCGACTTTCCCCCCGTTATGGGATGGATGTGAATTGAAATTCCTATACCTAAACTTAGTCAACGTTGTCCGGTTAGGAAATTGCGTAAAACTGGTTCCGTAAAAACCCATAATAATAGGAGCTACGAAAAATGCTGCACACCTTTGACCCTCAACGGATGTTCACTCCCTAAATAAAAACTAAAAAGACAGGAAAAGCCTTATCTTTAGTGGCTTTTCCTGCGAACAGGAAGTTTTTTTCTCGTGACTCCTCGGTCGCTATCATAACATCATGAACTGATTTTTAATGCTCCTCGTATCTCCCGGCATGACAATGCATCCGGCAACTTTATCTG
This sequence comes from Candidatus Brocadia carolinensis, assembly GCA_002009475.1. Taxonomy (GTDB): domain Bacteria; phylum Planctomycetota; class Brocadiia; order Brocadiales; family Brocadiaceae; genus Brocadia; species Brocadia carolinensis. The sequence goes on along the minus strand of AYTS01000107.1, from coordinate 68,143 downwards.
CAATGCCTCTAATAATTCACGTGATTGTTGTCGCGGGCGTGGTATCTTCTGGCAATGTGCATTTTGGCCTTTCATGATCACTTCCATCGAACGAATGGTTGCCAATTGTTCAAGACCTTCCTCACCGTAAGATCAAAACCCGGCCATGCATCGCGGCTCCTTCGGATTATCCGCAGAATACGCATAAACCTTAAGCATCCTCTGTTTCATGCACATGCTCAAAGTATGCCCGCAAGATCTCTCCTACGCTCCATGCCTGAGAAATGCAACCGCGGGGAATATGAGGAGAATCACCGTCAAATATCTCAGAAATCGTTCCTAATCCAGCCTCAAACAGATGTTCATACCATGGCAAAAAAAGTCTTTTGATATAGGGTATCGTTTCTTTCTCTCCTGCATAAGCATTAGCGTAGGCAGAGATGTACGGGCCTATCAACCATGCCCACACCGTACCCTGATGGTATGCCCTGTCTCTTTCGTATGGATTTCCTTGATAACAACCGACATAGTCATTATCCCGTGGTGATAAACTTCGTAAACCCCGTGGTGTTAACAGATGCTCTTTCACAACCGCAACAACTAATCTCTGCTGCATCTCCGACAGCATTGGATAAGGCAGGCTTACCGCAAATAGCTGATTCGGGCGAATGGAGCTATTTTTTATTGCACCATCAATAAAGTCATACAGATATTGTCCCTCATCATACCAAAAGACATCACGAAATGATTTTGCTGCTCTCCCAGCTAAATTATCATATTTTGCGCTTTCTCCGGGTAAGTTCATTTCACGCGCAAGAAACGACATGATCTTCAAGGCGTTATACCACAAGGCGTTGATCTCTACTGCTTTTCCTTTCCGCGGCGTTACCACCCAGTCGCCCACCTTCGCGTCCATCCAGGTCAGTTGCACCCCTTCAATACCCGCGTAAATCAAGCTGTCTGGTTCCATATGTATGTTATAGCGAGTACCCTTCATGTAATACTCAACAATTTCTTGCAAAACACCATACAGCTCTTTTTGAATAGTCTTTAAATCTTTTGTAAACCGAAAGTACTGATATACCGCATGGATATACCATAATGACGCATCAACGGTATTGTACTCCGGATGTTCGCCAGAATCGGGGAACCGGTTCGGTATCATTCCCTTGTCTGCATAACGGGCATAGGAAAGCAATATCTTCAGGGCATCTTCATATCTTCCTTGCACCAGGGTAAGTCCCGGCAGTGAGATCATCGTATCCCGGCCCCAGTCTCCAAACCAGTGATATCCGGCAATGATGCTCTTTTTATCATCTTCCCGCTTTACGATAAAACTGTCGGAAACGGCCAAAAGGGATTCAATCAACGTGGTGAGTTTTTTCTCTCCCTCTTTGCCCTCCCCATGTGTTTGTGAAGAGGAAGAGACGGGAATGGGTGTTTGGTGGTGCCTGGCTTGTGCCGTGCAGATATTTTTTTCTGCGAACAGATTCCCTGTTTAATAACTCAAATATATCTACTTTATCGTATTCCTTCGTAGATGCCACAACAAAGAAATCTGTCCCTTTGTTCAAATCGAAGTGCACGGCAAACGGGCTGAAATGGTCTTCGTAGGCCTCAAGTCCACGTTCCATCTCCTTCGGATATTCCATATTTTTATACCAAAAGCAAGTCCTGTCTATTGCGTGGGCATTATGAAAAAGATACAGGGGCGGAAGCGTATCGTATGGTTGTATGCACATCCCGTTGCTCAGGATTTTATAACCGGGTTTCAAATACGGGTTCTCATGGGTGATACCGTGATAATCACGAAATGCAATCATAACCCTCACTTTTAACGTAGAGCCAAACGGCTGTTTGCCCTTACCCTGCACCTGATAAAGAATTATGGTAGTGTTTTCCCCATGAACCATGAACACCGTTTTTTTGACAGGTATTCCGTTCAGAGAATAATCGAAGACAGGAAAAGGATTCAAGCTGAACTGGACAAAATTTTTATAGCCCTCCGGATAGACTGCGTTCGGGTAGATATTCGTAGAAAGAGGAATTTCTTTGTCTCCAAGGCAGAAGAACTCCTCGAGTTTCGAGAGTAGCAGGGCGCGTCCCAGGGGAGGCTTTGTGGCTGCCATGAGAAGCCCATGATACCTTCTGGTATTTGCCCCAGATATCGTTGAAGAGGCATAGCCGCCAATGCCGTTGGTTTCCAGCCACTCTTTTTCAAGGGATGTCGAAAGAGTGTAACATGAATCCTTTTTTATGACTATTGCCATCGTTTCTTTCGTATAAAGAAAATTGTTGTTCAATATTCTCTGTAAATGCTTTACTTCATGATTGGCAAAGACAGCGCCTCGCGATAAAAATACACTTCTCTATCAGATAAAGCAAGTCAGAAATTGCACCTCGCCGGGAGGTGAATTAGTGATAGGGAATAATGTCTCACTGCTCGCCGTCCGCTTTTTCCCACAAAAAGGGCATATTCGTGAGTCAACCCCAGGAAGTTCTTCCCTGCATCTCACCCCTGTGCTGAGAATGATGATACAGAGAACTTTCTGATCCGATTCCCGTACGAGGGAATTTAACTCATCTGGTATCGCTGACACTACACAAAAGGAAGGCACGGCAGCATCCCCTTCCAGCAGACAGACAACCACCTTTCCTTTACCAGGCTCTCCGTTTTGGGTAATGGTGATCCGATTAAATAATTTCTCTATTATTAATTTCCTTGACGAAGGATTTTATAAAAAGTAAAATCAGAAATTTGGATTACTGAGAAACTGGTGCTTTTTGGAAAGGACACTTTCTTGGAAAACATAACCATTGTTGCAAGACATTTAGACATAACGGAAGCTATTAAAAATTATGCCTTGCTCAAGGCAAAAAAGATTAAAAAATTTTTTGAATGGATTCTCCAAATACAAATTACTTTAGATATTGGCGGTGATAATAGCCATATTGTTGAAATGATTGTTTCGGTTTCAAGGGGGCCTACGCTGGTTGCAGAGGTGTCGAATCCGGATATGTACCGGGCGATTGATCTTGTTGTTGATAAGATCGAGGCTCAACTGAAAAAGCATAAGGGCAAAATTCAATCCAGAATCGTCCGAAGAAAAAAAACCTGCGACGAGGGAAATGGAAGGTTTTGAAGGGGAACAAGAAGGATGAAGACCCACAATTCTACAGGAGGAATTTTATTATATGAAGTTGACTGATTTTGTCGTAGAGGAAGCGATTATCACGGAAATAAAAGCCACAGAAAAAGAGGCTGTGATTCGGGAAATGGTGTGTTCTCTGAGAGATTCGCAGAAAGTTAATAGTAAGGACGTTGAAAACATTATTAAAGCCCTTACAAAACGGGAAGAGTTGGGCAGCACGGGAATTGGAAAAGGGGTAGCGGTTCCTCATACAAAACATGATAGTGTAAAAAAGATTATGGGAACGATTGCACGGTCAACGGGTGGCGTTGATTTCAATGCCCTCGACGGAGAACCTGTTTATCTTTTCTTTCTCCTGCTTTCCCCGAATGATTCAGCGGGAGCTCACCTTGCCGCATTAGAAAGGATTTCCACTGTTATACGTGACAACGATTTCCGCAGATTCATGCGGGAAGCGAATGGTAAAGACGGTATGGTCGAAATATTGCGTGAGGTTGACGGTATCCAGGTTTAGTTCAACGGCATTCTCTCTTTCCTCAACAACCCCTCCGGACTGGAAGAATAATTTATCGTTGTAAACCAGACAAGACAAAAAATACGCAAACTGTTTTTTGTTAAGATCGTATTTTAAAAATCAAAGAGTTTGTATCCCATAAAAACTCTGCATAGCCTGTTTATAAAATTATGGATATTTACGCAAAAAATTCTCAATTATTAGAACGAAAAGTAAAAATCTCAAATTCCAATGGGATGCATGCCCGCCCTGCTACCAAATTTGCAGAGATTGCCAATAAATATACTTCAGAAATCCGTATTAAAACAAAAAATAAAGAGGTTGACGGAAAAAGCATTATTGAACTTTTGACTCTTGGCGCAGAGAACGGCACAGAAATCGTTATTTGCGCTAAAGGAACTGATGCAGTAGAGGCATTGGATGCCCTGGAAGGATTAGTAAAAAGCAAATTTGAAGAAGAATTCATGGAAATCAGAAAAGGGATTGCCGTATCTCCCGGAGTGGTTATTTGTGGGGCTTTTATGTTTGAGAGTGAAGGATACCGCATTCCTCGTCATATCATAAGAAAAGACGAGGTGGAAGCGGAGCTCCATAGACTTGAAAAGGCTATTGAAGATTCGAAAAGGGAAATTCACGATTTAGAGCAGAAGGTCTCTGAAAACATGAGTTCTGAAATTGGATCGATCTTTGGTACTCATCGGATGGTATTGCAGGATGTACGGTTGAAAAATGAGATTGTTGACAAGATAACAAAAGCCAATTTTACACCTGAATTTGCTGTCTCCCTTGCCCTGCGTGTTTACATTAGAAAATTCCAGGATATCCGCGATTCGTATCTTGCAGAGCGGGTAAGTGATATTTTTGACATCGAACGGCGACTGTTAAGAAATTTATTGGGTGAAAAGAGAGAAGAACTGAAAAACCTGGCCGAAGAAGTGATCCTGGTCGCTCATGATCTTACCCCTTCTCAAACGGCTTCGCTTGATACCGAGAAAGTTAAGGGATTTGCTACTGACGTAGGAGGCAGGACGTCTCATACCGCCATTGTTGCCAGGGCGTTGGGGATACCCGCGGTGGTGGGTCTTGGAACAATTACCGCGGATGTCTTTGGTGGTGATATGATTATCGTGGATGGTAATAACGGCATTGTTATTGTCAGGCCAGATGATGAGACATTGGCGGCATATCAAACCAGGGTGAAAAGCATTCATGTCTTTGAAGAAAAACTCGTCACTGAGTTAAAAGGCCAACCTTCAACAACGGGGGATGGGAAACATATTTCTATTTTTGGTAATATTGAATTCCCGAAAGAAATTAATATAAACGTAAGATATGGCGCCGAGGGTATCGGTCTTTATAGAACAGAGTTTCTTTATTTAGGCGCACCCAAGCCGCCGACTGAAGAGGAGCATTTAGAGGCGTATACCACGGTGGTGCGGGAGTTACAAGACAAGCCGATTATTATCAGAACCCTGGATCTCGGTGCCGACAAATTTGATTATTTGGATGACAGAAAAGAAGGAAACCCCTTTTTGGGATGTCGCTCTATCCGTTACTGTTTTGAAAATCCTTCGATATTTAAAATACAACTGAGAGCAATTTTGCGGGCTTCTGCTTTGGGGAATGTAAAAATTTTATTCCCCCTGATCTCGTCCCTCCAAGAACTGCAACGAGCAAAACAAATGGTTTGGGAAACTATGGAAGAGCTCGACAAGGAGAAGATTGCTTTCAACAAAAATATTGGTATGGGCGTAATGCTGGAAGTCCCCTCCGCGGTGATTATTGCGGACCTACTGGCGAAGGAGTGTGATTTCTTCAGTATCGGCACGAACGATCTTATCCAGTACTCTCTGGCTGTTGATAGAAATAACGAACGGGTAGCTTATTTATATTGCCCGACACATCCTGCTATCTTAAGACTTTTAAAGGTGGCAATCAAAGCTGCAGCAGACAACAATATTCCTATTGGGATATGCGGACAAATGGGAAGTGAAATTGAATATACTGCTCCTCTTATTGGTATGGGACTTACGGAGTTTAGTGTGGCGCCGGCTACGATTATCCCGGAAATAAAGAAGATTGTACGGTCGATTACCCTTCAAAAGGCAAAAGAAATAGCAGAAACAGCGTGTCAGTTTGAAGATCCGGAAAAAACGATTCAGTATCTGAGAAATATTGCTATCGATATCCTGCCGGAGGCGTTTGCTGGGCAAAATTATCCTTGACACGGGGAAACATCCTTATTAGAATTCCCCATAACTCTTTTATTTTATTATAGTTGAAGTTTTTCTAAGGTTGATCGATTATATCAAGAATACGTATCCGATTTAGTAAGTCAGGCGATATTCGCTTTATCTCTCATCACGATTTAATGAAGCTTTTTGAGAGAGCTATCAGAAGGGCGAACATTCCAATAGCGATGTCCAAAGGTTTCAATCCTCACCCGAAACTATCCATTCCCCTTGCGTTGAGTGTTGGAATATCTGGTAAAGATGAAGTTTTGGAGTTAGAACTGCTCAGGTCAATACCTCCTGAAATTTTCATTGAACAGTTACGTCTTCAATTACCAGAAGAAATCTCTATTCTTTCTGGGGAAGTTATTGCTGACACAGAGAAGGGTTGGATTCGCGATGTACTCTACGAAGTGGTTTTTGTTGATCCAGAATGCTTAAATACGGCAAAGATTAATGAATTATTGCAACAACCATCGGTGATGGTAATCCGCTCTAAAAACGGACACCAGAAGCCTTTTGATATCCGACCATCTATACAGGAAATTATGGTCAAACCGGACCGTCTTGTCATTTCAATAAAAAAAAGTAGACAACGAAGGAATGGCAAAACCTGAAGAAGTGATCCTTTCTTTATTGGGAAATGGGAAAAAAGAGGGTTTTAAAATTACCAGAATAAAAATCAATTTGTCTTCTTCTGAATAACTCGAGGAAAAACATGGATAAGAAGATGCTTATTAACGCAGTTGAACCCGAAGAATGCCGAATTGCTATTTTAGAAAATAATGTTCTTGAGGAACTTTACATCGAAAGGAGTTCCCGGGGACAGATTGCAGGAAATATTTATAAAGGAAAGGTCGTTAACATCGAACCAAGTATCGAAGCGGCATTTGTTGATATTGGTCTCAAAAAAAACGGATTCCTTCACGCATCGGATATTCTCATTCCGTCAGAGAACGGGAGTCACTCATCTGATGCCGATGCGCATGGCAAGCCTCACCGGGAGTCTCGCAAAATACGGGACATTTTGCATCCCGGCAAAGAAGTGCTGGTTCAGGTGACGAAAGAGAGCATTGGCACCAAAGGCCCCAGTTTGACCACGTATATCAGCCTGCCGGGAAGATTCCTGGTCTTGATGCCTGATGTTCCGCGTCACGGCGTTTCCAGGAAAATTGCAAGTGAAGAGGAAAGGCTCAGGTTAAAAAAAAATCCTTGCAGGCTTAAATCCTCCCTCAGATGTTGGTTTTATTATACGGACAGCGGGGGAACAACAGACCAAAAAAGAAATCCATAAGGACTTTCATTATCTCTTAAAACTGTGGAAAAATATTGAGAAACGGACGAAAGACGTCAAAGCTCCTGCAACCATCTATCAGGAAAGTGATCTGGTTATTCGCGCTATTCGGGATATCTTTTCGACCAACATACGGGAAATCATTGTCGATACAGAAGCCGTCTATGAAAGAACCCGTGATTTTCTTCGTATGATTATGCCGAAATCTGAAAAACTGTTAACCCTCTATAGCGAGGATAAACCGTTATTTCACAAATACAATATTGAGCAGGAGATTGAGGAAATAAACTGCCGAAAAATCCGTTTGCCGCGTGGAGGATCGATTGTCATTGAACAGACTGAAGCGCTGGTAGCAATTGATGTCAATAGTGGCAAGTTTAAAGAAGAGTGCGATCCTGAAGAAACAGCCTTTAAAACGAATCTCAAAGCGGCTAAGGAAATTGCGCGCCAGATCCGGCTGCGCGATTTGGGTGGTGTGATTGTAATCGACTTTATTGACATGAGAACAGAATCGCATATACATGCTATCGAGAAGGTCATCACGGACGCCATGAAAAGGGATAAGGCCAGAACCAAGATGCTCAAGATGTCAAAATTCGGCACTATTGAGCTTACCCGGCAGCGGATTCGATCAAGCCTTCGGGACGTCCTTTTTGAAGAATGCAAGTTTTGTGGCGGCACGGGGTATGCCAAGACCGTTGAGAGTCTGTGTTTAAATGCCATGAGAGACCTGAAGTTTGCCATCCATTCACCACAAATTGCCAAAATTGAAATTATGGCGAATCCTGCGGTTGCAAATTATCTGCAAAATCAAAAAAGAAAGCAGATGATAGAGATTGAAGAATCCTATAATAAAAAGATACACATTTTTAGCACGGCGAATCACGAATTCGGCAAGATCGACATTCGCTATTTAAACCAGAAAGACGAACCAGTTATGATCTAATTATGTTAGCAAAGATTTGATTGATACCGATAAATATGGTAAATTAATTTCTAAAACATTTTTTTCATTTGTAAGCGTCATGGGAAATGGATAAGGAAAGGAGAAGGAAATAATGTATGCAATTGTAAAAGATCGGGGTAAGCAGTACAAAGTGAGGGCCGGTGAGCGCTGCCTCATCGACCTGAAAGCTGATGCTCAAGCAGGACAAATCCTGGAGTTTCATGATGTGCTAGTGTGTTCAGACGAAGAAGGGAAAACGACTCTTGGGGCTGACACCAATAAAAATGCAAAGGTCATTGCAGAAGTTGAGGGTATAAAAAAAGAGCGCAAAGTGTATGACCATAAAATTTCGCAGGAGAAAGGAATCTTTGACGAGAAGAGGGCATAGAGAAAAATATACCCGCATAAAAATTAAGGAGATTGTTTGCGGTTAAGCATCGAGCAGGGTACAAGAATTTCGAGAGGATAGAGCGACAAAAAACCGGGTTATCCGTAACTGATGTGATGGGTATTCCTCAAATTTCAGCATAGGTTTAATTTTTTTGTAACGGAGGTTAGTAGCATGGCACATAAAAAAGGACAGGGTTCTTCAAAAAATGGAAGAGACAGTAATCCTCAAATGCGTGGGGTAAAAAGATATGGCGGGCAATTTGTAACCGCTGGCTCCATAATAGTCCGCCAATGCGGAACAAAATTCAAGCCTGGAAGAAACGTTGGAATTGGCAGGGATGACACCCTTTTTTCCATGATAAACGGGATGGTAAAATTTGAAACGAGACACCGGGTAAGTGTTTATGCAACACCCGAATCGTAAAACATCTCCTCAGTGATTTCCTGAATTACCGGCCACGAAGTGATAAAATCGGTCTCTCCTCGCCAATAGTGCCCGGATAGCATGAAGAAACGGGACAGGGATACGGCTGTAGCGCCTTTTCCCTTTCCCGTTTTTATCATGACCACAAGGGCCTTTCTTCAGTAGGTCTTTCCCAAAATTCGTATTATGGTTTCTTTCGTGCAGATTATGGCAGGCTAAACGGTGTTTGTTGATGAAGCAGTGATTTATGTAAAAGGAGGCGATGGCGGAAATGGTTGTGTGAGTTTCCGAAGGGAGAAATACGTCCCTTATGGAGGACCAGACGGAGGTGACGGTGGCAAGGGTGGAGATGTTATTATTCGTGTCAGTGATAAAATAGATACCTTGCTCGACCTAACTTCCCGGGTAAAATATATTGCAGGAAGCGGGGCGCATGGAAAAGGCTCTACCAAAAAAGGCAAAGACGGCAAAGACCTTTGTATCGATTTGCCTCGTGGAACAATAATCAAGGACAGAGAAAGCAGCCGTATCCTGAAAGACATGAGCAGCGTGGGGGAATCCATTGTTATTGTCCGGGGAGGACGGGGGGGAAGAGGAAACAAATGTTTTGCAACCTCCACAAATCAGGTTCCCCGCCAGGCGGAAAAGGGGAAACCAGGTGAAGAACGGTGGCTGATCCTGGAACTCAAGTTGCTTGCAGACGTTGGTCTCATCGGAATGCCGAATGCCGGAAAATCGACGTTGCTTTCCCGGATATCTGCCGCCAGACCAAAAATAGCCGATTATCCGTTTACTACATTACAGCCACAATTAGGAATCGTAGAGATTGCGGATTACCGGAGATTTGTGGTTGCTGATATTCCTGGACTTCTTGAAGGTGCACATCGGGGAATAGGGCTTGGAGACGAATTTCTCCGTCATATTGAAAGAACACGGCTCTTAGTTCATCTCTTAGATGTCTCACCAAGTGCTACGGTGGCTCCTGCTGATGCATATTTCATGATACGAAATGAATTAAAGCAATATAATCCTGTCCTTGCCGAAAAGGCAGAAATTGTTGTTGCAAATAAGATGGACCTTCTGGATAAGGAGACCGGTATGAAGTGTGTTCAAACCCTGCAAGAAAAAATATCCAAGCCGGTGTGTCCCGTTTCCATGATTACAGGAAAGAATATTGACCAACTGATCGGTCTTATGGTAAGCGCATTACACGGATTACCGTCTGCTCTCAATGAATCTGTATGCGGTTAGCAATTGATATTGGCAATACCAACATCCATATCGGGGTATTTGAAGAAGACTATTTACAGAGCGCACATACCGTAAGCAGCGGACACTTGCTTCAGTCAAATTTTACAGAAACTCCAGATCCTGCCATTTTTTCCAGGGCACAAGCTATTATCCTGGCATCCGTTAATCCCAGCGCGGAAGCATCTGTTCTCGAATACCTTGGAAAACATAGCCGTGCGCCGGTCTATCGCATAGGGAAAGAGATTCCCGTCCCTATCCCGATTTTGACCGAATCTCCTGAAATGGTAGGTGTTGATCGGCTGGTGAATGCAATTGCCGCTTTTGAAAAGACGAAAACTTGGACAATTGTTGTTGATGCAGGCACCGCGATAACCATTGACGGAATAAACGAGAAAGGTGCTTTTTTGGGTGGGATTATTGCGCCTGGGTTAGAAACGTCTTCAAAGGCGCTTCACCATGCTACGGCGCTTTTACCTCTCATACCGATCCATAAACCAAAAAATATCGTTGGAAAAAACACGGAAGAAGCAATTCAATCCGGCGTTTACTGGGGAACAATCGGGATGGTAAGCCACTTGATTGATATGATGAGATATGAAATGAAAACTCAGCCAGCGGTAATCGCAACCGGCGGAAATGCAGCTCTGTTAGCACAGGAAATCCCTGCGATTGCCACGATACTCCCTCATCTGACGCTTGAGGGAATTCATCTTGCGTACAAAATGAACCTTGCATTGCAACAACCACATTAGCACAATTTTATTTTTCCAACCAATTTTTGATATCGGTCATCATTCCTCAGGTGAGCCAGATCTTTATCGTTTTCCAGATGGTATATATCCTTATAACCTAACACAATAGCTCTTTCCATGGCCTCGAAAGAGGCATTAACGTTCTTCATCAGTGCATAACTGCAAGCAAGATTATAATGAACCAAAGGGTCCTCTGGTTTAAGACGGCATAACTTTTGGTCCACCACAAGCCCTTTCTCATACAGTCTCTGTGCGGTATATGCATTACCCAAATACATAAGACAATCAATATAATTTGGGTGCCGTTCAAGGATACCTTCGAAAAACCATACAGTAAATTCCTCTCCTTCCTTTTTAAATTCAGGAGCATTCAGGACAAAATCGTAATTCGGCAGGGTGACCGTATTGAGAAATCTATTCTTCGTTTTTGTTGTCATATTTTGGTTACCTATTATTTTTAGTTAGAGTTATTGCACTTAATTAAATATATGTATAATATATGCGATTGTCAAGTCTTAGGAAAAAATTTGTTTTTACGAAATAAACGGAGGAGCAAAAAAATGCCAATCGATAAAGAGAACATAAAAAACAGAATTCACAGCAAGGAAGACATCTCACTGAAAACTATCACGGACATTATAGCATATAAGATATATGAAAGTCCGGAAAATATGGGGCCGGAGGCAAATTTTCTTGCAGCCGCAGAGGCTATCGCCCAATATATATCTGAAAAATTTAAGGATTTAGACGCATTCAAAAACCATGTATCTCAGCTTGATAAGGGAATGAAATCGATTAATCAGTTCGCTGACACGGTGTACAATTACTATCAGGACAAACAACTCTTGAGCTTTGATATTGTTAAGAATATGATTTCCATCGTAAAAAACGTCAATTTAAAAATGATCACCGATATCGTAGCTTATAAAATTTACCAAAGCCCCGAGGACAAAGGTCCGGAGCTTAATTTTATATCAGCCGAAACGTTTGTTGCCCAGTACCTGTCAGAAAACTTTAAAAATATCCGTGAGTTTAGAAGATGCCTTTCAGATCTTGGAAAAGGTTCCTTTGCGCTGGAGGCATTTGCTGATTTAGTGTACAAATATTATTGTCAAAAGAAAAACTAAAACCTTATGTGATAATTATCCTATTAAGAGGTTTGCGCTGATGACACAAAATTATCCTTGCATACAAACGAAACTTCCCGGCCCTCATGCTATCCAATATCTGGAGAAGGAAAAAAGATTTGTCTCTCCATCGTCAACAAAAAGTTATCCCCTGGTGGTAAAAAGCGCAAAAGGCATGGTCGTTACAGATGTGGACAATAACACCTTCCTTGATTTTACGGCAGGCGTAGCCGTTTGCAATACCGGGCACAACCACGACCAGATTATTTCGGCAATTAACACCCAGTCGGATACCCTTATTCACATGTCTGGGGCAGATTTTTATAATCCCCTCCATATCGAGTTGGCTGAAAAACTCTCTGCAATTTGCCCGGGACCTCATACAAAAAAAGTTTTCTTTGGGAATTCTGGCGCTGAATCCGTAGAAGCGGCAATTAAATTGGCTCGCTACCATACGAGACGTCCCATCATTATTGCTTTTTACAATGCCTTTCACGGCAGGACTATGGGTGCGCTTTCCCTCACCGCGAGCAAACTAAATCAACGCAAACACTTTCTCCCCCTTATCCCTGAGGTTATCCATATCCCGTATGCATATTGTTACCGGTGTCATTACGGCCTAGCTCCGGATAGATGCAATATGGCCTGTGTCACCTGGATACGGGAAGAATTATTCAAAACAAAGGTGTCTCCGGAAGACGTAGCTGCGATTTTTGTGGAAATTATTCAAGGAGAGGGTGGATACGTTGTGCCTCCAAAAGAGTTTCACAAGGCACTCTATCAATTAACCCGCGATTATAATATCCTGTATGTTGCCGATGAGGTACAATCGGGCATGGGACGCACTGGCAAAATGTTTGCCTCTGAACATTTTGGCATAATTCCGGACATCATTACTCTTGCCAAGGGTATCGCATCGGGACTTCCCCTCTCTGCCACGGTTGCATCAGAAGAAATTATGGACTGGGTGCCGGGCAGCCATGCAAGCACATTCGGGGGCAACCCCGTCAGTTGTCAGGCTGCGCTCACCACCATCAAGCTCCTTGAGAATGGACTCATAGACAATGCCGCAAAACAGGGCGCTTATATGATAAACGAGTTAAGAAAATTAGAACGCACCTATCCCATCATTGGGGATGTCCGGGGATTAGGGCTCATGCTTGCCATTGAAATTGTGAAAGATAAAGAGACCAAGTCATATGCGCCAGAGGTGCGGGATGGCATTATCCAAAAGGCATTTTCAAGGGGACTCTTGCTCCTGGGCTGCGGACGCAGCGCCATCCGCTTCTGTCCGCCGCTTGTCGTTTCAAAAAACGACATTGATATTGCCCTGCCGATATTAGAAGCATCGATAAAAGAAATCTTAAATTAATGGTAATGCCCCCCATGACACCCGTATTATTATTGACTATTCTTATTGGAGTGACTACAATAGCCACCAGGAGGTAATTGTGTACATTGTAGGCGTAAGAGAGTTGAAGAACAGACTGACTTACTATTTGGGTCTTACAAAGGAAGGCAATAGAATTGTCGTAACAGATAGAGGCACTCCTATTGCAGTGCTTCACAGTATTGACAAAATAGAAAAAAATGCCGGGTTTGAAGAAAAACTTGCATTACTGGCAAGGCAGGGGAAAATAAGGCTTCCAAAAAAGAGGACGGAGTTAACATCGTTCAGACCCGCAAAGGTAAAAGGCAAACCCGTTTCTGAAACTGTTGTTGAGGAAAGAAGGTGATCTATTTAGATACGAGCGCTTTGGTCAAAAAATACGTTGCAGAAGAAGGATCTGAGAATATAGTCGCTATTATGAAAAGTCCTGTAATTGCGACATCCAGGCTAACCTATCCGGAAATATTATCTACCTTGGTAAGACGATTCAGGGTCGGAGATATTACAAACAACAAATTGAAGGAAATATTGAAAGCTTTTGAATCTGACTGGGACTGTTTTACCATATTGGATATTCACGAAGAACTCCTGCCAATGATAAAAAAATTTAATCGAGAAATATTATCTGAGGGGAGCCGATAGCATTCATTTATCTTCGGCGTTGTGGCTGAAAGATACAATAAATGAAGAGGTTGCTTTTGTAGCCTCTGATATAAACTTACTTAACGCTGCCAGTTCTGAAAGTCTGAGCATTATAAATCCTGTAATTTATAAATAGCGGAGAAGCATTTGCCGCCCTGAGCAAGAGATAACGAATCTGGTGATAAATGTAATGCTTTGCACCTCCTGATAATAGTGGTTCGCTAATTTAAGAACGGAGGAAAAAATATCGTAAAGGGGAAAAAGGGTAAGGCCTTAATCAATCATGACGTTGAGGCTTACCGGCATGAGGGTGAGACGCGGAAAAATGCTGTCACCGCAGGGCTTGCCTCCTATGATACCACAAAACCCAAGCCTAAGAAGTATGATACGACCCGGATCTCGATCCTCAGCTTATATGGTCGGGAAAGGTGGAAACGGGTGTCGGGGCCTTTTATGGTTGAGGGCATTCCACACGGGACTTTGTGAATGAAGAATTTGAAATTTCAGATTTGAAATTTGAGAGGAAAGCAGATGCAGAGAGCCACATCAATACCCTCATTGAACTGCTCCACAAGGACGGGGTGATATTCCCTGCAAATAAACGGATGAAATTTGAAAACCTCATTCCCGTAAGAAGCAGCTTTGTCCATGCAGAAGTGGCGCCGAAAGAATTTGAGATTTCAGATTTGAAATCTCAAAGTAAAAAAGACTCTGAGATTCCAGATTTGAGAGTGAAAAGAGTGGCCGTCTCCTTTGGCCCTCCGCACGGACCCATCACGGTGAGGCAGGTTGAGGACGGCATACGAGAGGCGCATATTAATGGATATGACGGCATTACCTTCTGCGGTTTTGCCTTTGATTCATCCGCAATGGACGTTAGACATCCGAAGGTGAAGGTCTTTTACTCCCACATCAGACCCGGTGTCCTTATCGGAGACTTGCTCAGGACCACAGCCTCAAGCCAGCTCTTTACCGTATTTGGAGGACCCGATATTGAGATAAAAACAATCTCAAATTTGAAATCTCAAATCTCAAATTCAGAGAACGAGTATGAAGTCATCCTCAAAGGTGTTGACATCTATGACCCGTTGACCGGAGAAGTCTATTCGGATAATGGTAACAGGATAGCCGCATGGTTCATAGACACGGACTATGACAAGCGGACTTTCTGCATCTCACAGGCATTTTTCCCCGATTCAAGCGCATGGGATAAGCTCAAGAGGGCGCTTAAGGCATCCATTGATGAAGACAAATTCGATCTCCTCACCAGCCCCGTTCCCTCCCCTTCGAACCCGGCAAGGAAAAGCGTATAGCCGTTAAAGTCATTGATCATAGAGGAAATGAGGTGATGGTGATGCGGGAGATAAGGTAAGAGAAAATGAAAATGTCCGCAGAAATAAAAGATTATGTGGTAAAAGCACATGAAGCAGCCTTGCTTGCAGTTGAAACTTACAACCGGCTTACTATGACGAACTTTATAAAGATTATGGGTACCAGGGTAGAAGGGGATTTCAAATTTGAGATTAAAAGATTGGAGGTTTTATGACTTATGAGCGGTTTGAGGATTTGCCTGTCTGGAAAACTGCTATTGAACTTGCAGAAAAGATTTATGCCCTGACCGAAAAGACTCCATTCAGCCGTAAATACAGCCTCAGAGATCAACTGGAAAGAGCGGCATTGTCCATCTCAAATAATATCGCTGAGGGATTCGAGAGAGGAACGACTCAGGAACTCCTGACTTTTCTCTATATTGCGAGAGGCTCTGCAGGAGAAGTACGATCAATGCTGTGTTTCATTGAAAGACTGAAAGCGTTTCAGGATTTGAAATCTGAGATTTCAGATTTGAAAGCATTGGCTGAAAGTATTTCACGACAGATCAGGGGATGGGCAGATTCTTTGCAAAATAGCGATATAAAGGGACAGAGATACCTGAACGAAAAAGAAAGAAGGTTTGCTCAGGATACGAAGAAAAGAGAAGAATTTATGACAATGCTTAAAAATTATCAAAAGCCGAAGGATTGAATTTGAAATTTCAGATTTCAGATTCACAAAAAAATAAGAAATTAAGAATTTATTCGGGCGGAAAACTATTTCCTGAATTGTTTGGAAACATTGAAACATTTCAACCAACCATGAGGATTGATACGAAACTGTTAAATGAGGCTGAAAGCGAAGACGGAACCCAGACAAAGCAAGAGGTAGCACAGGATATCAGGATAAAAGTTGCAACCGTCGGCAAAACAAAATGGCAGGGAGACGGAGACCCGAGGAGTCTGGGTAAAATTTTAAACGAGCTGTTCGATCAATAGGAAACTATGCTTTTTTACGAAAGACAGAAAGGCGTATTGAATAGATTATTGTTTGATTAAGTTATAAGATACCTCCATGTCAAAAGAAAAAATCCTTATTGTTGATGATGAGCAAGATCTTGTAAAATTAATTCGGTATCATCTCGAAAAAGACGGTTATAAAGTTATATCCGCTAACAATGGGGAAGATGCACTGCTCCTGGCCAGAAGAGAAGAACCAGAGCTGGTCATATTAGACCTTATGTTGCCGGGAATTGATGGTCTTGAAGTATGTAAAAAATTAAAGATGGACCAGAAACTTGCTCGTACTGCGATTATCATGTTAACGGCGAAAGGTGAAGAGGCTGATGTAACCATAGGTTTAAAACTGGGCGCTGACGATTATATGACAAAGCCCTTTAGCCCGAAAGAACTCGTTGCACGTGTGCAAGCAATCCTCAGGCGAACAAAAAGTAATTCGGCAATACAAGAATATATTAAAATAGATGCCCTTACCATCGATTTGTATAAACATGAGGTAACGATAAAGAATAAATCCATTCCATTGACTCTTGCAGAATTTAAGCTTCTACACCAACTCGCCAATAAGCCAGGAAGGGTATTTACACGAGATCAATTGCTCGATGCAGTTTCAGGACCTGATACTATCGTTATTGATCGAACGATTGACGTGCATGTGGCTTCTCTCAGAAAAAAACTAAAGGACTTTGCAAACCATATAATCACCATACGGGGAATTGGTTATAAATTTAAGGAATAAGAGCGTGTTTAAAAATAAACTATTTTGGAAAATTTTTACCAGCTATATTGTCCTCTTATGTCTATGTCTTGCTTTAACAGGATATTTTGTGAACAGGGTACTAAGAGAATACTACTTGAATCCATTAACGAGAACCCTGGAATCCGATATGAAAACCATTGTCGGTTACATGCTCCTGACCTTTGCGATTACTCTGATTATCAGTTTTATCCTCATCAGGATCAATACCTCGTCTTTAGTAAATATTACTCAAATAGCAAAGAATTTTGCGCGGGGCAATTTTGCGCGAAAAGCCGAGATCGCTTCCTCGGATGAGATGGGAGACCTGGCACAAGCGATCAACGTCATGGGTGTTGAACTTCAATCCCGGATGCAAACGATCCTGGACGATAAAAATAAACTGGATGCCATCATGGCAAACATGAACGATGCAGTCATTGCAACAGACTTACAGGAAAGAATTATTCTAATCAATAATGCAGCAAAAACGATGTTTGACATATCATCAGTTGTTTTGAACAAGAATTATCTATGGGAAAAGGTACGAAATGAGAAACTACGCAATCTGGTCAGAGAAACCATCAAAACGCAAACGGCCAGAATATCTGAGATTGAGATTCCTGCACCCGGGAAAAAATTATTGCACACACATCTTTCTCCGATTCAGGTTGATAAGGACAATCAAGGCGTCCTTCTCGTATTTCACGATATCACCGAATTGCGCAAACTGGAAAACGCCCGCAGAGAATTTGTTGCTAATGTGTCACATGAATTGAGAACCCCGCTGGCTTCTATTAAGGGGTATGTGGAAACCCTGCTCGAAAACAATTCACTCAGGCAGGAAGACACTCAAGAATTTCTTCACATCATCATGAAACACTCACAGAGGCTTGATAGTCTTATCAAAGATATTTTAGAACTATCCAGACTGGAATCGCAGGATTTACAGACAGAGCTTACGCCGTTGGACATCCATCCATGTATAGAGCATATTTCTTCTCAGTATCACGAGCACTGCATGAGGAAAAACCAGGTGCTTGATCTGGCTATATCCCAGCAGATACCACTGATAGAAACAAACAACTATCTTCTCCGTCAATTGCTGACCAATTTACTGGATAATGCGGTAAAATACACGGCAAAAGGCGGCAGAATCGGTTTGAAGGTTGAACCAGTTAATCAATCCATCCGTATCGAAATATCAGACACGGGGTGTGGCATCCCGCAAGAACACATCCCACGCATTTTTGAGAGATTTTACCGTGTTGACCCTGCCCGCTCGCGTGAAATGGGAGGAACCGGGCTCGGACTTTCCATTGTCAAGCATATCGTTCTTATCCACCATGGACACATTCAAGTTGAAAGCGCCGTGAATGTAGGAACTAAATTCATAATTACCGTGCCCCTGCAACAGCCGAAGTATATAGCATAGATGAGATGGGCACCCTCAAATGAAAAAAGATTATTCCGAATGTCGCACAAAATTTATTTCCCATTTTTGGGATAGCTGATAAACTGATTTGGTAAGATCGTAATTCTCTTCATTTTTATTTCAACCGTTTGATTACCTTTGATGCTTTATGGAATTTTTCCTTCAGTTCATTGAAAGCCTGCTTTATATTAACGAAGATGTATTTTGGCTGAAGGAATGTCTCATCGCTTTCAAATCCCTGCTCATTTTCTTCTTTTTCTGGTGGATTATCAGATGGAATTCAAGGGAAGTCGTGCTTGTATGCCTGTCTACCGTTATCGGTGTCGCCTGTATTTTTTTAGGCGACATCGGTTATTTGAGTGACAACGATGTGCTCAAACTCATTGCACCTATTTCTTTCTACCTGCTTATTTACCGTAAAGATCGGCAAGATGATGTATTATTGTTTATCTTTCTTGTGCCATACTTTGTTACCTCCTACGAATTTTACCGACATTTTATTGCCTTTTTGGAATCCATAGGATCACACGTATTAATTATCTTTTGTATTACCCTTGTCAAGGGAAACAAATACCTTTCTCTGCTTGTCAGCGCTGCAATTGGCATACTCATCAATTACATTGGCGTTCAAACTCCTCCAGGCACGAACGATATCATGATGAATCCCGCACTCATCACTCTTATCGTAAAAGGTTTTGATTTTTATACGAAAAACAATAAATATACCGCCTTTTTAAAATCCTTCTGGGCTACACTCTTATGCTTTGCTTTTTTCGGCAGCTGGATATTTCACTACATAAAACCGATCTGTCCCTGGTACACGAATTATTAAGACTATGGCAGTAAAGCAGGGGGAAAAATATCCGTGATGTGATGACTGCTGTAAGAAAGAGGCCAGCGAAGACACATTTTCATACCGGGTTTTCCGCTATACCGTAAGCATGAATTCCCTTGCATTTACCTTGACAGTGCTGTCTTCCTTGCCTATAATTCAAAAACAGATGGCATCTCAGATTTTTGAAAATCCTGACAAGGTATTTTGCAAAAACCAGCGGAAGATTATCAGGCAACGCATATCGCAAAGATTGCCTGTGGTCAAATAATGTGCAATGACAAGCATCAATACAATAGAAAAAAACCCTGTTTTCAATAAGAATACAGAAACCGAATTTGTCCAATCTTTCAAACCAAGTGTATGGCAAAACTGGCTCGTGTTTGTGGTCTCCTCGTTTGCCATTTTTTTGGCATTGGCAAAATTTGGTGTGGAAGCCATTACAGGATTGAGTATATTGTCTGTTAGCAGCCTCCTGATCCTCTATCATGTTCTTTCTGTATGCACAACTACGTATGTAATCACTCATCAGGGAATTCTATTTCGAAAAGGGCCCTTTTCGAGAAAGTTGCATGAACTGCCATATGGAACTATCAACAATATTTTAGTGATACAGGGAAGTATGCAAAGGCGATTCAAGATTGGCAACCTTACGATAGGCACTAACCAGGCCAGCCATGTGTTCAAGGGGATAAAAAATCCTCATAAAACGAAAGAACTCATCAATAAAGAAAAGTTTCTGGAGCATGAAAGGCGTACCTTATTGAGAAAAATATTGTAAATCAAAATGAACTTGGGATATGCAGATATCAAAACACATTATTGCAGCAAACAAGTCCATTTCTTTGCTCTTTCCAGAAATAAGGAGAAAAGATTTTTTTTATGAAGAACCTGTTATTACGAGGGAATGCGATAACAAGAAGATATCGTTATTTCGGATTTCTTGGCATTTCCGTCTTTTTCTCTTTTCAAATCACCCTTTCTTCTTCCAACATAACTCCTGATATCCGTGATAAAGAAATCATTAAAAAATACCAAGCAATACTCTTAGATGATCCTTCCAATCTGAATGCGCATTTTAATCTGGGCATTCTTTATTATAAAAATGCCCACTTTGATGAAGCCACCCGTGAGTTCAAGAAGGTGCTCGAAATTAACCCAAATGACGCAGAAGCATATTACAACCTTGGGAATAGTTATAATAAAAAGGCTCAGTATGATGACGCCATCAAAGCTTATAAAAAAAGCCTTGTCGATTCACCCACGTGATGCAGGAGTATTCCATAACATCGGGAATGCATATGCCAATAAAGGAATGGTTGACGACGCTATTAACTCTTACCGGATGGCTGTCGATCTAGATCCAAATCTCGCAGAAAGCTATAAAAATATGGCCTACCTTTACCAGAGAAAAGGTGACGTCTCAAAATCCATTTCTTCCTTTGAAAAAGCAGCTAAATTCAATTCTAAAGATACCGTCCTGCTGTTTGACCTGGCTTCTGCGTATGAAGCAAACGGGGCTCAAGACAATGCCATTTCTACCTATAAAAAAACTGCTAAGCGCAGACCCCTCCCATAAAGAAACGAAGAATAGACTTGCTATGCTGTATAACAATAAAGGAGTGTCATGCGCGCTTCAGGGAAAAAAAGATGATGCAATCGCTGCCTATAAAGAAGCATTGAAAAATAAAGAAGATTTTAGTGAGGCGTACAACAACCTGGGCGCTGCTTATGTCGATAAAGGATTGATCGACGATGCAATCGTTACCTATAAGAAAGCGCTGGAAATTAACCCCAATTTCGGAGAAGTTTATAACAATCTCGGAGTGGCTTACACGAAAAAAAAAGGCGTATGATGATGCCGTTCCTGTACTCAAAAAGGCACTGTCTCTCAACAATAATCACGCAGGGGCACATTTTAATCTGGGGGTTATTTATGCTGAAAAAGGGATGACAGGAGAAGCCATAGACGAATATAATGAAGTTTTAAAACTTACTCCGGATGATCTTGCCGCGCTTTATAATCGAGGGGTACTCCACTTAGAAAATGGGAACTTACACGATGCCTCTGCAGATATGAAAAAAATAATCGAGCGCAACCCAAAGCTAGCCGCTGCCCGTTACAAACTCGGTGATATTTATAAAAAGCAGGGACAAATCGATGATGCTATCACTGCATACAAGCAGGCATTAGAAATATCACCAGAGATGAAAGAAGCCTTACGTAGTTTAGAAGATGCCTACTGGATAAAAGAGCGACAGACAAAAAAACAAATGGATGAGGGTGGGAAAATCCAATAATCTGCTACCGCAAATAATGTCCTGTTATTTTCCACGTCCGAAAAGCACCACTTTTATCGTTTTCAATAACACCACGAAATCAAGAAGGAAAGACATATTTTTGATATAATAAAGATCGTATTTTAACTTTTCCTCGGTTTGTTCTATCGAAGATGCGTAACGATATTTTACTTGCGCCCAGCCTGTTAAGCCAGGCCTAACCGCGAGCCGCTGAGTATAAAAGGGAATTATTTCTTCAAATTTTTTTTATAAAGACCTGTCTTTCTGGCCGTGGTCCTATTAAACTCATCTCTCCCTTGATTACATTGAGTAATTGAGGGATCTCATCCAGTCTCCACTTTCTGAGAAACCTTCCAATCTTCGTAATCCGGGGATCATTATTTGATGTATAAACCGCACCGGTATTTGATTCAGCATTCTCCACCATGGTGCGGAATTTTATTATCGTAAATTCTTTCCCGTCTTTTCCGACACGTTCCTGTGTATAAAAAATCCGTCCTCCAGAATCCATCTTTATCAATATTGCTATAATCACCATAGAGGGTATTAGCAGCACGAATAGCATCAACGCAACAAATATTTCGATAACGGGTTTCACCAATTTTCCGTATAATTTTGGTTTACTAAGAACTACATGCAACATCCACATATCATTAATATGCCGAAAAGGTATCTTACCCGTGAGCTGTTCATACAGGGTGGGCATATCGACGATCTCTATTCCATTCCATGAACAATTAATCAATGTCTTAATAAGATCGGCGTGTTTTTCATGCGTAATGGCATTTACAATCAGACTCACGTTATTTTGATGAATAACGGTAGGCAATGTATACCGATCCCCAAAGATGGGAAACCCCTCAATGTTTTTTTTCTGTTTTAACGGGTTGTCGTCAATAAAACCTGTCACCCGCAACCCTGTTTTCTTTGCTCTGATTATTTCTTGTAAGATGGTTTTCCCAGCCCAGCCTGCTCCAACAATTAAAACGTTTCTTTTAAAAATTGGCTGCTCCAGGAGATAACTGTATCCAATTCTCCACCCGATAATAAAAAAAAGTAACGAATGCACCATTGAGAATAAATACGCCCCTTCCTATTCGAAGAGACCAGTTTATATAAAACAAAAAACGTCGTAATAAAGAAGGCGCTGGCGGATGCAAAAGTAATGTTCAGGATATTTCCAATAGACTTGAAATCCTTTCGAGTATCATAAAGTTCGGTAAAAAAGAAGGTAACAATAAAGATGATGCCCGTTAGTACAAATGACACAGGATTATCTCTTATATAGTTCCATCCGTCACTCATGCCCAATCGGAGGATTGCTGATAAGAAAACCGATCCATTCACCAGAAGCAGGTCCCCGGTAATGAGTAGAATCAGCCGTTTTGGTATCGGGTAATTAAAAATTCTGATTGTCATACTTTAATTTTATGAGGGCAAAACCTTGTTGCGATGGAGAAGATTAAAACTACAAATTCTTGGAGATAAAGCACGCACATGTCGTTGCTTTCATCCTGCTGCATATAAAAGAGAAATTGAACATGGTAAAACGAAAAATCCGTGGGTTCCATTCCGATAGGTTGGGTTCATTTCTCCCTACCGTAGCCATCCTAAAAATTTTTCAACGTCGTTTAAAAAAATCCTGGGATTATGGAGATAGATACTGCTTCTGGCTTTTGCTCTTTCAAGGATACGCATGACTCCTTTATTATACTCATGAAAGGCGTCTTTTGTTTCGCTTTCCATGTTGGTAAAACTCTCGTAATCCATGGTATCAACCCTTCGTTTAATATCCTTTAGATAATAATCACTTGGTATGCGAGTAAAAAAATCTTCATATGCCATTTCTTTTTTTACCAAACCATGTTCGATGCCTATATCAAAAAGCTTCGTTCCAGGAAACGGCTCGTAGACACCGATTGAGGCAAAGCTGGGCTGTATTTTATATAATAAATCCAAAGTTTTTTTTCACATCTTCCCTGGTTTCTGTAGGTATACCCATCATAAAATAGGCAGTCCAATGAATTCCTGCTTCCCGAAAAAGCCGTGCTGCCTCATGGATATGTTCCAGGGTAATCCCTTTATCCATCAATGCTAATATTCTTTCACTCCCCGATTCAATTCCCACCTTTATACTATTACAACCCGCCCTTTTCATTGCTTTCAGGAGTTCCAGGTCAATTAAGTCAACCCTCGTATTGCAGTCCCAATTGATCTTCAGACCAGCCTCAAGTAAGCTATCACAAAATTCCAGGACTCTTTTTCTATTAACCGTAAAGGAATCGTCCTTAAAGGTGAACTGACGGGTTCCAAAATGGAGGCGTACATACTTGATTTCCTCTACAATATTTGCCAGTGACCGATACCGTACCCTTCTTGTCCATATTTGCGTTGCACAATAGGAACAACTATATGGGCAACCACGACTTCCCATGAGTAAACCCATGTCCTCTGAAGTATAAGTATCCATACCCAACAACGTTTTTCTATCCGGAAATGGAAGACCATCTAGATTGTCAACAAAACTTTGCATGGGATTATGGATATGGGTATCGCCCTGACGATAAGAAAGCCCCCGAATTGCACCGAAATTATTCCTTTTTGCACGCAAGGTATTTACCAGTTCAAGCAATACGGATTCACCCTCGCCATTTACCACAAAATCAACATCCCGCGTATTTTTCAATACTTCATCAGACCTCAAAGTTGCATGGGGACCACCGACGATAACATGGCATTCTTTGTTGTGTTGCTTCGCTAGTGAGGCAATAGTAAAGGCCGAAGCCGCCTTCGGGGTCATGATTGTTATACCGATGATATCCGGACGATATTTCTTAATAGTTTCAGAAATCTCTTGTATGATAGGGTTCTTCGGATTTTTCAATTCTTTCAGGTAGATACGATATTTTTCGGGTAATCGCGTGTAATCCATCCCCTTTGAATTTTTATTACAATCCGCATCGTAGACAACTACCTCATACCCGGCTTTTTTCAGCGTAGAGGACAGATAGCTTAGCCCCAGAGGGAAATATCGATTGTAATAATTGAAAAACCGGTAAAAAGGCGGGTCTATGAGAAGGATCTTCATGTACTTCTATCCAATTCCGTTAACAGGCATTCCGCTGTATTTGGAATCGTCCGTGTCGGTTTCCTTAGAGCGATCTTAAAATCTCCATATAATTATAGATGTATTTTAATGCCTAAAGATGTGTAATCAACCTTAAAACTCCTGGTGAAATACATACAGAAAAGAAGGGATGCTATCGGTTTCTCCCGATGGTGGTGCGTTAAATGAATGAAGCTGCAAGAAGGCTGTGGTAAGCAAAACTCGCTCTACACGATTTTTACTTCATAAAAATCAACAATGAATAAGTCCTAATCTGACTCTAAACTCTTTATGCAATTGCAATAGTTGTCAATTATGCTGGATTATGATATCAAAAATTGCAAACTCCCCGCAGGATATTGTTTTGATTGATCGTTCCTATGCCGTCTATGAACACTCTCTCTGAGCGGGGTAAGCAAATCCCGTTCTTTAGAATATATCGTTGTGATGATGCAAAGTCTGATGCTAAACGTGTGAGTTGCACCGTAGTATTATTTTTTGCTTACCAGCATCGACTGCACTGTGGAGAGCCCTCGTCCTAATTCGAATTGATACCCTGCCTCATAGAGGCCCTTTTCCAGGGCGGCAATGGCGACGATAACATCGAAATCATTCACATAGCCCATGTGACCAATTCTAACTATCATTCCCTTTAATTCATCTTGTCCGCCTGTAAAGGTTGCCCCTGTCTCGTCCCTTAGTTTTTTAATAATCTTATCGATATCGATCCCTTTTGGCGACCTGATGGCAGTCAATACATTGCTTGCATATTCTCCTGCAAAGAGTTCAAGACCAAGCGCTTTTGCGGCTTCCCTCGTGGCATGAGCCAGGCGTGCATGTCTCTTCCAGACGTTCTCAATTCCTTCCTTCTTAATCATATCCATTGCGGTCTTCATTGCTATAACCAGTGAAACTGCTGGAGTGAAGGGGGTTGTTTTGTCTTTTAATTCTTTTCGCATCTTCCTGAAGTCCCAATAATATCTGGGCAAACCTGCCTTTTCAATAACCGCCCAGGCATTGCTGTTCACGCAAACGAAGGCAAGTCCCGGAGGCATCATGCATCCTTTTTGAGAACCCGTAATAGCAACGTCAATATTCCATTCGTCCATCATAAAGGGATGAACACCAATTCCCGTTATGGAATCAACAACCATGAGTGCTCCGTATTTCTTCACGATTGGCGAAATAGACTTTATATCATGCACGACACCCGTAGAGGTCTCGCATTGTGTTGTAAATACTGCAGCAATTCCCGGTGTTTTTTTGAGTGCTGCCTCAATATCCGCAGGATTTACGGCCTTGCCATTTTCAACGCAAATAGGAATGGCTTCGATACCAAAACAGGCGCATAATTCTGCCCATCGTTCGCCAAATTTTCCGCTAACCACTACCAATGCCTTATTGCCAGGAGATAAAACATTTGCAACGCATGCCTCCATCGCGCCCGTTCCGGAAGACATAAGGGTAAATACTTCGCCTGTCTTTGTCTGGAACAAATACTTTAAATCCTCGCTCAGTTCGTAAAAGATCTGCGAAAACTGTGGCGTCCGGTGATGAATCATCGGTTGTGCTTCGGCCAATGCAACCTCTGGTGGCACCATGGTAGGGCCGGGCGTAAACAAATAGTTTTTCTTCATGCTAATTATCCTTTCGCTTATCTTGTCGCTCCGGCATGATAAGCCGGTCAGCGGTTAAAAAGAAACTCCACAGCACGTATGAGGTAATTTCTGCGGGAAAAACAATACATACGCAGGAGAGCCCCCCCTTATAGACAAATAAATATAAATCAAAGAAAAGGGTATTATATGAAAAGGAGAAAAAGAGTCAAGGAATAAACAAACGGAAATAAGGAATTATCGGCATTAAAAATCGTGTTGCTAATCACGATCCTTCGCAGTCGCCAAAATAAGTAAATGAACAGACCTGGCACCGGATTGTCTTAGTATTTTCGAACACTCCGATACCGTTACCCCGGTAGTTAATACATCGTCTACCAATAATATCCTCTTTCCTTGAAACGATTTTGGATCATGTACGCGAAAGGCATTGCGGATGTTTACCAGTCGCTGCGTCTTTGATAACCGAGTCTGGGACGCCGTATTTTTTGCGCGGTAGAGATTATTTACTGATACTGGTTTTGAAGAATATTGCTGAATTCCCCGCGCCAAAAGTTCTGCCTGATTGAAACCCCGGCGCATTTTTTTTTATCCAATAAAGAGGCACTGGCACGATGACATCAATGTTTAGAACAAGTTCCTTTACTTTTTCCTGTTCCAGCACCATAGTATTCATGGGATTGCATAAGAATTTTTGTCCCGAGTATTTAAACTTATGGATCAAGGTTTTCATAGCACCTTCATAATACGTAACAGATGTTACTGTGCTGAAAGGGAGATTTCTTCCTTTGCATGTCATACAACCTTCTGTTGTTGAAACCGTGTGAGGTCCCAGGGTGGTGCCGCATCGGATACAATGTTCATTGCCGACGTAGGGAATTCCCTTTGTGCAATCCTCACAGAGATAGAGTTCGTGGGAACTGTTTAAATTACTGCTGCAATGGAGGCAGGATCGGGAATAGAAGATATCCAAAAAGGCATGGAAGTATCCACGTATCGTCATATCGCCTTCCCCTCAAATAAAAATACAAGCAATTCAGGAAGGGCAAGATACCAGCGTCCATTTGCTCATATTCGACCTGCTACATTCTCATCATATCAAAAAACAACAACCCTACAGACCCGAATATGACGTGGGGCAACCATGCGGCTAATATGGGGTGGACCGTTCCTAAATTGCCAAGACTGGTACATATGAAAGATAACGCATAAAAGAAGCCGCAGACAAAAACACACAGTCCCACACGGAGAAATAAATTTTTGCTTAATCGTTCGAATCC
The DNA here is from genome assembly GCA_002009475.1 of Candidatus Brocadia carolinensis. Lineage (GTDB taxonomy): Bacteria > Planctomycetota > Brocadiia > Brocadiales > Brocadiaceae > Brocadia > Brocadia carolinensis. The sequence continues at coordinate 40,415 of AYTS01000107.1, read as the reverse complement.
GACAACAAGAGGTATGCCAATCAAAAGTAATACAAAGTGTGTGAGGGTATAAGCAATCCGGGAATGAAACAATACGCGGTTTCTTGGGTTGTCTGGCTCGTTTTTACACAGTTCTTTTAATTGCTCAAAATTCAGCAAACTGGGGTCAAGCTTTATTTCCTCCAGTTCTGCGGGTGTTATGGTGGACGTAAATTCCAAACTATCACGTTGTTCTATGGGTGCAACCCACTTCCCTTGTTCATTATAAACGTGCCTTGTCACCTTACTGAGCAACCAGGTATTGTTTCCTAACCACCTGCCCTCCTCAGCGCTGATGGTAAATTTCTTCTTTTTGTTTTCATATCTTCCCAGGATAAATACCGATTGCATCGTTTGCGTTTTATTATGGTATTTCCAGATGCGCACTAACGTGCCGTTTTCCTTGTCATCTAAAAGGAGGTTTCGGTGGACGTTATCACTGAATGCCGTTTGTTTTAAGGTTTCTAACCTTTCCGCAAACCGCGGAATAACCCATTCCTGATCTCCAAATGAGGCAAATGACATAAATACCGTAATGATAAAGATAGGGACTAAAATCCGGTATAATGAAATACCAGCAACCTGCATAGCCAGTATTTCACGATTTTTGGTTAATCTTACCAGGACAATACCAACGGCAATCAGGGTAATTGCAGGGAAAAATTGGAAGATGAGGACAGGAAAGAGATACATATAGTAACGCATTCCCGTACCAAAGGCATCACCTCCCATATCCATGAACTCACCCAGCTTTTGAAGGAGATCCGCAATAATATAAATTCCGGAGATGATGAGAAGACATATAAAAAAACGTCGGAATAAAAGCCTTAATTATATAATTGTCAAGCCTGGAAAACATATCTTTATGCTGGAGTTAATAATGAGGTCTGGAGTTCTTGATATAACTGAAGTATCGTTTTTTGTAATCCGGGATGAACCATATTGGGTGCAATCTCGGCCAGTGGCTCTAAAACGAATAATCGCGTATGCATTAAAGGATGCGGTATTTTCAGCCGCTCTTCATCAATGATTTTATTACCATAGAGCAACAGATCAATATCGATCAGCCGCGGCCCCCACATTACCGTACGAACCCGCCCCATGAGGGCTTCGATACATTGAAACCGTTCAAGGAGTTCATGGGGAGACAGGGAGGTTTTCACCTCAAGGGCAGCATTCAAAAACATCGGCTGCGGAGGGCCACCAACTGGTACCGTTTCATAAAACCGCGAACATCGTACCGGTTGCACTCCGCCGATAACATGAATATGTCTGTAAGCAGCATGCAGATTTTCTTCCCGGTTTCCTAAATTTGACCCTAATCCAATATATACAGGTATCATGAAAATTTTTCCCGGTTAAAAAAGCTCTTATTCGTTGTGAAGATTTACACAGCGCAAAAATTCTGAGAACGTGCGCAGCTCCCACATTCCGGACACTCAGCAGTACGGCAATCGGGGGTAACTGCCTCATGAAAAGATCGCTGCCGTTCCTCTATAAGAAATGGCTTTACCACGCCGCAACTGATATGATCCCACGGAAAAACCTCGACATCGTCCCTTTGCCGATGCACATAAAATGTCCAGTTTACTCCTGCCTTTTGAAAGGCTTCCACCCATTTTTGAAAGTTGAAATGCTCTTCCCACGCATCAAATTTACAGCCATCCAGCCATGCCTGATAAATGACCTTCCCTAACCTTCTGTCTCCCCGCGCAAAGACGCCTTCCAGAATACTGCGCTCTGCATTGTGGAATTTAATGCGAATGCATTTGCGCCGGATTCGATCAAACAACCGATTTCTGATCTCTTTTATCCGTTGAAGAGTAATCATCGGATGCCATTGGAATGGGGTGTGCGCCTTTGGCACAAAGGGCGCAATGCTGATGTTCACCTGCCCAAAATTACCGCTGATATCCTTTTTCAAGTCAGAGACCTTATAGGCGAGCCTTGCAATGGCATCAATATCATCGTCGGTCTCTGTGGGAAGCCCAACCATGAAATAGAGCTTTACCAGATTCCAGCCCTGCTTAAATGCCTCACGGACACCGTTGTACAGATCCTCGTCAGTAATATCTTTGTTAATAATCTTTCGTAAAGTCTGTGTTGCAGCCTCAGGGGCAAGGGTGAGTCCGGATTTACGGACGACGTTCAGCAAGGAAGGCAAAAGAATGAGCTGCTCATTCACCCGCAGGGACGGGAAAGAGATATTCACCTGTCTTGGATGAAAAGCCTGGTTCATCTGTTCCATTAAGCTTGGTAAGGCTGGGTAGTCGCTAATGGAAAGAGATGCCAGGGAAATCTCATTATGCCCCGTATTTGCATAACAAAGTTCGGCCAGATTTACGATGTTCTCTACCGTGCGGGGCCGTGTAGGCCGTTTACTCATGCCTGATTGACAAAACCGGCATCCCTGGGTACATCCGCGCATAACCTCAATCGTGATCCGGTCATGAATGGTCTTTACATACGGAACAATCGGCTTTGTTGGGAAATAGGCCTGGTTTAAATCCTTTACCGATGCGGATCGGATAAGAGTTGGCAGGCCATCTACCCTTGGTCGTATTTGCTCTATGGTGTTGTCCCGGCGATAGGTAACGGTGAACAAAGATGGAGCATAGGCATTTTTCAGGGTCTTGGCTATCAAAATAATCTTTTCGTTGCGGGGAAGTTTCCTCCGTTTCATGTCCTTCCACAGTTCAATAAGCTGCGGCAGGCATTCCTCCCCGTCTCCAACGAGAAATATGTCAATAAAATCTGCCAGTGGCTCCGGAGAAATAGCGGCAGGTCCGCCGGCAATAATGAGAGGATCGGCTTCGCTTCGTTCGGCCGCCAAAACAGGAATCTCCGAGAGATTCAACATATTTAAGATATTCGTATAGGAGAGTTCATACTGGAGCGAAAAACCTACGATGTCGAACTCTCGCAACGGGGTATAAGTTTCAAGAGAAAAGAGCGGAAGCTTGTGCTTTCTCATCAGGGTTTCCATATCAGCTAACGGCGCGAAGACCCTTTCGCAAACCGTATCCTCTCTTTCGTTGAGCAGTCCGTAAAGAATCTGGATACCCAGGTGAGACATGCCGATGCTATAGGTATCAGGGAATGCCAATACCATTTTTATCCTGCTATCAGTATGTTCCTTAACGATGGAATTCCATTCCCCGCCAATATACTGACCAGGCATTTCTACCATCGGCAATAGATTTTCTGTTATAAAGAGTTTTAAAGCATTCGTCATGGTGATGTATGATAATATGAAACGGGGTATTAAGCAAGCCTTGTTTCGGTTCGGATGCGTCTGGTGAAAGGTTTTGCAGAGTGTCTCCCGGTATTCATGAACGTGTCTCCCGGGTTTTATCCTCTTTGGGCTGCTGCGATGTGCCGTGAGGTGTGATAAGGTCCGGTGTTTCAATAAAGACATCCATCTGTTGACCGGTGAAAATCGGCAGATTGCCGCCCTCGATGCTGTAAAGAACCTGCAGCACGCGCGTGTCAACGCGTTCCGTGCTATCACCAGTGAGTGATTTTTTGGGAACGACATACGGCTCAAAACGCACAAACTTTAAGGGAGCTTTAATCCTACGATTTCCACGCAGAAAAGCGAAAGCCGGTGATGCCGGGTGCACCCGCCACGCATCGTTTTCATCCACATCAACCCGGACATTCAGGGGTTTTGTGTTGCCAAAGAGTATAAGTGGCGTTTGGGTAATGCCAGCCGGGGCAAACTCGCCTGCATGAATTTTTAACTGTAATACCTTACCATCCCGAGGAGCCCGAATGATAACCCGGTCAAGGTCAATCTCCGTTTCCTTCACCTGTGCCTGAGCAAGAGCAACCTCTGCCCTGGCATACGTCAGTCTGGCCGTTGCAGTCTCCACGGCATAACGGTGCCGGTCTAATTCATCAACGCTGATAACCTGTTTGCGCGATAAGATTTCAGCCCTTGCCAATTGATTTTTCAGATCATCCAATTGTGCCTTTTCTACCTTAACGTTTGCCCTGGCAACTCTCAACGCTGTTCGCCGTATTGCCAATTGCGCCTGCAAGTCGCGGTCGTCGATCTTAAATAATGGCTCACCGGACCTGACGTCGCTGCCCGCCATAACATACACCTCAGAAACAACTCCGGCAACGAGCGTTCCCATGGCGATGTTTTCAGTGTTTGCCTCTACAATTCCCGCACCAGCTACAGATGTTTGAAAGGGCGGTGCGCCTGGGTCCACAACCGGCGGTGATGGCGGGATAGACTTACTCCCACTCACAACCGTCAATATGGCGAATCCAATGCCTAATACTGATAAGACAGGAAGCAGATATTTTCTGATAACGTATCCTCCTACCGATTAATATTGTTTGAGAGATCGGTGCGTAAATTCTCTATACTGATAATATGCCCATCATCCATTTTGGCGATGCGGTCTGCAAATTCAAAAATACGCGCATCGTGAGTAACAACGATTAGCGCACGGCCAACGCCCACGGCCACCTCGCGCAATAGTTCCATGACCTTGTGGCCGGTCTCATGATCGAGTGCACTTGTGGGCTCGTCGCATACAATGAGTTTTGGGTCGTGCAACATCGCTCGTGAGATGGCCACCCGCTGCTGCTGACCTCCGGACATTTCCGCGGGAGTTGCATTCGTGCGATCACTTAGCCCCACACGGCAAAGGATTTCACGCGCCCGGTCTATTGCCTCGCGCCGTTTGACACCATTGATGATGAGGGGCACCGCGACATTTTCAGCTGCCGTCAGAGCGGGTATCAAGTTGAACATCTGGAAAACGAATCCAATATTCTTTCCGCGGTATCGCGTTTTCTCCTGCTGGTTCATCTGTTTGAAATCATAACCAAATACCCGACATTCGCCGCCGTCTCGCTCCAGGACGCCGGCAATAACAGAAATTAAGGTGGTCTTACCGCAGCCCGAAGGGCCGACCAGCATCATCAATTCACCCGTCCGGACTTCTAAATCAACGCCGGAGAGGGCATGCACCTGGTTGTTGCCGCTGCCGTAGGTTTTCGTCAGACCTTTACAGAGTACGGCAATACTATTAGCGCTGTCCATAGAGATTGGTTTTTTCAAAAGATATTTTCAAACAATACCATCCATAGCAAACAAAATCAGGCAATCAACGCAGAAATCCAGACCTTTCGGGCAAAAAAGGCAACATCGCGGTATCCCATAATACAACAAGCCGCAACCAATTCTCCGTTGCGAAAGCGGGAGATTGCTTCGGAAAAGATCCTTGCAATGACACAGGCTATGCCTTTGATGACATATGGTGCGTTGTCATTGCGAGCGAAGCGAAGCAATCTTTCTCTCAGAAACAATCTGTATCTCCTGATAAGGAGTGTACATAGGGTTGTTAAAAAAAACTTGCAAAAAAATGTTTTATACGGTAATACGATACGGCAAGACAGATGTCAGTTTGAAACAACAACACACATGCATGACTCTGTTGATTAACCCTCATTTTGACAACATGCTATACCATATATTGTATAACACAGATACTATGAGATTATATACGGTATATCAATTTGGTTTGAAAGGACTTAATCAACAGAGTCATGCATAATGTTTCAATAAAATATTTGCAGGATTTCTTTGATTTTAAAGACGGAGCTTAACACACAGGAACATAAAAATATCTCTGTTTTCCTAAGACACTATCCTAGTTCTTAAAGACGATTGCCGGCTCCAGCCGTATCACCTTCCACATACTCAACGCTGCAGAGCCAGCACAGATCAGCATGACAGCAACCGCACTGAAAAGCAGGAGTTGCCACGGCAGTCGAAAGGAGAGTTCCGTGCTGCCCGTTAAGAGACCTAACGCAGAAGCTATTCCCACGCCAAGTCCATATCCAATAGCCCCAACCGTTGTTGCCTGAAGTAAGATCATTCGTAATAATATAAAATCAGATGCACCCATTGCCTTGAGTGTTCCAAAGTAGCGGATATTGTCCAGAGTGAAATTATAAAAAGTCTGTCCCGCAATGGCAACGCCCACAATAAAACCAAGAATGACCGTAGTCCCGAAATTAATGGGTATGCCGGTGTATTTCATATAGTAGCGAACCGTAAGCGCCTTAAATTCCTCCCTCGTATAGGCAGCCAGGCCGGTTGCCTCGCGAATACGCTGGCACAACGCAGGAATATCCTGTCCCGGTTTTGCCTTTACCAGCACAAATGACATGAGCTTGCGTTCGCGCGGCGCAAAAACCGTTGCCCGTGAGAAGGTGGTATAAATGACCGGCTGCGACTGAAATGTCCGCTGCACCTGACATATCCCGACCACAACGGCACGATGGTCGTTCAACTCCACAGTGTCTCCGATTCTCATGGGTATACGGGTCCCGTCGGGAAGCTTTCTTGCAAGCTTGCCATTGGCGCCAACGATATCGACAATAACGGCATCACTGTTGCGAAGGTTGGCCAGTTGTCCCTCCACCATTTTCGGCGGACCTCCAATCAACGTTTCGTCATCAAGCCCAACTACGTTGCACGCCTGAAAGGCGCCATTGGGAAGCCGTGCCTTCAGCAAACCTTTGTAAAGAGGGACTGCCCACGCCACTCCCTGCACGCTCTTGACGCGGAGCGACTCTGTCTCTTTCAGAGGTTTAAGATCGTCAATGTACTGCACCTTCGGATCCATTACCCAGATATCGGGAAGCGCTGTGTCTGTCAGAAAACCAAAGGTTCTTGTCATAAGGCCCAGAAAGATGGCCGCCTGTTGGGTGATGAGCAACGAGGCGAACGTCAGCCCAACAACAATTCCCAGGTACTTGGCCCGATTCCCCGTGAGCATTTTTATGGCGATAAAATTCATTGCCGGATAACGCTCCTTAAAGCCGACAGTGCAGTCTTTTCATCGTATTTCATAAAAATATTTTGAGGCAAGGTCTATCTTCGAACGCATCTTGACGTTAAAGATAAGAGAAAGGGCAATAAATGAAGTGAGCATGGAAGAGCCGCCATAACTCATGAATGGGAGAGTAATCCCAACAATGGGAGCTATACCCAGGGTCATGCAAATATTCACCACAATTTGAGTCGCAAACATCGTGACTAACCCCACAACAATGAGTCGTCCGCACGGGTCTCGCGTACTTCGGGCAATACCAATGCCGCAAGTAATAAAGACTATATAAAGGAGCAAAACAAAACAGGCGCGCAAAAAGCCCCACTCCTCAGCAATAACAGCGAAGATAAAATCGGTATGCCGTTCCGGCAAAAATCGCATCTGATTCTGCGTGCCGTTGCCCCATCCGCTTCCTAGGACACCACCGGAACCAACGGCTATGAGAGACTGAAGCCGGTGATACCCTGCTCCCCAATCAGCGGTCTTATCTGGCCAAAGAAAGCCAAGGATCCTCAATTTTTGATAGGGTTTCAAGAGAAACAGCCAGAGCAATGGGGACATGGCTATTCCGGCGCCAACAAAGAGCGCCAATTGATACAGCCGGATACCGGCAGTATATAAGACGGCAAGCAAGATAGGTATCATAACGAGAGCCGTGCCAAGGTCAGGTTGTTTCACAATGAGCGCCATAGGAACGCACGTCAGGAGCAACGAAATCCCGATATCGAAGAACCCAAGACCATATTTCGAGTACTGAAGAAATCTTGCAAGGGTAAGCACCAGGGTGATTTTCATAAATTCCGAGGGTTGAATCGAAAAAGCACCAATAGAGAACCATCTCTGGGACCCTTTCACGGAGCCTCCGAATGCCAGGAGGAGGATTAATAGAAAGAGGACACCGCCATAAATAATATAAGCATAGTTGACAAAAGAGAGATAGTCAAAAGAGAGTAGAGTAAAGAAAAGCGTTAATCCCATCAAAATCCAGACCAGTTGTTTAAGCAGAAACTTCTCAGACGATGCACTCCAAACAAAAAAGATTCCGATGGTAAGAATAATGCATATTAAAGGAAACAGTAACCAATCAAAATTTTTTGAACCGGCCGTGTTATACATAAAAGATATTTTTACACAATCCGGCTGTAAAAGCAATACTCTATAGACCTTTCAGGAATCCTTTATTGACAACCATGGAGTTTTTTCAATAGACATCTGTACAGATTCAGGTTACAGCAAGGGATGAAGATGTGTGCTGGCGGGAAGTATTCCCCGGAAGTTACCCTGTGAACACTCAGATCACAACCATCAAATCCCATTGAATTTGATGGTTTTTTTGTTAACATGATATGACTATGGAACAACTTACTACGGCAACCTTCTTTAGCAAGGCACGCATCCATGTCTTGCTCTTTATTGCAACGTTTTTGACTACGTATTATGTTAATGGGCTCTCGTATTCTATTACCATCATGACGATCCTGCTTTCCCATGAAATGGGGCATTTTTTCATGTGCCGGAAGTATCATGTTGCTGCTACAATGCCCTATTTTCTCCCCCTTCCTTTTCCCCCCTTCGGTACCTTTGGTGCTGTAATCAAAATGAAAGGTATGATACCAGACAAGAAGGCTCTATTTGATATTGGTGCTACAGGACCACTTATGGGGCTCATCTTTTCCATCCCTGCGATTATTATCGGATTATATCTCTCGGATGTACGCCCGGTACCCAGTGATACCTCTGGCTATTTGGGACTGGGAGAACCAATTCTGTTTTCATTTCTATCCAAACTGGTATTTGGTCCTTTACCCGATGGAATGGATATTTATCTCCATCCTGTTGCCTTTGCAGGTTGGGCTGGATTATTTGTTACAGCGCTCAACCTGATGCCTATTGGGCAGCTTGACGGAGGACATATTCTGTACGCATTACTGGGTAAAAAGAGTGTGATTGTCTACCGCATAGGTATCTTTCTCTTTTGCGTAATAGCGATCCTTTTATACCCCGGCTGGATGGTCTTTGCCATATTGCTCCTTATTTTTGGTTTCAGACACCCTGCACCTACCGATGAGATTGCCGGTCTTGACCGCAAACGCAAGATCCTCGGAATCATCCTGTTCATCATATTTTTAACCTCTTTTACCCCTGTACCCCTTAAACTTTGATTGCAATAAGGCTTTTTTGTTTGTATCAAGGGAGTTTATTAGAAAAGTAGCGCCGATTGTTCAAGTGAGCGCTCACGACGGAGTCTTCAAGGGTGAAATGTCAAAAATTCGTAGCATTTTCTAAAGCAACAATTCCCGGATGAAGGATAACACGGAACGTTTCGTCTCTTTGTTATTTCCCGGGAAAACCTGAAAAAAGCTTGTATTCTTCTTCAATTGTGTTTTATCATTTTTAAGTAAAAACCATTCCCTATCCTCTCTCCATTTATAGAACCGTGACATTGTAAAACGGTAAGGATAAGCTCTGTTTGCCGTGCTTTTTCTTGTCCCTTCGTGGTTCATGAAAATAGTATACTTGAACCGTTTTGAAACAGTCAGTTTGTTTTCAATCTTTTTTCCCCTATAATTACTTGCATTTATATTTGACGTAGCCCTGACCAAAAGACCGTGAAACTTGACAAGACGTGATAGAGTTGTTATTATTACCTACCAAGTAGTTGTGAGTAAGCAATTCTTTTACCATACACCTTCATGCGACATATTCTGACGATTCGATACGGTGTTCTAAAAAATACATCTGATTTTCATACATCCTTTGACTCCCTCAAAAAAGGCGATCCGGTTATAATTCGCTCTCATCGAGGTGTAGAGTTTGGTGAAGTAGTCACGAAGGTCAAAGAAATTAGCGATGATAGCTCAACGGAAAGTTTTGGAGAAATTTTGCGAAGAGCCACTCCTGATGATAAGGAAAAACAGAAGAAAATCCACGACGAATTAATTCCCGTCGAATTCAAGTTTTGCCAAAAAAAAATAAAAGACCACAAGCTCCTCATGAAATTGGCTAATGTTGAACACCTCTTTGGGACCAAAAAAATTATCTTTTACTATCTTGCTAGCGGGCGCGTAGATTTCCGTGAGCTCGTAAAAGATTTGGCAAAAGAATACCAGGCACGCATAGAAATGAAACAGATCGGGGTTCGTGATGAAGCACGGCTTTTGGCTGATTACGAACACTGCGGTCGAGAACTGTGTTGCAGGTCCTTCCTTAAAAATCTCGAACCTGTTACCATGAAAATGGCAAAAAATCAGAAAGCCACGCTAGATCCCTCTAAAATATCGGGTCGATGTGGACGACTCATGTGCTGTTTACGTTACGAAGACAAAGTCTATGAAGAATTAAAATACACCTTGCCGAGAAAAGGTTCTGTGGTCAAAACTACACAAGGAGTTGGTGAAGTTGTTAATTATGATGTACTGCAACAACAGGTTACCATCGAACTGGAGAATGGAAGCAGGATTATTACATCAATTTCTGATATTACTGATCGGGTAAGAGACCCCTCGCGGCAAAAAGAAGCAGCCTGTGGTCACCCCTGTGAAAAGGATTGTGGTCTTGAGTAAAAACACCTTTTACCTTACCACACCGATTTATTATGTTAATGACATACCGCATATCGGACATTCTTACACTACTATCGCCGCTGACGTACTGGCCCGATATAAGAGAGCCAGGAACTTCAATGTATTTTTCCTGACAGGGACAGACGAGCATGGGCAAAAAATCCAAAAAGCGGCACAAGCCTGTAATAAAACTCCTATAGAATTTGTAAATGAGGTGGTAGAAAAATTCAAGACCTTGTGGAATGATCTCCATATCTCACATGATGATTTCATACGGACAACTGAGGAACGGCATTGCCGCCGTGTCGAAAAAAATCTTTCAGCAAATCCGCGAGAACGGTGATATATACCTGGGAGAATATGAAGGATGGTATTGCATCCCCTGCGAAAGTTTCTGGATCGAATCACAGCTGAAAGAAAAAAAAATGCCCTGAATGCAACCGATCTGTCGAAAAAGTAAAAGAAAAAAAATTATTTTTTCCGGTTGTCAAAATATCAGAAAAGTATTCTTGAATATTACGACAAACACCCTTCTTTTGTCCAGCCGGAATCGAGAAGAAACGAATTATTGCAGAGAATCAAATCTCAGATAGAAGATGTCAGCATTAGCCGTTCTGCCGTAGAATGGGGCATTCCCGTTCCTTCGGATCCGACCCATACGATCTATGTGTGGATTGATGCACTTCTGAACTATATTACTGCGTTAGGTTATGATGACGACTTGCCAACATTTCAAAAATACTGGCCTGCAAGCGTCCATATTATTGGAAAGGAAATCTTGTGGTTTCACGGAGTTATCTGGCCGGCAATACTCATGTCGTTAAAAATAGATTTACCTCTAAAAATCTTTGCACACGGGTGGTGGACGATTGAAGGCCAAAAGATATCGAAATCTTTAGGAAATGCAATAGACCCGCTCAGTATTATCCGGTCTTATGGTACAGATGCTTATCGGTATTTTTTACTAAGGGAAGTCCCTTTTGGGTTAGATGGAAATTTTTCTTATCATGCTCTCATTCAGAGAATAAATTCCGATCTCGGCAATGATCTTGGCAATCTCTTACAACGCACATTAACCATGATCGAAAAATATTTTCAGGGAGCCATCCCTGAAGCCCCTTCTGCTGATGATGAACTCAGGATAGCATCACGAGTTACCCTAGAGAAAATGGGTAGAGAAATGGAAGAACTCCAATTTAGCAGAGCACTGGAGACTATTTGGGAATTTATTGGCTGTGCCAATAAATTCATCGAGGACAAAAAACCATGGTTGCTGGCTAAAACAAGCGCGACACGATCACAGCTTACCGCCGTCCTCGGCACCCTGGCACAAGCCATCAAAGACATTTCTGTTTTCATCTATCCGTTTATGCCAACAACCGCTGCCGAAATCCAACGACAACTTGGTATCTTAGAAGACAATCAACCCCCTTGTTTAGCGTTGCAACAACGTCTTAAGGAAGGTATAGTCACGCGAAAGGGGAGCCCTTTATTCCCGAGAATCGAATCTGTTTAAACTTTTTTACTATTTGGAGTTTTGGAGTAATGGACATGACAAAGGCATGGGACAAGATAAAAGACATTATGAAAAAAGACCCTCGCTATTCTCTGCAAGCTTATCAATTTGTATTTGAAGCCCTCGATTATACTACAAACATGCTTGGAAAAAACCAACATAAAACAACAGATGCTGACCGCCATGTAACCGGGAAACAACTCATGGAGGGTGTCAGAAAATATGCTTTAAAACAATTCGGTTTTATGTCTTTGACGGTATTTGAACTCTGGGGCATACAGCAAGATACAGATTTTGGAAATATCGTTTTTAACCTGGTGGAAAGCGGCCTTATGGGGAAAACCGAAACAGATTCGCCGGATGATTTTAAGAATATTTACGATTTTAAGAAGGCCTTCGAGGAAGGATTTAAGTTTGACGGGAAATACGATATTCATTTATCACTTAAAGCATTAGGGATCAAGAAACGATAGCCGTTACGCATCTTTGACACAACGAAATCCGACATTGTTATCTTTCCCTTCGGGATAACTGCAACTTCGATAGGCACTCCGCAGAATATAATGATGATTGAGCCATGACCCGCCTCTCACTACGCGAAATTTTGCTTCCTCATACCAATCTTCACACCATTCCCAAACATTGCCAGCCATATCGTAACAACCATAAGGGCTTACCCCTTCTTTTCGATTACCAACAGGCGCCGGGGCACCCGTGTTGGGATCCTGATTGTAAACAGCTTTCATGCTATCCGGTTGTATATTTCCCCATGGATACTCTCTGCCATCGGCTCCACGTGCCGCTTTTTCCCACTCCACTTCCCGGGGAAGTCGTTTGCCTGCCCATTTTGCATAAGAAACGGCGTCCTTCCAGCTAATACCCACGACTGGCTGTGCTGGTTGATTAAATCGCTCATTGTTCCAAAATAAAGGTTCCTGTGACCCAGTCTCGTCAAAAAATTTTTTGTATTGTAAATTCGTTACGGGGAATCTATCAATATAAAACGCCTCAACAAAAACAACTTTTCTTTCCTCACCCATAATAAAGTCACCCGACGGCACAAGAACCATTTCCGATCCGTCTTTCTCATTTATGATAGTCGCCAACATCGTCATGTTTGTAACACCTAATAGCAAAGAAGAGGTTTAAGATTAATTAACGGCGCTTTCCTTCTCTCTTCAGAGGCAATTGCCGAAAGCATTTTTTAAAGAAATACGGACCTTTATCTCGCATTTCCGGTCATTTTCTTGTCATCAGAAGTCAGGGGTATTTTTACCATATCATCCTCTTTTACCTTATGTGTTTTAAACCAGCCGTCATTCATCTCAAGGGCATATTTAGCTTTTTCCCTTGAAACGTGGGTATCCAAGCTATAGGGTTTCATGGATTCAATTTGCACAATCCGGCCATCCGCATTAATAAAGGCTATAGAAAGGGGAATACGAGTGTCTTTCATCCAGAACGACAGATGCTTCTCTTTCGGAAAAACAAAGAGCATTCCTTCATTATCACCTAATCTGTCGCGGTACATCAAACCTAAAATGTGCTCTTCAGGAGTAGTTGCCAGCTCTATTTCCAACTCGATTCCGGCTACATTTATTGGCACTATTTTGTTTCTTTTTGACGCATCGCAATAAACCGCTCTGATACCTGTGCATACAACCCCCATGCACATGAAAAGTATTAAGAGGAAAGAAAAACCACAACGTCTCTTTATATCCATGTCATCATTCTCTAAAAATTATTCCCAAAGAATATTTTACGAACCTCAAAACTAAAGTCAACCTATTTCTAAACTTGACTTACTCCAGCCAACCAGATATAGTGCTGAACATGCGCTTAGACAAACTCTCTTACAAGATTTTCAATACCATAACAAAACACCGGCTTATAAAGCCCCATGATTCCATCATTGTCGGAGTATCCGGAGGACCTGATTCTGTTGCTCTCATTAAAATTCTCCATGCTATCAATTTTGCTAAAAATCTGAAGCTGAGTTTGTTTTTAGCACACCTTAATCACCAACTACGGGGAAAGTCTTCGGAAGAGGACGCACAATTTGTCCAAAAATTATCGAACGAACTTTCCCTCCCCTTCATTCTGAAAAGTGTAAATATTGGAGAGATTGCCGCACAAACAAAGCGTTCCATTGAAGAAACCGCACGGAGAGAGCGATATAATTTTTTTATGGAATCAGCACAAAAAAATAGTGCTTCTGCCGTAGTAACCGGACATACTGCAGACGATAACACAGAAACCATTCTTCACCGAATAATCCGGGGAACAGGAACGCTGGGACTTGGAGGAATACCTCTAAAACGGCCATTGACTACAGGTTCTCCGATACAATTGGTACGTCCCCTTCTCTTTGTCTGGAGAAAAGAGATTGTTGAATATCTCGGTGAAAAACACTGCAAATACAGAACAGATGCCTCCAATGACGAACTGGTGTATCTCAGGAATAAGATACGGATCGAATTGATCCCTTTCCTGGAAAATCAGTACAACCCCAAGGTGAAAAGCCTCTTGATACAGCTATGCCAAATTCTCAATCTGCAGAATGAGTTTTTGGTCACGGAAGCAAAAAAAATATTACAAGCCTCTACCATGGAAATAAAGCATGATTCCTATACCATTGATACCCGCTGTTTAACACAATATCCAAAAATTTTGCAATATTTTGCATTGAGAGAAATTTTAAACACCTTGCAGATTCCCTTGAGCGAGATTACGTATGGCCATTATACAAAGATATTGGAAGAAATAACCAGGAAAGGGAAAGGGCGCCATTACCAATTACCTGAAAACCTTTCCTTATGGCACGAACACGGTATGCTCCGTTTTCAAAAAGACTTTCTCCCTGCACGAAGCGCACCAACATCAGAAACTACTATCCAAATACCGGGAATAACACCTGTCCATCCGCTGGGACATTTGGTAGCTGAAATCTCAGACATACAAGACTTCTCCCTGGAAACCTATAAACAGCATAAACCAAGGGATCAAGAAGTCCTGGATTTGTACCGTATTATCATGCCGCTTTCTGTAAGGATGCGCAAAGACGGAGACACAATTTCACCGATCGGTACCCGCGGACACAAAAAACTGAAAGACCTCTTTATTGATAAAAAAATACCGGTAAAGGAACGCGATGCCATCCCCATTATTGTAATGAACAACCAGCCCGTTTGTGTTTTCGGAATCTGCATTGACAACAAGGTAAAGGTTACTGCCAACACAAAAAAAATTGTAACCCTCACCTTCCACAGGCACGATGGGAATTCAATACTATGAGTATTACTGTGTCAAAACTTGTTTTTTTGTAAGTTTTTTTCACAACCCTACTTACCCCTTATCAGGCGGTACAGATTGTTTATGATTGAAAGATTGCTTCGCGGAGTTTACACTGAGCAACGCGAATGTGCTCGCAATGACAACGCATAAATACGTCATCAATGGCATAGCCTGTGTCATTGCGAGGGGTCTTTTCCGAAGCAATCTCACACTTTCACAACGGAGAATGGGTGCGGCTTCGCTGCGTTAGGAAATACCCTTTTCACCGATCTGTAAGTGGAATTTGCCGTTTCAAATATTTTCCATGGCAACAGCTATTCGCCTACAAGCTTTTTAAATTCGGGATTGTTACCGAAGATTACAAGATCAGGATTCTTCCTGGCTAACTCCTTGAATTGAGGATTCAACTCGACGGCTCTTCTTAAAGAGACCAGGGTATTTTCCTCATTTGAAAGTAGGGCGTATGCGCAGGCCTTATTGAACCACGCAGCGTCAAAGTCAGGCTTTATTTTTAAAGCCCTGTCATATTCCTCTATTGCCTCCTTATGGTTTCCCATGGTATCCAATAAAAGCCCTTTATTGTTAAGTGCCACAAAGAAGTCCGGCTTAACCTGAACAGCCCTGGTATACGATTCAAGCGCTTCTTGTTTTTTCCCCATCTCTTCAAACACATATCCCTTATAATTCCAGGCTTCATGAACATTCCCGCTCAGTGTCGTCGCCTTATCAAAGGCTTGCAACGCTTCGGTATATTTTTTTTAATTGTTTGAGAGCAAGCCCCTTGTAGATCCATACGTCAAAGGAATCAGGTTTAATATTCAGTGCCTCATCAAACGTCTTAATTGCGTCTTCATATTTTTGAAGTTGTACGAGGGCATAACCCTTTTCTACCAGAGCTTCATTCTTGATCTTTGCCAGCCGCGGTATGTTTGACGTTTCTTCATCGGTGACGATTTGGCATACTTTATCGAAAGCCTTCACAGCATCCGCATATTTTCCCAAATTCAATAAGGTAAATCCCTTTTTATTCCATACCTGAGGATAATCAGGTCTTAGCTTAATAGCCGCGTCAAAAACCTTTATTGCCTCTTCAGGCTTACCTAATTTAAACAATTCACAGCCCTTGTTCGTCATCGTTTCATATGAGTCCGGCTGTATCTGTAATGCCCTGTCATACACAGTAACTGCTTCTGCATATTTCCCAAGGCGAGACAATGCCAATCCTTTATTCGTCCACGCTCCATAAGAGTCCGGCTGAATATCTATGGTCTTCTCATATGCAGCAAGCGCTTCCTCGTACCTGCCTAAGGCATCCAAGGCAAGCCCCTTCCCGTTCCATGCGGCATAAGAATCAGGTTTTAATTCAATTGCCTTGTTGAATGCATGCACAGCCCCTTCGTAATTGCCAAGATCGGCAAGGGTAAAACCTTTATCTGCCCACGCTACGTGTTCCGCGGGTTTTATCTCAATGGCCTTATCATATGCCTCAACGGCCTCCTTATATTTCCGCAATCTTACGTAGCAATTTCCTTTATTTATCCATGCTTCATAATACTTCGGATTAATTGCAATCGCCTTATCATACGCCACCAGCGCCTCTGTTCTCCTCTCAGGGATTTTTACCAAAGCCAATCCTTTATTATTCCATGCTTCGTGTTCAGCAGGCCGTATCCTGAGAATCCGATCGTAGGTCTCAATCGCTCCCTCTATATCACCGATATGATCCTGTACATTCCCCTTGTTGTAAAGCGCCATCATATCATCGGGTTTTATTTCCAATGCCTTATCAACTGCTTTTATTGCTTCTTCGTATTTACCCGCATGGTCCAGAGATCTTCCCTTCATATACCATGCCTCATAATACTCCGGCTTGTACTTGAGCGCTTCTTCAAACGATTCGATAGCTTCCGGATATTTGCCAAAATAATCAAGCACAACCCCTTTACTACACCAAGCCTGGGCAGAATCAGGTTTCAGCCGTATTGCATCCTCATAAGCGCCAAGGGCCTCCTGATACATCTGCTTTCGTACGTACGCATCCCCCGCTTCCATAGACGCTTCATAATTTTCAACGGCGCGTACTACGCCTTTTATGTTAGCGAGCAGCATACACACCATAATCGGTATCAGCATCACTTTTTTCGTCATGGCTACCTCCTTTCGCTACGTGCGAAATATGAAAAAATCCCGTATGATATCACAAGCCACCCAATCCTGTGTTCGCTGCCTTTAGCGTTATGATATCCCCGTCTTCCAAGACATACGGAGTATTATTCCCACGTCTTTCCACCAATTTACCGGTATAAAGTATTGTTTCACCGTCATGGAATTTTAATACTTTATCTTTTTTTGCCAAACTGATCTTTACCTCGACATCTCCTTTTTCTTTTTGCATAACTCCCATGCGCAAACCAGCAGCAACGTTTACATTTTTATACACAATCTGTCCCGTCCAACTAACATATTTCCCCTTGTATTTCTCCCAAGCAATTTTCTTCTGCGCTTCTGATACCTTGCTCTCCTTGCCAAAGATACTGTCCAGATCCTCAAACGAGTCAATAAGGAATATTTTTTTTGGTCCTTGCGAAACAGGCACAACATAAGGATCCTCAGTTAAATTGCTGCTATGTACCGGCTTGGGAAGGGTATTCACGATTTCAAGCACATCACCATCTTCCAGTTTATACGGAAACACCCTGGTTACCCGAGAAGCAAGCTTTCCGGTATAAGTCACGGTATTACCAAGTTTCGCATGCGAAAAATGTTGCTTGTGTGCTGAATTTAATTTTATCTCAACGCTGGTATCCCCGTACTTTATACTCATCATCCAGCCGGTAACCAGGCCCCATCCAATATATGTCACTTCTCCTTTCCATTTAATCCTTTTGCCTTCACATCGGTTCCACAAACTCTCTTTTTGCTCATCTGATAAGTCACTCGTCATTCCAAAGACTTTATCAAATTCTTCAAAACTCATATCGATAAACCCCTGAGAGGTCTCTGTTATAACTATCCCATAGTTCGATGCCACTACCTGCCTTTCCGGCTCTAATTCTTTTGGAACAACTTCTGATATCGCCGTATCTGCAGGCTTCCCGCGCTCCTTTCCTTCAACAACCGCATGCTCTCTTCTCCCCGTGGCTCCTCCCTCATGAAATAATTGTTCAAATTCCTTTTGGTACTTAACTACGAGTTTTGTTTCGTCGGTAAAAATCATATCATAGCGCTTCTCTTTGCCAATATTTTTCCTCCAGGGATATGACCCCATAGCCAGTAATTGAGCATCAAAAATAGCAAAATTATTTTGCATTCTTTCTTTCTGAGGCAAGACCTTGATTGCAAACTTCTCATCCTTGTCAAGGCCCGCCAACGGTCCTTTCGTTAAGGCGTGTTTTTTACTAACGATGATCCTGACATGAACCCCCCGTTTCTGCGCTTTAACAAGAGCACTGAGAAAATCATGCGCGGTTATATCAGAAACCGCTATATCTATAGAGTAGCGGCACCCTTCAATAGTGCTTAAAATTTGCCCTTTAATCTCCCGGGATGCAAAATAGACATCCGAAGAAAAGGCACTCTCGTGCATAGAAAGAAGTGAAATCCATGGTAAAATGATAACCGCCCAATACCCTTTCTTAAAATTCATAATTCCTCTTTTCGTGATGTTTCCTGGAACAAAATACCTTTTGCAATCTGTTTATAAAGGGAAATATATTTCACATGAAAAACGAAACACTCCCTGTCTCTCCTCTTTCCGGGGAATCCCAGCGAGAATTAATCTGACGGTAATGCATTACACAAAGTATTTCATGCGAATTCTTTCATTTTATCAATGCATACGTGAGAATGCAAGCTTTATGGAAGTCTTGTCCAACTTTTGATTTGACAAAAAGTTATATCTAACATAGAATCGCGTTAGCCATTAAAAATCTCAACTTTTATTTAAAGGAGCCCTATTTATGACCTATCGTTCAAAAAGATTTTTTGTTTGTCTTTTTTTTTATTTTTAGCTTTGGAATAGGTACTTGTTTGTCTCAAACCACAAAAACCTATGCAGCTAATAAGCAGGCAAGTGAAACCACCACGGAACAATTAAACACCGCACTCCATTTTGAGCATGTATTTGAAAATGTGGTTAACCAGGTTAAACCTGCCGTTGTTTCCATCACCTCGGTAAAGACCTTCAAACAGAGCAAGCAAAAGCAAAAACAAAGGCAAATGCCAAATGACCGGTTTCATTCTCAACCAAGACCAGGCCCTGATCAGGAACAGGAAGAAGAGCAATTCCAGCAGTTCAGGGACTTTTTTGGTGACGATTTCTATGATAAATTTTTCAGACCACGATATCCCGAAGGTGACTACAAAATACAAGGGCTTGGTTCCGGCGTAATTATTGATAGCGAAAAAGGGTACATCATAACGAATAACCATGTTGTGGAAGATGCCGATGAGCTCAAGATTAACTTAGGGGACAAGCGCGAATTTGACGGAAAGGTAATCGGCTCTGATCCTCAGACAGACGTTGCCGTGGTAAAGATTGAGGGAAAGAACCTGCCTTCCGCGAAATTAGGCGATTCTGACACCATCCGTGCCGGCCAATGGGCCATCGCCATTGGAAATCCTTTTGGTTTGTCACAAACGGTTTCTATCGGCGTTATTAGCGCTACAGGGAGGGCAAACGTAGGCGTTGCTGCGTATGAAGACATGATTCAGACGGATGCAGCCATCAACCCAGGCAACAGCGGTGGACCCCTTGTAAATATTAAGGGAGAAATCATTGGTATCAATACCGCTATCTTTACCAGGAGTGGTGGTTATCAGGGAATCGGATTCGCAATCCCCATCAATATGGTAAAAATTATTATGAAAGACCTCGTGGAGAAAGGTAAAGTTACCCGGGGTTGGCTTGGAGTTGTTATCCAGGACATCGACCCTGCTTTGGCAAAATCATTTAACGTTACAGTTACGGAAGGAGTTCTGGTAAGTGACATACAGGACGGTTCCCCGGCAAAAGAGGCAGGCTTTGAACGAGGCGACATTGTCATTGAATACGACGGGAAATCCATTCGGGACGTAAACCATCTCCGCAACTCGGTTGCGCAAACAGAGGTTAATAAAAAAGTAAAGGTTAAAGTTTTAAGAGATGGCAAAGAAAAAGAATTAACCGTCAAGATTGGCGAACAACCTGCCGATTTATTTGCTGCAGGGCCTGGCGAAGCTCCATCCGGAAAAGATCTCGGAATGACGGTGCAAAACATCACCAAAGAGATTGCCAAAAGCCTTGGTATTGAAGAAGAGAGTGGAGTAATCGTTGCTGAGGTCCAACCAGGCAGTCCGGCTGCTCTGTCAGAGGTACGAGAGGGCGATCTTGTTAAGGAAATAAACCGGAAAAAAATTAGTAACGTCACAGAATTTAAAAAGGCCCTGAGTGAGGCAGATAAGGAAAAAGGTGTTCTGATGTTGATAAAACGAGGTGAATTTTCACGATACGTTATCATTAAGACAAAGGAAAAGTAATTTCTTTGGCTTCACAAATGAAACATTTCATAAGGGCGATCTTCACGATCGCCCTTATTTTTTGCCGCTATTCATCAAGCACAAACGAAAAAGAAGACGTGCCCTCGTTCTAAGAATGCAGGATTATTCCCTTGCCTATACCTTGGTGGCTGGTTCTTTTACTTTCGTCTCTCTCCCGTAAGGAGATATTTCTCTTAATCTTCTAATGATTGGGGGAAGATGTTCAATAATATACTGAACATCTTCTTTCGTGTTATATCGACTCAAACTGAGCCTTACAGAACCATGGACTGCAGTAAAAGGGACACCCATGGCTCTCAACACGTGTGATGGTTCCAGAGAACCAGAGGTGCAGGCAGAACCTGACGAGGCACAGATCCCTTTTTCGTTCAGCAATAACAAAATAGCCTCTCCTTCCACAAATTCAAAGCTCAGATTCGTAGTATTCGGAAGGCGCTGTTTTGTATGTCCATTCACCCTGGCATCTGGCGCCTTCTTCAGGATTTCTTCTTCCAGCGTATCCCTTAACTGTTTTACCTGGGTCAATTCCTTGTCTATATAATCCTTTGCCAATTCACATGCCTTGCCAAGACCAATAATCGAAGGGACGTTCTCTGTGCCCCCCCCGGCGATTCTTTTCCTGATGACCCCCAACGATAAAAGGCGTAAAGGTAATTCCCTTTCTCACAAAGAGGGCGCCAACGCCCTTCGGTGCGTGCAATTTATGCCCTGACAGGGTCAACAGATCTATGGTACTTTTCGAAAGATTCATTGGTATCTTGCCTACAGCCTGAACCGCATCGGTGTGGAGGATAGAACCCTTACTCTTCACAATATGACCAATCTCCTCAATAGGGAAAATTACGCCTGTCTCATTATTTGCATGCATAATTGACACGATTGCGGTGTCTTCCCGTACTGCATCGGTCAATTCATTCAAATCAAGCATCCCATAACTATCCACACCCAATTCCGTTACATGATAACCGCTCTGAGCCAGATATTTACCCAAATTGTACACAGCAGGATGTTCTACCCGCGTGGTCACGATGTGCCTCTTCCGGGGATTGGACCGAAGGATACCCCAAATCGCCGCGTTATCGCTTTCCGTACCGCAACTCGTAAACACAATTTCTGCAGGGTCTGAACCAATGAGTCCCGACACCTGCTGTCTTGCGGTATCCAGCGCTTTCGCTACCTGGCCGCCGAAGGTATGCATACTCGAAGGATTACCATAGTACTCGGTAAAATACGGCAACATAGCATCTACAACCTCAGGGGCGACCCTTGTCGTAGCATTGTTGTCTGCATATACAATCTTCATGAAACCACCTCCTCAACGATAAGCGTATCCGCAACAAACTCTCTTAACTTCGCCTCCACCGTAGATTTTAACGTAACTTTTGAGCTGGGACATGCCACACAGCTTCCCCGAAATGAGACCATAACACGGTCGCCGTCGATATCGATCAGTTCAATATCGCCTCCGTCTGATTGAAGGGTGGGCCGAATATCCCGTTCGATGGTTTCCTGTATTAATTTCACCTTTTGAATATTGGTCAGTTTTTTAACCGGTTTCTTTGCCATTTCAAACATGGCCTTCTCTTTTTCCTTTTGCCACACCTCGTCTATGATAGCCTGAATTTGAGGATGACATGAGCCACATCCGCCGCCCGCCTTACAGAAATTTGTCACCTGCTCGATGGTCGTTAATTTATGCTCCCTCACTTCATGTGCAATCTTATTGTCCGTTACGCCAAAACACTTACAAACAATCGTCCCTTCATCAACGGGTTTTTCTATTTTAACACCCTGGTAACTGGCAATAGCTGCTTCCAGGGCCTCACGTCCCATCACGGAACAATGCATCTTTTGTTCCGGTAAACCATCCAGATATTCTGCGATGTCATTATCCGTAATTTTCCCCGCCTCATCCAATGTCTTTCCCTTCACCATTTCCGTCAACGCGCTTGCGGAGGCAATGGCGCTACCACATCCAAAGGTCTTAAATTTTACGTCAACAATGCGACCCGATCTATCCAGTTTTAGCATTAATTTTAAGGCGTCTCCGCAGGCCAAACTGCCTACTTCACCAACGGCATCCGGATTCTCAATTTCACCAACATTTCTGGGGTGAAAAAAATGCTCTTTTACCTTTTCAGAATAATCCCACACGCTATATTCCTTTCCAAAACTAATTGTTGAAAAGCCTTCCCGCTTCTCGTCTTTCTGCCGGTTCTTTTTTCAGAACAACATCAATAACGAATACTATGTGCTTAAACAGTAAACGTCTTAAATAAGGTGGCATGAATTTTGTCATTGCGAGCGACATCGAAGCAATCTCATGGCAGGGATTGCTGTATGATAATTTTATTCAATATATTCTTTTATACCTTGAAAGTCAAGCTTGCTCATCACGGAGCAAGCTGCCTCCCGGTACGAGCAATCGGTCAATAACTACAGGCTATTTTAGCAGCAGCCCGGTAGTTTCTCATTATTTTGCCGATCGCTGCAGGACTTTTTTCAAAAACTTCCCCGTGTAGGAATGTTCATTTTTCGCGACCTGTTCCGGCGTGCCTGCCACCACAACTTCGCCTCCCTTAGCTCCTCCTTCCGGTCCTAAATCAATGATGTGATCTGCAGTTTTAATGACCTCCAGGTTGTGTTCTATAACCAGCACTGTGTTCCCCAAATCGACTAATCTATGTAAGATTTTCAAAAGATGCTGAATGTCTGCAAAATGGAGACCTGTGGTAGGTTCATCAAGGATGTAGAGGGTCTTTCCTGTTTCCTGACGGGAAAGTTCCGTTGCGAGTTTTATCCTTTGCGATTCACCGCCAGACAATGTAGTGCTTGACTGCCCTAATTTAATGTAGCCCAATCCAACATCGTTGAGCGTGCGCAAGATCCGTTCGATTGTGGAGATATTTTTAAAAAACTGATGGGCATCTTCAATGCGCATATCCAGAACATCAGAAATGCTTTTATCTTTATAAGTAACTTCCAGGGTTACTTTGTTATACCTTTTTCCCTTGCATTCTTCACACATAACGTACATGTCGGGTAAAAAATGCATCTCTACTTTTTTGATCCCTTGTCCCGTGCAACCCTCACATCGTCCGCCGCTGATATTAAAACTGTATCTTCCGGCATTGTAACCGCGAACCTTTGCCTCTGGAGTCCGTGCAAAAAGAGTACGGATCATATCAAATGCCTTCGTGTATGTTGCAGGATTCGAGCGCGGTGTACGCCCAATGGGTGATTGATCAATTTCTATAATTTTGTCAATATGTTCGACGCCAAGAATTGTATCATGCTCTCCCGGCACCTCGTGACTATTATACAACAACCGGGAAATTGCCCGATACAGGATGTCGTTGACAAGGGTGCTCTTGCCAGAACCGGATACTCCCGTAACACAACAAAAAGTTTTCAACGGGATTTTCACGGTAATATCCTTTAAGTTATTGGCTCGGGCGCCCCGTATCTCAAGAGAATGTTTCAAATTAATCTTACGCCTCCTGGCAGGAAGCTCGATTTTTGTTGTTTGATTGAGATACTGCCCGGTTAATGAATCGGGGTTATCGGAAATTTCGCGTAGAGTACCGCAGGCGACGATACTGCCACCGCGTTCACCGGCTCCAGGCCCGAGGTCTATGATATAATCCGCATGGCGAATGGCATGTTCGTCATGCTCCACGAGGATGACCGTATTCCCATGGTCACGAAGACTTTTTAACGCCCGCAAAAGCCGTTCGTTGTCACGCGAATGAAGCCCTATGGTAGGCTCATCCAGGACGTAACAAACTCCGACAAGGCCTGAGCCAATCTGTGTGGCGAGTCTCGTTCTTTGGGCTTCGCCTCCGGATAGGGAATCACTGCTGCGTCCCAGGGTTATATAATGTAATCCGACATCTATCATAAAGCGGAGTCTGTTCTGAATTTCCTTGAGGATCGGCCTGGCAATGACCTCCTGTTGTCCCTCCAATTTCAGCTTGGTAAAAAATGCAAGGGCTTCTTCTATTGTGAAATTCATAATCTCACGAATAGACTTGTGATCTATTTTTACCGAAAGGGACTCGGCTCGCAGTCTGGATCCGTTACAGGCATTACATGACCTGTGGCTCATATAGCCGGAAAGACGTTTTAAAATATTTTCGTTCGCCGTTTTTCCATAGATTCGCTTGAGGTTAGGAATCACCCCTTCAAAATCTTTCGCGCCAAAGAGCAAGGCATCTGATGCCTCTTTCGTCAGTTTTCCAAAAGGTTTATGCAAAGGAACGGAAAAGCTTTTTGAAAATACCTTGATTTGGTCGTCATAATGATTCTGGGTTAGCGATCCCCATCGACTCCAGGCATCTATGGCGCCTTCTTTGATGCTCATGCGTTTATCAGGAACAATCAACTCAGGATCAAAATCCAGGCTATTTCCCAGTCCATTGCAGCTCGGGCAGGCACCATAAGGGCTATTAAAAGAAAACATCCGTGGCGTCGGCTCATCGTAACCGGTGCCACATGAGGGACAAGCATATCGTTCACTGAAGAGAAGGTCTGTTAATAATTTTTCGCGTTCCTGACTTACCAACATGACCCCTTCACCTATTTTGAGACATATCTCCACAGAATTGTAGAGCCGTGTCTTGATATCATTTTTTATTACCAGCCGGTCGACAACTACGTCAATTTTATGGATTTTATACCGTGCTAATTTCGGAATCGTTGTAAGATCGAGAAGCTCACCGTCGACCCGGGCACGCACAAAACCCTTTTGGAGTATCGATTGGAATACCTCCCGGTGTTCTCCCTTTTTTCCTTTAATGAGAGGGGCAAGAAGCATGATCTTGGTCCCTTGAGGAATTTCCATAATTCTCTGAATCATCTGGTCAATAGTCTGGCGGGAGATAATGCAATTGCACTGATAACAATAGGGAGTGCCGACCCGCGCGTATAACAATCGTAAGTAGTCATAGATTTCTGTAACGGTTGCCACGGTAGAACGGGAACTGGGAGGGCAGGTACGCTGTTCAATAGCAATTGTGGGAGGAAGTCCTTCAATAAGTTCTACATCTGGTTTTTGGATTTGATCTAAAAACTGCTGTGCATACGTAGAAAGGCTTTCAATATAGCGGCGTTGTCCCTCTGCATAAATGGTATCAAACGCAAGGGAGGATTTACCTGATCCACTGATACCGGTAATAACCGTAATCTGGTCACGTGGGATATCGACATTGATCCCTTTTAGATTATGCTCCCTGGCACCTTTGATAACAATGTCATCAGTATAATCGATACCTTCCATGGTCATTACTCCTTCGCCTCTGTTTCTGTCACACTACTCACAGAGAATGTTTCTCTGGAAATTTAGCCCAGTTCCTGACTAATTCTACCAGCAATCGAACTCCAACGCCAGATGCCCCTTTCTGAGTATAGGCGCCACCCTTTTCACACCATGCAGTGCCGGCAATATCCAGGTGTACCCAGGGATATTTCTCTGCAAACTTACTCAAAAAACAGGCGGCGGTAATAGCTCCTCCGTGAGAGCCGCCCACATTTTTTATATCTGCAATATCGCTCTTGATTTGCTCCTGATACTCTTCCCACAGGGGAAGTTCCCAGACCCTTTCCCATGATTTTTCTCCGGCAATCTGAACTCTTTTTTTCAACGCCTCGTTATTTCCCATCATACCGGTGACAACCGTGCCCAAAGCCACCACACAGGATCCCGTCAGGGTCGCCAGATCGATCACCGCCTGCGGGTGATAGTTTTCTGCGTACGCCAGCGCATCAGCTAAAATCAGGCGACCTTCCGCATCGGTATTCGCAACCTCAGCGGTCTTGCCGGAAGAGAATTTAATGATATCGCCCGGTTTCATAGCTGAACCCCCGGGCATATTTTCAGTACACGGCATCAGGCCAATAATGCGATGAGGCACCTTCATCCTCGACAGAGCCGTAATTGCCCCAATCACAGCGGCAGTGCCGGACATATCGCTCTTCATCAGATCCATATCTTTGGCCTGTTTCAGGCAGATTCCACCCGAATCAAAGGTAATCCCTTTCCCGATAAACACCAGGGTGTCCCGGTTTTTAGCGCGGGCATTATAGTCGAGAATAATAAACTTAGGCGGTTGAACGCTTCCCTGCGCAACTCCTAATAAACCACCCATCCCGAGCTTTTTCAGCTCCGGCAAAGACATCACTTTACATTGCATGCCATATTCCTTTGCTATTTTTATCGCACAATCGGCTAAAATAGCAGGGGTTTTATCCCGGGAGGGCGTGTTAATGAGATCTCGGGTGAGTGAGACGGCATCAGCTATAATTTCTCCGCAGGTAACAGCAGTACGAACGGTTGTTGAAACATCTTTCTGAGAGAAAAGAAGGTTTAATACCTTGAGTTCATGCCGTTCTTCAGGAGAGACATATTTATATCTCTGGAATTTGTACAGTGCAAGCCTGGCGCCTTCCACATAAGCCTGACACCACTCGCTTAACGGCACAGTAATATCTACTGAGTCCATCACACAGGTACTTTCACTGATGCCCATATCGCGCAGAATGCTGGTTGTAGTGCCTGCCGCTTGCCTTATTTTATCAAGCGTCACGTCTTTTTTCTTTCCCAGACCCACGAGCATAATACGTCTCGCCGGCATTTTTCCGTAAGTAGGCAGCACCATCGTTTTATTAAGCTTGGCAATAAACTCTTTTTCCTTTATGAATTCAGAGATACTATTGTGCAAGACCTCATTACAATAAACCAGTGATTTGCTCATGATTTTCATATCTTCAAACAAATAAAAAACCAGTATCTCTGCGGCTTCTTTTTCGACGGTTCCAACCTTTACATTAATTTTCATACCTATCCTTCCCGTGTTTGCTTATGTAGCCAATCCATTATGAAGTGCCTTACCCATGATTTCTCTTAAATTTCATTTGATAACTGCTATCAATCCTCTCTGTCTATTAACTTTTCCTGCGAGGAAGCACAAAGTGTAAAATGTCAAATTTAGCATTAAGCAGTTATACCTGTCAATGTAATAATAGCAGGTAGAATAATTCAGAGGCATGGTGTTACCTGAGATTTTTAAGAAATAAAACGCTTTTTAAAACCCATGTGTTGAATCGGATGTTTACTTCAGGCAAAAACAGAAAGAGCTGTAGTGTCGTAAGATTGCCAGGCCACTCGTCTTTCCGGAAGCTTTTTCTTGTGACTACGCGAATACCGCTCTTTTCCATGTCTTGTCTTCCGGATAAACTCTTTTTCATTGTTGCATCTGCCACAACAGAACGGCTTCCTGGATTGTCCCACGGCATCTCAGCAAACCAAGGAGTACCTTCTGGTTATAATCTGGCAATATCTGTAGCATCAATCTGCCAAATGCCACGAGGAGCGTTGCTAAACTGCAACCCCTTATGTTCGCGCTAAATTGACAACCAAATTCTATTGTGATACTATCTGAACAGGGGATAACGCCCCTATCGCCCTCCTTTTCTTTATGGTTTACTTTTTTCTGAAAACTACTTTTACGATAAAGGGAGGGTTTTTTTCCCTGCTCTTACAAAACTTTAACAACACACTTTTTCCCTTGATTATAATAAGAAACAGACCCAACTACTCATAAAGAATCTTCGGGATATTGAAACAACCATGTTTGCTATCAAACCTTACGATTGCTTAAAATCCTCTCAGGAAATCAGGCAGTGGTATGAAAAGAATTATCACTTACTGTCACGAGCCGGATTATGGTTGAAAGGGGAGGAGCCTAATACCATGAACCCTGCCTTGTTTCTTCAGGCAGAGTTGCGATTCCTGATCTGCAGACTGTCAACGTATCGCGATGTGTCGGTTTCCATCTCTCATTCCCTGGTCGCCCAGATTGCCCAGGAGGTTGAAGGAGTCTTTACCGATTTCGCCTTCCTCCCCCCACCCAAAGACCTTGAGGTGATGATTGCCTCCAACATTCCTCTTTGGACAGGCACCACCACAAAAGAACCCCCGTGCGCGTTTGATGTGCTCGGTATTAGCAATTCCTTTGTCCTGGAGTTACTGAACCTGCCGAAACTTCTTCATTTTTCAGGCATCCCCCTCTTTAAAGAGGAACGCATGTCGCGCTCAGACATTCCATTGGTTGTGCTTGGGGGTGCAAGTTCAGCAGTTACCTCAGTATTACACGGCCCAATAAAAGAACAAGGTTTTGGAAATGCTTGTGGGCTTGTAGATGCAGTGTTTCTGGGGGAAGGGGAATATTCCATAAAACAATTTTTAACGATGGTGAAAGAGGGGAAATCCGCTGGCTTACGTAAGGCTGAAATCTTACATGCCTGTCATGGAAAGGTAGATGGGTTTTATGAGCCGGATAAGTATGAGCATCGGTATAAAAAAGTTTTGGTAGAGATTACACCAACAGAACCGTTGATACCTTATCCGGTTAAGAGTGCAACGGTGTACGACCTTGATCAGGCGAGAACTCTGGAATCCGGCCCCGTATGGTATGAAACCGAAAGCATCGGCGTGGGAAGTCTGCAAATCAGTAACGGATGTCCGTGCTTCTGTTCTTTCTGCGCTGAAAGCTGGGAGAGAAAGCCATATCGGGAACGATCATTGGCAAGGCTTTTAGAAGCGCTGAGAGCGGCAAAAGCGCAACAAGGGCTTGATACAGTCACGCTCTTCAGTTTTAATTTTAACACCCATGCCGAGCTGTACCCCATGATCTTGTCTTTTTATCGGGAAATGGCCAACGTCAGCCTGAAAAGCCAGCGATTTGACCTGCTATCGACCGACCGGTTCCTCGTGGAAGTGCAGCAGATAATCGGGAAAACAACGGTAAGCTGTGGAATGGAGGGAATCAGTGAACGGTTGCGACGTTCTCTGCACAAGAATCTTACGGAAGAACAGATCTATAAGGCCTGCGAATTTTTGTTCGAAAGGGGTATCAGGGAACTCAAGATTTTTCTGATCGGTACGGGTTTAGAAGAAGCGGAAGATTTTGAGGAGTTCGGAAAATTTGTAAAGCGTCTGGAAAATTTAAAAAGCATGTCGGACAGTAAGGTACGCATTATTTTCAGCCTGACGCCACTCTATTATCCACCTCATACCCCGCTGCAATTTCACAAGTGTTTAACAGCCATTGAAGACCAAAAGAAGAGCAGAAAGGAAATTGACCGCATATGCAAACTGAATGACATGGAATTCCGGGAAAGCGCATCCTATGAGGAGATATGGATGACACAATTACTGGCGATGGGAGACCGGCAGCTAACCCCCGCCCTTATCCGATCGTCGATTACCGATGGGTTTGTGTACTACCATGTCATCCCCAAACAGATAATCAAAAACTGGCGCGCTTATCTCATGGAATTGGGATTATCAGAAGAAAATTACTTTTGTGCAAAAGAGAAAGACCATGTCTTTCCCTGGGACGATGTCGATTTGGGTATCTCAAAAAAATTTTTGTGGGAAGAGTCTGAGCGTTCAATTCATTTTAGCGAGCGGGAATACTGCCTGGGGCGTCCGCACGTTGAAGCGCGATGCCTGGGATGCGGGGCGTGTCCAACACCTGCACATATAAGGAAACTCACCCATCATACGATTTCTCAGCCATTTCTCATGGAAGAAATTCTCCGGCTTGCAGACAGGAAACGCAATAGACGTATCCTGCGGGCAGTTGTTGAGATTGAACCAACCCTGCGATTGGCCCCAAAGCGATTTATCGGAGTGGCCATTGCGCGTGCCCTCATGCTTGCCATACCGGAAGTTGTGCTATATTATCAATCCTTGTCGGCGCATTTGCGGGACTTTGGAGAAGAGGAATCTGGTGCTGATTTTACTCATGGTATTAACGTTTACCACCTGGCGTTTTTGTCAAACGATACGACACAAGACCTGTTGAATCATGAAGCGCTTTCTTTAAGACTCAACCGTATACAGACATATTGTCATGGATTCAGGATTAAGGAATTTGTTTTGGACCCCGGCGGGATACCGGATGTGCACGGTATCCTGTATAAGATATGTTTCGCTAAAGAATTTACGACTTCTTTTATCCAACAAAAACTGGGAGAATATCTGCACGCAAATTATGTCAAGCATACCTTGTTTAAAAGGGATGGACAGACCATATTTCTGGTAGATACAAAACACCGGAAGAATGCTGTTGTTTTTCATGCGATGATTCATAAAACCCAACCAACGAAAGAACCCGATACCGAGTTTTCCGTTTTTATGGTGGTGACAAAACGATTTCATATGCAGAAATTCCTGGAGACTTGTTACGGTTTTGAGAGAAGGAAGGAAATCGTCTGCACTCAGATAGAAACCCTGGGATATTATGGAAAAAATCCTGTTTTGCCACATACCGCGCGATGCGCATCATGTGGTGGTTTCATCTCTGAAACAGTCCTCTTTGGTCAACCTCTTGATGAACACCAATGTCTTACTTGCAGTCTGGATAAGGAACAGATATCCTTCTAATTCCTGAGCTAAACCACCCGCTATGCGGATGAAAACAGCAAAAGCTATGCTGCCGTATCTAACAATTTAACACGACAAATCATCGAAGAAGTTATAGAGTCAAAAGGAACTTTTTCGTATGAAACAATTTTACGAACACGTATAACAAAAAGTCAGCGTTGTACGTTTCGTGTTTTGTGTTTTGATACGCAACTCTCGAACCCTTTTCATGCTGACCTTTTCTTGGTAATGTTCGAGACAATCGATTGCAAGAAGGAGATAGGTGATGGGCGCTCCCAGTAGTTACGCCAGTAATCCTCGTTTGGTTCTTGTTATTATCAATGGATGAATGATCATGATTCAAGAGAGCGAACTTTACAGAAAGATAGCAGAGGCATGCCGGCTGGATACGGCGGAGGCCTATCGGCTTCAGAGCCGGATACATCGATTACAATGGTTTGGCCGCACAGATATATGGGTCAAGCGGGACGATGAGCTGGGCTTTGGCGTGTCGGGAACCAAGTTGCGAAAACATGCATCCATAATCCCTTCTTTAAAACAACAAGGGATTGAGGAAGTGGTGGTGATTGGTGGGGCACATTCAAACAACGTACTTTCTGCTGCCCAGACCCTGACGGAAAATAATATCAGGATGATCCCCTTTCTCCTTGGTCCACCACCTCGAAAACAGGGGAACGCAAAAGTGCTCTCGTTGTTTGTTGACGACAGAGAGATCCACTGGGTCTCACGCTCCCAGTGGGCTGATTGCGAAGTCCTGGCAAACAACTATGCAGAGAAAAGAAGGACTGAGGGAAGAAAGATTTTCGTTCTTCCTGAGGGGGCACATCATCGGCTGGCGCTGCCGGGCTCTTTAAGCCTGCTCGTTGATATTCTTCGCAATGAAAGGGAGTCAGGAATTCGATTCGACCATATTTTTATCGATGCCGGTACGGGGATGGTTGCGCAGTCTCTCCTGGCCGGGGCTGTTGCCCTTGAGAGGAAGACGATATTTCATGTCGTGGTCCTGGCAGGATCGTTTGATGAATTCCAGACGGGATTGTCCAAAGTTATGCAATACACCAGGGAGTTTTTCGATGTTTCTCTTGAACAAGTACCTGACTACTGTATGTATTATCCTGCGACCGCGAAGTCATTTGGCAGCACCAACAAGACTGTTTTCAAGGAAATACAGCGTATTGCAAGAGAGGATGGCATCATCACCGATCCCGTGTATTCAGCCAAGATGTTTCTTACGGCACGGCTAACGATTCTCGACAAAAAACTTGAAGGGAATATACTCCTGATTCATTCAGGAGGCGGATTGGCCTTAACGGGGTTTATGGATCAGCCTGTATTCAGCGTATAAGAAATTCCATGTTAGGCCTGAAATGCCGTCAGGATGTTGCGGGGGGGTGAAGCCCACTGGAATTGAATAAAACAATACAAGTCCCGAAGGAACGACAGGGTAGTTTGTTTTTCATGACTAGGAAATTTCCGTAAATTAAAATCGAAAAAACATGGACAAATCAAGTAAGGAAAGATGTATTCAATGCCGGTTAATCATTCAGGACTGTATTTGCCGGGATATTTCCGCCTTTTGGACGGAACATAAAATAACCCTCTTAACAAGTAAAAGAGAGGAGCGAATTATCTCCAACACGGGAAGGCTGCTTCGGTGTATGCTGGGAAATATCTCTCCTGTTTATGTAGGAAAAAAGGGGTGGGAAAAAGAGGTTGAGTCGGAAATAGCGAGAACCGATTATACGCCGGTAATCCTTTTCCCGACACCGCCTGTTTGTGATGGGCAAAAAATTATAGAAGAAACGGGGAAGCCATTGAATATTTTTGTCCTGGACACCAGTTGGCGGAATGCGCGGAGATGGCTTCGCAAACCCGTGCTTATGCATTTAAAAAAAGTCGGGTTAAAAACAGCGCCGCCATCTGAATATCACCTCAGGAAGCAAGCCGGAGGACACTATTTGTGTACCTTTCAGGCAGTTACGTTATTTATGACGGAACTCCGCACGAAAGGTTTTCCTTCGGTTTCTTTTCAAATACATGAAAAGTTTACCTTGTGGGTGAAATCTCTGGCAAGGGAAAGAGGGTTGAAAATAACGACTACCCCGTCCTATCAAATAGGAGCAAATCCTTAGCTGGTTCAATCGTCCTCGATTGAACCGAAACATTAGAATGGTGGATTCGCTCTCGCTTAATCCATCCTACCGCAAAACCACATGAATAAAATGAAATTTCATACATCCCCTTAATTGTCTTTCATCCCAACCTATCAGACGGTAAAATGATTGATTTAATTAAAGCGGTATTTAATCCTAGGCGAACAATGACATGATACAAATAAGCAACCTGACCAAATCCTACGGCAAACAGGCGCTGTACAACAACGTTACCCTGAGCATCGGCCCGCGTGAAAAAGTCGGCTTTGTTGGGCGTAACGGCAGTGGCAAATCAACTCTCTTCCGCCTCATTCTGAAGGAAGAGCAACCCGACAGCGGCATCATCAGCATACCAAAAGGGTATAAAATCGGAACGCTTGAGCAGCACCTCAAATTCACCCGGAAAACCGTCCTGGATGAGGTGGCTACCGCCCTTTCGGAAGACGAAATATACGACCACTGGAAAGTGGAAAAAATACTGTTCGGCCTGGGTTTCACCGAGCCGGACATGGAAAAACCGCCAGAGGGTTTTTCCGGAGGTTACCAGATACGGATGAACCTGGCGAAGCTGCTGGTGCAAAATCCCCACATGCTTTTACTGGATGAACCGACCAATTACCTCGACATCGTCAGCCTTCGCTGGCTCAAAGATTGGCTCCGGGCATTTCAGGGGGAGGTCATCATCATCACGCATGACCGTGGCTTTATGGATGAAGTGACCACCCACACGATGGGGGTAGTCCGCCGTCAGATCCGCAAGCTGAAGGGAGATACCATTACCTTTTTCGAAACCCTCGATCACGAGGCTGAAATTCACGAAAAGACCCGTGTCCACCAGGAGAAACGGATAAAGGAGATCGAAGAGTTTGTGGCGCGCAATCTGGCGCGCGCCAGCACGGCCGGTCGCGCCCAGTCGCGCCTGAAGTTGCTGGACAAGATGGAGCGTATCGAAAAGCTTGACCATGATGCAATGCTGGCGTTCCGTTTCAATCACGTAAAGTGTCCCGGCAAAGTCGTTATGGAAGCGTGCAACCTATCGTTCTCCTACAACGGTAATCCGGATAACGCGCTATTTAAGGATCTGACATTCACGGTGGAAGCTCATGACCGCATCGCCATCATTGGGAAAAACGGCAAGGGGAAATCGACGTTGCTGAACCTTCTTGCCGGCGAGATAAAACCGCTTTCCGGCGGGATAAGCACGCACCCCGCTACGAAAATAGGCCACTTCGGACAGACGAACATCCAACGGCTTAACCTTGAATGCAACGTCCTGGACGAATTGAACAGGTCAAATCCGTCGCTCAACAACCAGCGACTTCGCAGCCTCGCCGGTGCGATGATGTTTCCTGGCGACGCGGCGGAAAAGAAGATCAGGGTACTTTCCGGCGGCGAACGGAGCCGCGTGTTGCTGGGCAAGATATTGGCCAACCCAACGAACCTCCTGCTCCTCGACGAACCGACCAACCACCTCGATATGGAATCGATAGAAGAGCTCACCGAACAGCTCGACGAATACGAAGGATCGGTTATCCTTGTTACGCATAGCGAAATGATCCTGCGTGACATCGTTACCAAGTTGATCGTTTTCAACAAAGAGAATGCGCAGCTTTTTTTGGGGACATATGACGATTTCCTTGAAAATATTGGCTGGGATGACGGCAAATGTTGAGTTATACTTAAAGTAATCTTTGCTTTACTTTAAGTTCGATATAAATTACATTATGGAAAATACCTATATCATTAAGCTTGTGAGACCCTTAAGCCGCAATATTCGCTCCGAGCTTTTCAAGCCTCCGAAGATATACTTTTATGACGCGGGTCTTATGCAGGTGCTCTGGCTAAAGGGGCTGCAAAAAGAGGTCATGGGTAACGTGTTTGAGACTGGGGTCTTTGCAGAGTTGGTGAAAAGATACTCCCATGAAGCCGTCTTTTACTGGAGGACAAAAGATAAGAAGGAGATAGACTTTATCCTGAAGATCAGAAACGCCATCCTGCCGATAGAGATAAAGCTCAA
The DNA here is from genome assembly GCA_002009475.1 of Candidatus Brocadia carolinensis. Lineage (GTDB taxonomy): Bacteria > Planctomycetota > Brocadiia > Brocadiales > Brocadiaceae > Brocadia > Brocadia carolinensis. Next base: position 5,006 of record AYTS01000107.1, on the reverse strand, counting down.
CTTTGAGCAGTTCAACCCCTCGGCAATCGATTATTTTAACAGCCACTACAAATAAATAATTACAAGGTCGTGAGTTTGAACGACAGGCCAAAGAATGAGTTTTGTGTTTATCCGTGGGATTTGAGGAATAAATAGGTACAGCGACTCTTTTTATTGACAAATCAAGTTATAAAATCCCCTCTTCGCTGGTTCAATCGTCCTCGATTGAACCGAAACATTTGGCATAATTCCGTCTCTCAAATATATGTTTAATCTGCAAGATTGAACCAGCCTAGAGCGAAGAGGCTCTTCTCTCTACATGAGAAAATTGCCGAAGGCCAAATTTAAATGGCGGGTTAGGTCAATGTGTTATGCATACATTAAGCGGCCCTTGGGCTCTGGTATTTGAATACCATCTTCTTTTGCCGTATTTAACCAAACCGCTACTGCCTTTTCTGCATTTTCAAGCGCTTCTTGTTTTGACTTACCATGCGCTATACACCCTGGTAACTCTGGCACGTCAACAACATAAACATTGTCTGTTTTATCCCAATAAATAATCATTTCATATTTTGATTCACTCATCGCTTCTCCCTATATTAAATTTATACGTTGTTAATATTTTTCTTATTTGCCTCACCTGATATCCTTTTGCCTTTGAACCTTCCGATTGCAAGTTAATCCTTTCCGTTATTCCATCTTTCGTAAATATTTTATGACTTCCCTGCTGTCTCATTTTAAATCCGAGTGAAAGTAAAAGATTTATGAAGTGTTGTAATCTGATTGGCCTGATAAAATTTGTTTTAATAGTTTTCCCCTTTTGCCCATTAAATATCTAAGATGTCCAGAATTTTTTACGTCTGTCTGTGTGTCTGCATACGGACAGGTGATATTCCCAGAAGTCTTACATCAAACCATTCAGCGTAGGCATAATAGCAGCTTCATATATTCACGTCAATAAATATCTCACCATTTTATCTGGGAAGAAGAAATAGAAGATTGGTTGAAATCTAAATTCATCGGTTCTTTGCCCTCTATATTTTTTTTAACCTGCCTACCCACGTATCGAAAGGGGATTGTCTTAAAGATTATTTAATAGAGCATACACCATTATTTTCTTCAAAGGCTCATTGGAGAATTGATACGTTTGAATTTTTCTTCTATCTGCTCCGGTGTGATCGCTGTGAAATTATCGAGTTTATTCTCACGCTTAAGCTTTACTACCAGTTTTAGAATTTTTTCCGTGTGCTCTTTTTTTTTGGCCAAAGTCCATTTTGGAAATGTTTTTTTGGTTGCCATAAATACCTCCTTGGTTTTTGTTATAATAATATTTTTCTTATGCTCTGCAACAATGCGCTATCGATCCCTTTGTATTGGCTTCCGCTTTCCTAACGTCGTTGCCACCTGTATATGCAGTTACGAGGCTGAATTGCTTCAGGAAGGTGCGAACTTCCAAAAATACCAGCGTAATCTGTAAACCCTCCTGGCCGGCCACCACATCAGCTCGGCCACTGTGATCGGGGGCATTACTACCTGCGACCTCCGCCTCATCGGTCGGCGACCTCCCAGCATGCACGTCAAATCTTCGCAGAAGGTCTATACCCCTTCAGGAAACGGTTACGTTTTGGGAGCCACACCCCTGACCTACGCCGACCAGGCTGGACGCATCCCTGAAACGGTGAAGACGACCGTAATGTCGTCAACGTTCGACTCCTGGAACGCCTCGCGCAAAGAAAAATCGGAGGAGGGAACATCAGACAGTTGGAATTTCCAACGGGCCGCTGTTCCGGCTGAACCTCTCAGGGCGCTCCAACTACTTGCGCCCGATTGAGTTGAACTGACAAGCCCTTTGACCAAAGCAGACTGTGTGCCTACAACGGGCGTGGTGCTGTTCTGTGGAATGAACGTTGGCAAAACATAAGCCACTGGATATCCACTATCACACAAACGCATAGACAAAGCGACTTCATCAATAGCGCGATTTGAGATGCCAGATGGGAAAAATCGAGTATCCAGCTCCAGTTCAATTTCAAGGACGCCTTCTGATGTTGGATTGGACAGTTCGTACCAAACGTCGGGAATATCCCTGCGTACGCTGAACGATATATCTCCGCTCCATCGTCTCGGCAGCTTTTTGACCACTCGATCACGCAGCTCGTAGCTCATCAAAGCAGTGTACTCAACGGTCAGCACCACTTCAGCGATGGTGTCGAAGTCAAACGGATTCCCGGCTGGTGGCAGTTCGAAGAACCATGTCGTATCCACCCCCGTGCCCTCAAACGGGAACAACAATTCAGACTGCACATCGAGCTCAAATACGCCCGTGGCGGAGACAGGTGAAGTTAGTGAAACGCTCTGAGGGTCCTGACGCACTACAACCGTTGGATAGCCTGGGTCTGCCGTGACAACACGGGAGATCCCGCCGTTGGTAAGCGTGGCACGTATGCCCTGGCTTGGCGGAATTAAAGCTGCTACAGAGATTCGCGCTCGCTTGATCAAGCGCATGTAGTGGCCCGGGAGTCCCTCGTCAAACCACTGCATCGACGTCGAAAAGGCCAATAGCCCGGTACGGCGAAACTCCTCAAACTCGAGTGGCATTAAACGAGAGAGTGGGAAGCTTCGCGTCAAATTGAGCATCCTGCGTTCTGAACTGAATGCTTGCTGGTCAAGTGTATAGAGGTCTTGCACCAGCCTCGCTGAACCGCTGATACCGCGTCTATCCGGTGCAGCGTCTGCATTTTTCCCAGCCGATGGTTGGGAGGCTGCGAGCCAATAGTCAGGTTTGATCAGGCGCGCAGGAGCTTCCTGGCGTTCGAACGCCAGCTGCAATTCCGCCTGTTGAGCGTTACTCGCAGCGGTTCGCAGGAAAAAAGCGTAAACCTCGCTCAGCACCCCGGTCAGCCACTGATAAAACTCGACACTGGTGAACTTATTGGTCAGAAACGTGAGCATCTGGCGAGCCTGATCAAATTGCATTCGCGCGATCGCCGACTCCTGAGCAGCAATCGCTACACGGTCATCGGCTGCGGTGACCTGCTGATTGCCAATCAACACATCTTGTCGCGAGAGGTCTCGCTGTAGCTGCCACTCTTGTGCCCGGCGTTCCTGAGAGGCGCGAAGGCCGCTGAGTTGGCTTCTGGTCTCTTGATCAATCAGGAATCCCTGTGCGACTGCTTTAGCGCCTACCGCAATTCCGATAGTGCCGGCAATTGCTTGTTTGGCACCCATCGATTCAACGAGTGCTAACACGCCTGCGGCAGTTTGCGTGGCCTGCGCTGAGCTGATCACTGCATCGGCAATATTAATGATTTGGCGGCTGGTGCTCGCCTGCTGAATGGCTTCCATTTGCAATCGTTCGTTTTCGTTGGGTCCAGCGGACAGCCATTGTTGGTATCGATCGGCCTGTGTTTGTGAGCGCGTCCTTTGTAACTCAGCCAACGTTTTGCCTGTCTTCGCCTCGCGTTCGCCCAGTTGCCTCAGTGTCACTGTCTGCCCCGCAACTTCTGAGATGAAGTTCTCTCTCATCAGTTTCTCAGCTTCTCGCTCTCCCCTTTCTATAGCAGACAGGTACTGTGACTCGAAGTTCTGTGCCTGGACCGCCAATTGCTTGGCGCGCTCTATCAACACTTTGAAACGGTAAGGAGTTGGACGTACCAAATTGGAAACAGCGCCTGCATTGGGACCACGTGTCAAATCGGGTGGCAACGGCGTGCCCAAAAGGCTCAATCCACGACGAAGTTTACGCAAAGCCACGTCTACGTGCGCCCTTTTCGCCGCCAGAACAGGGTTGGGCAAATAAGCCTGCTCAGGCTTCTCGGGTTGCAATTCGCGCAACTCATCAAAGGCCAGCACCTCTTTGGCCTCAAGATAAAGAGACAGCGCCTTGTTTCGCGCGTCTTTCGTGCCTGCCGCGAACTCACCATCCGCTTGAGCCAGCAAGCAGTGGACGATTTGGATCAGGGTATAGCGCGTGTACGGGTTTCCCCATATCCGTTTCCCGTTGTCGTCCTCTAGCAAAGCAACGGCGTGTGGGTCGGTCAGCTTTAGTGTCCAACAATCGCCAAAGAATGGTGCTGGCTGTTGGCTGTCATTCTCGTTTGGCGTCTTCAGCACGGTGCGATTTTTCGCGCCGCTCCTGATTTACTGGTATCGTATACCTCGCGGTACTCATCAAGCGCAGCGGGATAGAGACCCGCCCTCTGCAAAGCAAGCCCGATCACCATCGGTGCAAAATATTGAGCCTCTTCACCCGCCAAAGCACTCTTGGCATTCCTAAATGCGTCTGGCGGTGTATCCAGGCTGATTGATGTCAGCGGCTGAAGTTTTCGTAATTCTCCCAAAAAAGTCACGAACTTTAAAGTTGAATCCTTCCGGAGCTCAGGAAACAAGAGATTCTCGGGATACAGGTAACTCAACACAGTGGCCCGCCAACTGCCGTAGGTCCCTAGCCACTGCCACTCGGCGTCGAACTTTGCGAGGTACTCAGGTTTGATCGTCCATTTGCTGGCAACGTGGCTCGCTTCGTACCAATTGTTGCGAATACCGTTGATGAGTGTTTGGAGGCTCAGCGTGGCCTGGTCGATCTGGGTGACAAACGTTGCACTTGTTGCGGCAAAATCGACCAGCCAACGTTCTGTTAGGTCGTCCATAAGTTGCGAAGCGGCTGGAAGATCCGCGATTCCTAGTAGTCCGCCCCGCAGCAGTGGCAGTGCAATTCTTTGTGCCTCTGCCACCGCACGCTCTTTCGCCTGCTGGATCGTCTGCCAGGCGCGCAGTCTGTTGGCCAAACGTGCCTCTACAGGCTGTCCGAGAATGTTGCAGTAAATAAGAATAAAAGACAAAGGAAAGGGTGTGTAAATTAAAATACGATCGATAAGCAAGTCAGGAAACGTTTAAGATTTTTCCATCCAAATCATAATTTTGTATTTTCGTATGAAAGGGTACCTGAAACTGCTTAAGGAGGGCTTGTTTTCCTTGTATTACCTTATACCGTGGCGAGCCTTATTCCCAATTTCAGCATCTTTTTT
>AYTS01000106.1 GCA_002009475.1 Candidatus Brocadia carolinensis | reverse complement strand
GAATCGGGCAAGACGTTTCGGAAGCTACGGCATAGGCACTCAGCGGTGGAATCAGACATCAATCGTTTGGAACATCACGGCTTGGATAGATGCCTGGACAAAGGGTTGAAGGCATTTAAGAGGTATTATGCGCTGGGAGTGATAGCAGCAAATTTACACAAGCTGTGAAACGTGCTTCAGGAGAAGGCACGAAAGAAGGAAAAGAAGTTGCGAAAGGCCGCTTAAAAAACCGGGAAAAACGGCATGGAAGGGGAGATACTATCTCCAGACAGATCTAACATGAAGAAAAAACAGAGGAAATGAGGAAAAAACCTTACCTCTGGCAAAAGTCTAGCACCACATGGCAAGGAAAGATTGTCGCAAGCCCAAAACTATCCCAATACTTTTCAAAAAAAGTGCGTTTTCGTTCAGGCACTACTTATTAGGGCTGTTCATAAAACACCACTTATTTAGTATTTTTTAGTTCCCGTGATAATCCCTGTTAAATACGCATGTAGCACAAAAGGTAAAATGTTTCGCCCTTTCAGGGCTAAAAATATTGTTGAATCCTTATCCCAGGGCTAACGCCCTGGGCTATAACTATGTCAGCCCTTCGGGCTTCATTTCATGGTTAAGGAGTTTTGATGTTACCATAAAGACTCTCAGTCTCCAGGTTTTCTTTGTATCCTGGTGACTTTGTGGTTATCTAAAATTCCTGGTAACTATTCAGCGAAAATATTTTAGAAGTTAGTTGACACACAAAACGAGAAAAGCAAGCAATGGGTATGGTCGGTGGTATAGAGGATGGCACACAAGTGTAACTGTCACAAGGTGTGTCATGATGTCATGACACACCTTGTTTGCATGGTGGATAGTAACCAGACCTTCGCAATTTGCATCTCAAAACGGTTGTTTTTTTTGCAGGTATCGCCGGTAGGTCATTGATATTAAAGGGATGAATTTTCAAAACGTCTTGTAATGCCGACTTTTTTACACGACTCCTTGAATTTGCCGGCTGCCCACACATCGGATTGAGAAGGTCGGGCTAACTTGGTGCTCAGTATTTGTTTCGAAGAAGTTCAGCACTCATTTGGGATAGTTCTATGCATCGCAATTGTCCGTTCTTGATTGTTCTTGCGCCGCCTGATGTTTACATCATCCTCTGCCGTATATGACAGTTGTTTCCGTTAGCTCGTGTATAAGAGCGGGGGTGATTTGATCCGGTAAGAGTCTCCATCTCCAGTTATTTTCTGAAGTTGCCGGTAAATTCATCCTTGATTCTTCTCCCAGACCAAGCAGATCCTGCATGGGTATCACTACCATATTTGCAACAGACATCATAGCCAGCCGGATCATTTCGCGGTGAATCGTGCCTTCCGTAACTTCTCTGCCCAGATATTTGCGGATTCTTTCCTTGTCTTCTATGCTCGCCTCTTTTTTAAACCAGCCGTTCACGGTGTTGTTGTCATGGGTTCCCGTGTATACAATGCACTGGTGGGTATAGTTGTGCGGGATGTATGGATTACTGGGCAAATCATCTCCAAAGGCAAAGATGAGCACCTTCATACCCGGAATTCCAAACAGAGTTATAATTTCTCTTACATCAGGGGTTATCGTTCCCAGGTCTTCGGCAATAATGGGAAGGCTTGGAAAATGCCGATGCAGGACGTTGAAGAAATCCTTTACTGGCGCATCTACCCACTTCCCGTTGATCGCTGTCTTTTCACTGGCAGGAATTTCCCAGTATGAAACAAAACCCCTGAAGTGATCGAGCCTGACAATATCGTACAGTTTCAGATTATACTCGATGCGCCTCAGCCACCACGGGTAACCCGTAGCCCTGAGAATATCCCAGTTATAAACCGGGTTTCCCCACCGTTGTCCTGTTGTACTGTAATAATCAGGCGGAACTCCGGCGACGAACTGTGGTTTGCTGGTATCATCCAGCTTAAATATTTCGGGTTTCGCCCACACATCAGCGCTATCATCTGTAACATAGATAGGAACGTCACCGATGATCTGTATGTTTTTTGCATTACAATATTTTTTTAGAGAAAACCACTGCCTGAAAAAGAGGAATTGAAAAAACTTTTCCATCAGTATCCGATCCTTCTGTGTTTTTCTCCACTCCCTCACAACATCTTCTTTTCTGTGCCGTAAACCTTCAGGCCATTCGTGCCAGGCAGCTCCATGAAAGCTCTCCTTCAGGGTTATAAAGAGGGTATAATCCTCAAGCCAATGTGCATTTTCATTGCAGAACTTCTCAAATTCTACGTTCTTTTCCAGCGTGTGGTGAGCATTGTTATATGCAATACGAAGCATTTTTTCCTTAAAGACAGTAACAGTATTATAATCAATCATGTCATTAGGAAAGATGGGATGGTCTTTCATGTCAGATTTTGAGAGAATACCGTCAGGTATCAGGAGATCAAGGTTTATCATGTTCGGATTTCCTGCATAGGCTGAATTACTGCTGTAAGGGCTATTTCCGTATACGGTAGAGGTGGGATTTAAGGGGAGGATTTGCCACAGAGATTGCCTGGTTTCGGCAAGGAAATCCGCAAACCGGTAAGCTGCTTCACCAAAATCTCCCACACCATGAGGAGAGGGAAGAGAGGTGATATGAAGTAGTATGCCGCATCTTCTGTTCATTCATTTCCTCGTGCATGAAAATGATTATCTTAAGCTTCAGGCAGCACTGCTGCTATATTAAAAAACAGTCTGTGTCCAATCTGTTTGAACTTTTCTGTCCAAAGGGCTGCGTCTGTATCACCAGCTTTTGCCTTGATCAGAAATTCCTTGTACGTTGTTTTTGCCATATCATAATAAACATTTTGTACATGCCAGAGATCGATCTTGAAAGGTAACGCAGGGAAGAGCTGCAGTTTTCTCTCTATTTTTTGAAGCAGAGAAAAATCAGCGGGATGCTTTCTCAATTCGTCAATTAACATTTCGATTCGGCGGCGAATTGCGAATTCGTGATCTGCAGTATCCATGGGGATATTCCATTTTTTCATGTCAAGCAGGATACTTTGTGTCCTGCGTGGATCCTTTTCTTCTTCACATGCCTTTTTTAAATCCTGGTTCAGGGTGAACTCTGCCGCGGTGTAAAAAACCCTTGGTATGGGCATACCTGTTTCCCGTAAAAAACCCATCAAAAGGCGATTATTCTCATACATACGGCGATAGGTCTCTTCGAATTCCTCAATGGTTGAGCTGATGACCTGATTCACGATCTTTCGTTGTTCGTCTTTGAAAAGATGTTTGAGTGAATAGTTGTGCATACCAAAGTGATTATCCATCAACCTTATCAGATCTAAAAAGGCGCCCCTTTCAAATAATGTCATAATCTCATTTTTCATTAACGTATATGCATCATCTCCGAGAAAGGTATGTACTCCACCGCTAAAATCATGATTGCCGAGATGTAACACACAGAAGCATAAACGTTCGGTTTCTCTGATTATTTCAGACCTGATAGAAGCACGCCCTACAGCGATTTTTATTTTCCCTGACTCTTCCCGATGATAATCTTCTCTGGTAACCGTATAGCAATAAATTCCGGTGTTTTCCGGGTAATCCTCGAAAACCGAACTCACGGCATAGTGTACCCCGACCTTTTTGACGTCGATCTTGGCTGGCTTAACGAATCTCTCGTAAATATGTGCCCCGTCTTTCTGTTCGGCGATATTACTTTTTGCCTGAGCAAGTTTGTCCAGAAAGACATTTTCAATACTGTAGCCAAATACTTTTTCTGACAGTTGAATTGCCCTTCCGGCGTATTGCATGATCTGTATGGTTTCAATCCCTGAAAGCTCATCAAAAAACCAGCCGCAGCTTGTGTACATCAAGAGGGTGTTTCTTTGGATTTCGAGTAATTCAAGCACGAAGATGGTTTCTTTGGCGCTGAGGGTTCTTGTGACATGCCGTTCAAAAAACTTGTTTACCTGATCTTCTGAGCGGTTAAGGAGAAGCGTTATATATTCGTCTCTTGCCTGCCAGGGGTCTTTCAGATATCCCTTTGCCTTTTGTCCGTATTTAATCATAAGCTGGTCTCTCAGCCAGTCAAAAGCATCACGGAGAGGAGTTCGCCATTCCTGGTTCCAGTCAGGATGCCCGCCAGAGTTACATCCACAGTTGTATTTCCATCGTTTTACACCATGCATGCAACTCCATGACGAATGCGGAAATATTTCCACTTCATGCATTGGTGGATGTTTCTCCAGATATTCGCCATAATTTGTTAGTCTTGCAAGTCTCCGGGATTCTATATCGTGAAGAGCAAATGCAAGGGACATGTCGCCAAACCGGTGGTGATGTCCATATGACTCCCCATCGGTTGCAATATGGAGAAGCTGAGGCCATTTCCTTTTGTCGGAAAAGCCACTTAACAGCCGGCCGGCAAAATCTTCTCCCCGGGTCAGTAACTTTTCAAATGCCACTGCGCGGGATATAGGCCCGTCGTAAAAAAAGATATTGAGTGTTTTCCCTGAGGGTAATTTGCATACGTACGCCCGTGTGGGATCAATTTGACCTCCACTGACATCTCTCCACTTTTCTGTACCAATCCTCCTTACCCTGGATGCCTGATGTGGAGCAAGAATGGTAAATTGTATGCCATGTTCCGCAAGGATATCCAGTGATTCAATGTCGGCTGCTGTTTCCGAGAGCCACATGCCTTCCGGAAAACGCCGGAATCTATGCTCAAAGTCTCTTATACCCCAGAGGACTTGAGTGCGCTTGTCACGGGTGTTTGCCAGAGGCATGATGACGTGATTGTATATCTGCGCAATTGCGTTTCCATGGCCGGAGCGCCATTCCATACTTTTTCTGTCTGCATCAAGTATGGCCCGGTATATGGCAGGAGCATATTTCTCCATCCAGGAAAGGAGGGTAGGACCGAAATTAAAACTTATTCGTGCGTAATTACTGACGATCTCTCTGATACGTCCTTCTCCGTCCAGGATTCTGGATGCCGTGTTGCGGGAGTAACATTCAGCGGTAATCCTTTCGTTCCAGTCATGGTAAGGCAAGGCAGAATCCTGTAATTCGATGGCTTCCAGCCAGGGGTTTTCCCGCGGCGGCTGATAGAAATGCCCATGGATGCAGATATATCTATCCATCAGCGACTGCCACCTTCATGCTTCAGAATAAGGATTCCTAAGGGAGGCAAGGTAAGAGAAAGGGAATATGTCCTTCCGTGAACGGGTACTGGTGAAGCACTCACGCCACCAGAATTTCCCTGTCCACTGCCTCCATAGATAGTTGCATCGCTGTTGAGCGCTTCCTTCCAAAAACCACCATGAGGGACACCCACCCGGTAATTATGCCTCGGCACGGGGGTAAAGTTTCCGACCACAAGGATGACATCATCCGTTGACTTCCCCTTTCTGATAAAGCTGATAACGTTGCATTCCCAATCGTGAAAGTCGACCCACTCAAATCCGTCGAAAGAAAAATCCTGTTCGTACAATGCAGGCTCGCCTCTATAAAAATGATTTAAATCCCTGACCCATCTTTTGACGCCCAGGTGAAAAGGATATTGTAAGACATGCCATTCCAGGCTTTCGTCATGATGCCATTCCTTCACCTGAGCAAATTCATCTCCCATAAAAAGGAGTTTTTTTCCGGGGTGTCCGTACATATACCCGAAGAGGAGTCTGAGGTTTGCACATCGTTGCCACTCGTCACCCGGCATTTTTCCCACTAAAGATCCTTTCCCATGGACAACCTCATCATGGGAAAAGGGCAGGACAAAATTTTCTGAGAATGCGTACATAATGCTAAAGGTAAGTTGGTTGTTATAGTACTTTCGATAAAGCGGGTCTTTGGTAAAATATGTCAGAGTATCGTTCATCCATCCCATATTCCATTTCATGCCAAATCCGAGACCTCCGACATAGGTTGGTTTAGACACCATAGGCCATGCGGTTGATTCTTCAGCTATCGTTTGAATACCGGGGTAGGCCTCATAAACCGCCTCGTTAAATCTTTTGATAAACGTAATTGCCTCTAAATTTTCCCTGCCTCCGTATTGGTTGGGTATCCATTCTCCCTCTTTTCTTGAATAGTCGAGATAGAGCATCGATGCCACTGCATCTACCCTGAGACCATCAATATGATATTTATCAAGCCAAAAGAAGGCGCTGCTGATAAGAAAATTCCTTACTTCATTTCTGCCATAATTAAAAATGTAGCTCTTCCAGTCCGGATGAAAGCCCTTCTTTGGGTCTGCATGTTCATAGAGGTGGGTGCCGTCAAAATAGACAAGGCCATGCTCATCGGTGGGAAAATGGGAAGGTACCCAGTCAAGAATAACCCCGATTCCACTTTGATGCAGATAATCAACAAAATACATAAAATCCTGAGGAGTTCCATACCTGCTTGTGGGTGCAAAGTATCCCACGGTCTGGTATCCCCACGAACCATAAAAGGGATGTTCGGTAATCGGTAACAGTTCAACATGGGTAAATCCCATCTCTTTCAGATAGTCAGCAAGGTGGTGAGCCATTTCTTTGTAGGTAAGATACCGGTTTCCCTCTTCAGGAACCCGCTTCCAGGAACCAAGATGGATTTCGTAAATAGCAAATGGCGACTCTAATGAATTTGCTTTGTGACGGGTATTCATCCATGCATGGTCATTCCATTCATAATTCAGATCCCACACCAGAGATGCAGTTTTGGGGGGGGGTTCCCATCGCAGGGCGAAGGGGTCGCCTTTATCCGCCGTATAGTTTTGGTACCGGGAAATTATGTGATATTTATAAATAGTTCCGTTTTCAATGCCTTTAATAAATCCTTCCCAGATACCAGACTCGTCTTTTCGCGGTGTCAGCGGATGAGATGCGTTATTCCATTGATTAAAATCACCCACGACCGAAACCTTTTCCGCATTTGGCGCCCATACGGCAAAAGAGACCCCGGTGATTCCTCCTGTTACTATCCTGTGTGAGCCAAGTTTATTGTAAAGCTGAAAATGGTTACCTTCTTTAAAGAGGTAGATATCATGATCCGTTAAAAGGCTTATGGTATTCATACAGATCCTCTTTCATCTCAAAGGATTTACTTGGTATCCAGCAGGAGTTCCATCCCCTTTACTGGTATCACGATCCATTCGGGGCGATTGTTTAATTCATGCCCAAACTCATAAACTGCGTTTTCTCCAGGAAGAACTAACTGACAATCCAGAAAGCATAAGGTTTTTGCGAAAAGGTACTTTCTTGAGAGGATGGGTATCAGGGTTTTTAAGACTTTCCGCCCGATAGGTTTGCCTTTCGTTTCATCTGATAGATTACACCTAAGGCGAAATGTGATTTGTCGTCGTTGGGGTTGAGTTCCAGTGCTTTTTGTAAGGATTTAATAGCCTCATCAATCTGATTATTCTTTGCATAAACTACACCCATATTATAGTAGGCATCCGAAAATTGCGGGTTAATTGACACGGTTTTTTTTAAAGGCAGCAAGAGCATCGCCTGGCGAGCCCATGTCAGCATAGGTAACACCTAAATTATAATATCCCTTTTCAAATTTTGGATTAAGTTCCACAACTTTCTGAAATGCGGCCACGGCATCGGAATATTGCTTCTTTCCATGATAAACAATTCCTAAATTATACTGTGCTTCAACATACTGCGGCGATGAGGTAATAGCCTTTTTTAAGCTTTCGATAGCCTCATCAAATCGACCCGCCTCATAATAAAGCACGCCGAGATTGTTGTATGCTTTTACAAAATTGGGTTCAATCTCTATTGTTTTTTTTGTATGCAGCGATAGCTTCATCCGTCAACCCTTTTTCGCCGTATAAAATTCCAAGATTATAATAAGCCTCAGCGTATTTAGGATTTTTTTCCACCGCCTGGAGAAATGACTTAATTGCAGCATCTAAAGATTCATCTTTATCCTGAGCCTGACAATAACTCACAGGTACGAATGATAATGACATAATCATTGCAAAGATCCACATCTTCATAACACGACTCCTCATAAAAACGTAAAACAAGTTATGCCTGAACAATCAGTGTTTGCCTAGTCAATTCAACAACCTGAACGAATAAAGCGGTAATTCCCATGAGAGTTAATTGGCAGGTGTGATGCCCTTTTTTCAAGAGTTCGAGAATTATCTTATTGGAATTGTTTCTGCCTTTCTTTCTGCCGGTGGTTGAATCGTTTGTTCTTTTACCAGAGCAATTGGCGTGTCCTGAATAGCCTCAAGAAGCAGGGGGTGACTCATATCGGTTTTCCCGATAACGTCCTGGATGGTTGGCGCGCATTCTTTTACGGTAAGTGATAAAAGAGAATTTTCTTTCGGCATAACATCCAGCGACAACCCTACGGCATCTTCCTTATTGATAGATAATGTTTCAGCTTTGATTGCAGGTTTTAACGAGGTAACATGCAATAATTCGAAATTCGTGTCAGAGGTGTCAGTTATGATTGGTCCTGTAATCGAAGTTTTTAATTGTTCAAGAGACATTGCCGGTGAGGGTTTTTCCTGGTTGTGTTTGGAAACTATTTTGGGGATTTCTTCCTTACTTACGGTAGCAATTGGCTCTTTTTTTGATGGTTTGTACTATTTTTTTTTACGAGCAGGTCTCCCACTAATAATTGCTCCAGTGAAGCATCATGTTTCACCATCTTTAAATAGTGGAAATTCACTAAGACTAATGCGATCCCAAAACCTATAACAATTACTGAAGTAATAATTTTAGAAACAGAAGGGAAATATTTCATAATGAGGTGAAACAAGGCGACAAAGATGAAGGCAGACGCACCAACCTCTATAAGACCGGCCTGTGGTGAGCCAGTAGAGGTAAAATAGACCATGACAAGCGCTATTACCAGAAACAATATGCAAACATGTGCAACCATATGCTTCCAGGTATTCATTGGTTTATGAGGATTTGGTATCATCGCCGGTTCCGTTTGTTTCATGTTTTCGTCTCTCTGGAGCATGGATATGTTGATTTGAGTTTGTGAATATTTGCGAACACGTACTTTGACTCCTCTGTGAAGCTCAAAATGGGGAAGATGTGCAATGTCTTTTTTATATATTAAAGTATCACTATAATTTTGTCGAGTAAAATTTTAACGCAGTTTTTCCAAGAATCTGGTTGACAAGTTCTAAAAAATATACTATAAAATTCATACGTTTTGTCTTTTATAACCTACCTTCCGGCATAAGCATACATATAAAACAGGAGTTGCCATTGACTACCATATGTTGTGTCAAATCACGGGAAATTCTGGATTCCAGGGGAAACCCTACGGTTGAAGTAGATGTTATTTTAGCGGATGGAGCGATGGGTCGCGCAGCCGTGCCATCAGGCGCATCCACGGGAAAACGTGAAGCGCTGGAACTGCGGGATTCAGACAAGCCGTCCCGTTACCTGGGCAGAGGCGTACAAACTGCCGTTAAAAATGTGAATGAGCTTATTGCGCACAAACTTGAGGGGATAGATGCCACCAGGCAGGTTGAGATCGACAATCTTTTGCTTTCACTGGATGGAACGAAAAATAAGGAAAAACTGGGGGCGAATGCCATGCTGGGTGTTTCCTTAGCTGTTGCCAAGGCCGCAGCGAACGCCTTGTGTCTACCGCTCTACCGTTATCTTGGCGGAACGAATGCTAAGGTGCTTCCGGTTCCCATGATGAATATCCTGAATGGCGGGAAGCACGCTGACAATAATCTGGATATCCAGGAGTTTATGATCATGCCTGTCGGCGCAGATCGTTTTGCCGAAGCTCTGCGCATGGGCGCCGAGGTATTTCACAATCTCCGTACCGTCTTGAAATCCAGGGGTTATAATACCAACGTGGGAGATGAGGGGGGATTTGCACCAAATCTTAAGACCACGGAAGAGGCTATAGAACTGATTCTGGAGGCAATAAAAAAAGCAGGTTATACAGCGGGTAAGGATATTTATCTGGCGCTCGACGCGGCGGCCAGTGAATTTTACCATGATGGGAAATATGTCTTGCGGACAGAAGGCGGAGCAAAAAAGACCAGCGAGGAGATGATCGACCTCTATGTAAGGTTTTCAAATAAATATCCTGTTTGCAGCATAGAAGACGGCCTTGCAGAAGAGGATTGGGACGGGTGGAAAAAGCTTACAAAAAATTTGGGCGGCAAGATCCAACTTGTTGGCGATGATATCTTTGTAACAAACACGGAAATCTTAAACAAAGGGATTGAACTGGGAGTGGCGAATTCCATCCTCATCAAGGTTAATCAGATTGGTACCCTTACCGAGACCCTGAATGCCATAGAACTGGCCGGGAAGAACAAATACTCCACCGTTATTTCACATCGTTCAGGAGAGACGGAAGATACCACGATTGCAGATATTGCTGTGGCAACGAATGCGGGCCAGATTAAAACAGGGTCTCTCTGCAGAACCGACCGGGTAGGGAAGTACAATCAACTCTTACGTATTGAAGAAGAACTTTCTGATAACGCAATTTACGGAGGCAAACTATGCAAAATGTCAAGGTAGGCATATATGATAGTGAAAATACTTCCTCCCCCGCATTTCTTCCTTCGGAGTCCCTGTCTCATAACGGAGAGAAAGACGGATGTGCTGACAGAAATCCCTATTTCAGCAAATTTGTATGGATGGTATTCATAACGGCTTGTGTAGTAATTTTATTCTCCTGGATAATCAGCAAAACGCGACAGGAAAGAATCCGGATGCTGGAAGCAAAAAAAGTGTTAGAGAAACAGGCTACTCGGCTGGAGGCGGAAAATCTTCGGCTCGAAAATGAATACTTAGCTTTAAAGAAAGACCCGGTCCGCATAGAAAAAGAGGCAAGGGAACTTCTTGGTTTTACCGGGACAGATGAAATTATTTACAAAAAATATAATTTCCGCATCAAAAACACCGCACCGATTGAACCAGAAAAAAATAGTCTCACGGAACCGATGGAAGGCATTCCTCTTTGATGGCGTATTTCCATGGCAGTTTCCCGCCGTGGTTATTCTCATAGCGGTAGCCTATTATTCAATATCGTATCACTATGAATATAGAAAACTACATAAATCAAATTGTTAAAAATGCAAAGACCGCATCACGATCCATTGCCTCAGCAAATACAGCCGTAAAAAACACCGCACTTCAATATATTGCCGAAGGTATCATTTCCTCGACATCTGTACTTAAGTCAGAAAATGAAAAAGATGTTATCGCCGCTCAAAAAACTGGCCTGTCTGAGGCTATGATTGACCGGCTCCGTCTTACGGATAGCCGTATTAAAGGTATGGCTGAAGGTGTGCGGCAAATCATCCATCTTGCTGACCTGTCGGGGATCTCTTGTCGGGACAAACCAGTCCAAATGGTTTACAAATTCAGAAAGTCCGGGTACCCCTTGGGGTCATTGCCATTATTTACGAGTCCCGTCCTAATGTTACCGCTGATGCGGCATCGTTGTGTTTAAAAGCGGGAAATGCAGTTATTTTGCGCGGCGGCAAGGAATCAATTCATTCGAATATTGCTATCTACAAGGTTCTCATGTCTGCTTTGGAAAAAGCGGGACTGGACGCACGGTGTATCCAGCTTGTAGAAGTTACTGGCCGCGAAGCCATCGACTATTTACTGACAGCAGATCAATACATAGACGTCGTTATTCCCCGTGGCGGTGAGGCGCTTATTCGTGCGGTAGTAGAAAAATCTACCATACCCGTCATTAAGCATTATAAAGGGGTGTGTCATACCTTTGTAGATGAATTTGCCAATCTCACTATGGCCGGAGAGATTTGCTATAATGCGAAGGTACAGCGCCCCGCTACGTGTAATGCCATGGAAACCATGCTGGTACATGAAAAGATTGCTTCAATTTTTTTGCCGGACATGGCAAAATTGAGTGATTCAGGAGTAGAAATACGGGGTTGTGACAGGACGATTAGGATTTTAGATAATATTAAACACGCTGTGGAGGATGATTATTATAACGAATACCTCGACTTGATTTTAAATGTGAAAGTGGTAAAAACCCTGGATGACGCCATCAATCATATTTCCACCTATGGATCACATCATTCCGATGCCATTGTCACCGACAATATTAATTCTGCCATGAAATTTGCCCAAGCGGTTGATTCTGCAGCCGTATACATCAATGCCTCCACCCGATTCACCGACGGTTATGAATTTGGCATGGGTGCAGAGATTGGCATTAGTACCGACAAACTCCATGCCAGGGGACCTATGGGCATTGAGGAACTCACCACGTATAAATTTGTGGTATTTGGGAATGGACAGCTAAGAAAGTAATGTCTTCAAAGCCTGTCAATAGTACCATTGCCTCATTGAAACCGTGCCGTTGTCGTTCAAGCTTATGGTAAAAGGTGCTGCCTTTTAAAGAAGGAAGCACCTCCCTCTTTTCGTTGGTTTTTGTTACCCTCAAAGAAATTCTAAAACTCATACGTAAGGTATTTGCGATGGAAGAACATATCATGCCCATGAATGAATTAACCCTTAGCGAACAGGAACGTCAAATTCGCAAGGATTATTTAGATTTTACCGAGAGAGACATTGTCTTGTTAAAAGAATTAAACAGCCTTATGCAACAGCATGCGGATACTATCATAAACAAGTTTTATAGCCACCTTCTCCGGTTCGAAAAGACCAGGGCTTTTTTATCTGACGAAGAAACGATAAAGAAGGTTCGGCGCACACAAAAAGAATATCTCCTGATGCTTACCGGGGGAAATTATGACAAAAATTACTTTGACCATCGTTTAAATGTGGGAAAAACTCATGATCGCATAGACCTGCACCCCAATTGGTATATTGGGGCATACTGCCTGTACCACCGACTGATCTTTCCTCTTATCGTCAAGACTTACAAAGACCAACCTGATAAGATGACGAACTATATCCTGGTCATGGATAAGATTATGAACCTTGATATGCAACTGGCTATGGATACTTATATTCACAGCTACCACGCAGCACTCGAGGAAAAGGTCAGACTTACCGAGATACAAAATAAGAAGATTGAGGCAGCCAACAGGGCCAAAAGCGAGTTTCTTGCCAATATGTCGCACGAACTGCGCACTCCATTAAATGCAATTATTGGTTTTTCTGAAGTACTCCGGGACAAACTGTGCGGTGATTTAAATGAAGAACAGATGGAGTTTGTTGCCGACATTCACAGTAGTGGGCAGCATCTGTTGCAGATGATCAATGATATTTTAGATCTTTCAAAAGTAGAGTCGGGTAAACTGGAATTAAAATACGAAACCTTTGAGATTGGCAAGGCGATAGATGCCGTCTTAATAACCCTGAAAGGTCTTGCACATAAAAAGTCACTAACCATTGAAACGACAATTCACAATCCCGGTGATCGACTTGATGCGGATCCTACCAAATTCAAGCAAATATTGTATAATTTGCTTTCCAATGCCATTAAATTTACTCCGGAGAAAGGAAAGATTACGCTTCAAACTACCTTGCTAAAACAAGAAAATGATTTTTTTGAAATCAAAGTTACCGATACCGGTATTGGGATAGCACCCAAAGATTATCCGAAAATATTTGTGGAGTTTTCACAGGTTGATAGCTCATTCTCACGCACCTATGAAGGAACAGGGCTGGGCCTTGCCCTCACAAAGAAATTAGTTGAGATGCATGGCGGCACCATAGGTTTTGAAAGTACGGTGGGGACCGGCAGTGTTTTTCACTTTACCTTGCCCGTAAATAACGGTAGCCAGCCACGGAAAGAAAGTGCACATTTTTCGGAAGCGCAGGCCAGTCGCGGGACTATTCTGGTGGTGGAAGACGATCCTAAGACGAGCGAATTGTTGTGCGTCTTTTTAAATAAATCAGGGTATCAAACCATTACTGCCTTCGATGGTGAAGACGCACTGCTAAAGGCAAGGAAATTTAAACCATTTGCCATTACGCTTGACATCATGCTTCCCAAAAAGGACGGATGGGAGGTATTAAAGGAGCTGAAAGAGGATGCAGACGTTAAAGATATCCCGGTATTAGTAATTTCCCTGGTCGATAACAAAGATATTGGCTTTGGGCTGGGTGCAACAGATTATCTCAACAAACCGGTAAGCAGGGCGGATCTCTTGTCAAAGCTATCCTCATACGGATTTCTCCCTAAAGTCAATAACTCACATACCAAGGTGTTGATTATTGACGATGATCCAAAGTCGCTCGAACTGCTTAACACCCTCCTGAGCTCGGAAGGATACGAAGTTTTAAAGGCATCCGGTGGAAAAGAAGGGATCGATAAGGCTTTTCTTCATAAGCCGGATCTGATTCTTTCAGACCTGATGATGCCGGAGGTAAGCGGGTTTGATGTTGTGGACAAATTAAAAACTTCACCGGAAACGAACACCATTCCCATTATCGTGATTACTTCAAAGGATTTGACACAGGCAGATAAGGACAGATTAAACCACTGTGTTTCATTAGTGGTAAAAAAGGGAAAGTACTCCAACGAGCGGTTCCTGAGTGATATTGCTGCCTTAAGGAGGCACGTATAAAAAACAAGATTTGAATGCAATGGAAAAAACATGGCTTCTTGTGGTTGTAACGTTACACAAGATTTCGTGTGTTTTTTATTTATGGTTCGTAATGTCCAGGGGATTCATGCCGTTTAACGGCAGTCCGATAGAAAAATCTGTTCCTGTCCCTTCTTTGCTTTCCAAGTAAATACATCCCTCGTGATCTTTTATTATTCTGTACACGATGGCAAGGCCAAGCCCTGTTCCCTTGTCTTTATTCGTAAAGAACGGCTCAAAGATGTGTGCAATTTTTCCTTCTGGGATACCCGTACCGTTATCGGAGACTTTTATAACAAAATATTGCTTGTTGAATTGATCTAACTGATGAGGAGCAAACGAAAAGAATATACGGCCAGGATGCTCGTTGGCCAGTTTTCTGTATTCTGAAATAGTATCTACGATACGAGTGTTCACCTGAATACATCCATTTTCTGGTAATGCGTCCAGGCTATTTTGTATAATATTAATAAGTACTTGCTTTATCTTGTCCTCATCCGCAATGATCTGGCATCTTTTCTCGTCTAACGCGGCGGTTATCTCTGCGCCTTTGTCTGCAGCGGTATGCTTGAGTAAGTTTATGGTGTCCATGACACAGCAGTGAGGGTCGATACATCGTATGTTCGAATGAGAAGGTTTTGCCAGATTGAGCATGTCCTCAATAATCCTGTTGATTCTTTCGATTTCCTTTAAGGCAATCTCACGGAAGTTAGTGTGAAACTCCACATCGTCTTTTTTGTACGGGAGGAGTTGAAAATAGGTGTTTATGGCCACGAGGGGATTTTTTTATTTCGTGGGCAATATTCGAGGCAAGGCCGCCAAGATATGCAAGCCGGTCGGCATGTTGCTTTTCCGTCTGGAGTAGCTTCAGTTCTGTCAGGTCAGTCAGAATCATGATCGCCCCAAGTTTTTCTCCTGCCCCGGTTTTCAACTGAGTTATAGTCACGCCGCATGGGATTTTTTTTATTATCTCTCTCGATAAATGTTTCACTGTCACGATAGTCTATATTATTCTTTAGGGTATATCTCAGTAATTTGTGAGTGTCTTTATTAAGCGTACTCAGTACTGTTCCATGAGAACCGTTATTTTCCAGGCCAAGGAGGATTCTTGCTTCATGATTGATCAGGGTGACTTCCTCATGGATATCCACGGCAATTACCCCGCATTTTAAACTCTGGAGGATATTATCCCGATAGGTCTTGGCTTCATCCAAACCTGAATAGAGGTGGGCATTATGAGCGGCCATAGCCAATTGACCGGAAAACGCAAGAAACATCTGGATGTCTTCCTGGGTAAATACTTTTTTATTAACTTTTCTTCCCAGAAGAATGATACCAAAGAGGTCTTTCTCCTGGAGGACAGGCAGGCAGCTATCTACATCCAGTGATGCTAATGTTTCTTCCAGCAGACGGGCAGAATTGCCATGCGGAAAACGATTCAATTGTTCTCTTGAAAGAACGGTTTTATTTTGGCAAAGCCAGGAAACGATAGCGGCATCAGCGGGAAGAAACAGGCCGTCCTCAGATGAAAAATTTATAGACGCATTCAGACGGTATTGTTTGATTTTTTCATCTTTTGTCAGGATAGCTATCTTCTCGATACCCACGGAATCATATAAATATTGAATTGCAAACCTGAGAAGTCTGTTCAAATCATGAATAGATGAAAACATAACCGTTGAGTTACTGAGTATTTTTGGGTAACTGTACGTGGTGTGAAACAGACGATTCTCAATAAAGTGATGAATTGATTCCCTCGCGGGCACAAAGATTAAGACCATTACGACAATAGAAATGGCATTACTAACCGTCTCTGAATACTTTGAGACAGGGAGTATACTACTCATGATGAATGCAACCGCGAAATAGATTAAACCGAGCGCAACGGAGAGAATGGCGTAAACAGTGCTTTTCTTGATTACTACACTAATATCCATAAGATGATACTTCACAATGGCGTAAGCCACTGCTGTCGGGATAGGAATGGTAACCAGGGGTACAAAGCTCTCAACTTGCCATATACCTATTGCCGGGAAGAGGAGATTTGTTATAGCCCCAAGGAGCACTGATACTGCGACGCCAAAATATAAGTACTGAATCTGTAATCTTTTTATTCCGTAGAAGTGTATGCTCTTTTTATAAAGGAGATACAAAGAATACCCCATACATGCGATAAAATAGGTCCAGAACACAGGAAATAATGGACCATACTTTGCCTGTGGTAATTGATTCACGAAGGATAAAGTCTCAACAATTGAGGAAGAAAAGACTGCCAAAACAATACTTAGACTAAAGAACAAAATATTTAAGTATCGGTTGATAGGTCTTTCCACACGATCCGGAAAGACGGAGGCAAAAAAGAAAAAGGCAGAAGGAATAAAGGCGGCTGCGCAAAAAACCAGTCTTAACCGGAAGGCAGCCAACAGGGGGTCTGTAGACTGAAGGATATAAAAAACAAGGAATGACCACGCACAAAAGACGTTTGCAACGACACAAAATCTTCTGTTAATGACATCGGAAGGATTTCTCAAGAGTACAAAAAATCCAAGTCCGGCGTATAGCAACGATATCAGAACACTCACGATGTGAGTTGCAAGCATGGCCTAACTTACCTAATGGAATTTTTTCAACACGAGCACAGCATGTGTTCCGCCCACGCTATGAGTATTTATCAGCGCTGTTTCCATGCTGAAATACCTGGCGGTATGGGGAACATAGTCGAGATCACACAATGGGTCAGGTACATCAAGATTAATGGTAGGGGGAATAATCCCGTACTTTAGGCCGAGGCTGGTTGCCACTACCTGGAAACCTCCTGCCGCAGCGAAGGCATGACCTGTCATGGACTTAATTGAGCTTATGGGTATGTTGTATACATGACTGCCGAAGAACGTTTTAAAGGCATTTGTTTCTGCCAGGTCATAACTTGGGATGGCGTTTCCGTGGGCGCAAATATAGTCTATTTCATCTTCTCTGACTTTAGCCGCGGATAGCGCCTGTTTTATTGCAGAGAACAACGTTTGTCCGCTCAATTCCACGTGGAAAACGTCTTGCGCTTCGCATGCAGTGGCATAAGATACGATTTCAGCATATATATTTGCATCTCTATTCAAGGCATGATTCAGTTCTTCAACCACAATAGATATCCCACCTTCGCTGGCTACGAGTCCGTCACGATTCTTGTCATACGGCCTAGATGCCTTTTCAGGTGCTTCGTTTCTCTTTGAGAGTATTCCCAGGGAGCAAAAAGATGACATTGCAAAGGGGAAGATCATGGCATCGGCAGAACCCACGACGGCAATGTCTATCTCGCCCTTTTTTATCATACTATACCCCCAGTTTATGACATCAAGTCCGGTTGAGCATCCCGATGACAGTGTTGAATTGGGACCGTTGATATTCAATTCTGCACTTATATACCCTGTTGCCACATGTGGTGTAACCTCAGGCGCAGTATAACGGCCCACTGCCTGTGGACCAGACTCTAAAAACTTTCTGTGCTGATGTTCGTAGATGTCATTTTCAGCTCCTATCGTAGTTCCAAAACAGACGCCACATCTGTTGCTATACTCCCTGTTAAGGTTTATGCCTGAGTCTGCCACTGCCATTTTTGCCGTGGCAACACCAAAATGGCAGAATCTTGCGCTTCTTTTAACCAATTTTGGGTCAAAATAATCACAGGGGTTAAAGTTTTTTACTTCACCTGCAATCTGTGTGCTAAATGGTGTGGGATCAAAGGAGCTAATCCTCCTAATGCCTGAATGCCCGTTGATCAACGCTTCCCAATACGCATCTTTTCCATTGCCGTTAGGAGCTAATATTCCAAGTCCAGTTACAACGACACGCTTTGGCATCATAAAACGCTACTTTCCGAAGAAACAGTTGCATCTATCAGGAAAAACATTTTTCTGTCAAACTATGACTGTATACATTTATTTTTTGATAAACATCTTTCAAGAAGGAGTAATCAGTTGTCAACAAAGCCAAATCACTTCTCGTCTTAAATTCTTCCAGTCCTCTCTGGCCAGTAAATCCAGCACTCCTTGCTGCAAGGCAATGTTCGTCGGAGACGTTTACAGTATAACCCAATTCTCTGATCTTCTTTTCCATGAGGCCAGACATTTTGAGCATATCCAGGAAACTTATTCCCTGTAAGGAGATGTCCAGTGCAGGCCATGTGCTGGGATCCTTCGTAAGTTCATACTCATAACGCAAGACAGTCTGAAAATAATTTTCAGGCAGGTCGAATCCGAATCTTTCGGGTTCCATTTGCCAGGCTGTAGCTGGCAACGGCGCGCCAGGAGTGATAAGAACGGAGTCTGGTTTATAATTCTCCATTTTTAATTTCCTGAGTAAGTGCAAATTCTCATCCATTACCTGCTCATGAGTTATGCCGCTATTATGAGGTATTGGGCAAGGATAAATAAAACTTAGACCTACGTCAAGATGTTTTCTTTGATTGTAGGAAGCTTGCTTTAGCGCTTTAACGGTAAAATAGACGTCCTCTACACAGTTCCCTTTATCCATAATCTTTGAAAGGATATCATTATTAGCAGCTTCAGCCCCAAGGAAAACTGCCTTAAGACCTGAACGGATTACTTTTTCGTAGCCTTCAATAAGTTCTGCCATACGATCTTTCGCTCTCGTCTCTGCGCGAACAAACATTGAATACTCAATAGGTAGTCCCTCTGTTAATAAAGCGTCAGCAATTCGATTGCTCAGTGAAACCGGTGTTGTGGAGCCGGCAAACCGAAAGAGCCCAATACCCGCTGCATCCATGGTTTCCTTGATTTCTTGGATGGTAATATTAATATCGCGGGTCTGGTATTTACCGGTAATATTTGGGTGCGTACAGAAATTACACTTCCCATAATAGCATCCAGAAGATTCGTTTATTACTGCTATATTTACCTTTCCATCATCATTTTCATAAAGAGGGAAAGGTTTGGAGTTCAAAGGCAGCCTTTTAATGGGTGTCTCTTTTACTCCACCATTCTTGTCGTTGTATATAATATTAAAGATTTTACCGGCTTCTGCAAGGGCAGTGATTTTTTTTTATGACATCAGGTTTCGTTCCTCCCTGGGAATATGTCTCTTTTACGATATTCAGAATCTGTACCAGGGTTATTTCGCCCTCGACATCGATACAAAAATCAAAAGGGCTTTTCTCTAGAGCATGAGTCTTAAATTGATTCACCTGTGGTCCACCAGCAATTATTAAGGTATTTGGACTGATTTCTTTAACCCTTTGCGCAAGTCTTTCGGAATAGGTAAATCTATCCCCAAGCCAGGTTTTAATCCCGAGTACTTTTACCTGGTTCTTACCAATTTTTCGGGCAAGGTCGTCAAGGTATTTCTCCATTTTTCCTTTGATAACATGTGCAAGATTGTCTTGAAGAAGGTTCCACTCCTTTCTCAAGGATGGTGTATCCTCTCTATTTCTAACGTCAAAGATTCTTCGTGAGAGATCGGAGAGCCGTGGTATCAGATCATTTTTTGTAAAGGCAATATAAAAATCGATTCGTGCCGGATCTTCAACGGTAACGGAAAACCCAGCCTCTTTACATGCCCTGGCCAATATTCCAATACCGTTTTCCTTAAAGCAGTCGCTTACGGAATATGCCTTTCCCATAAACGAATTCCATAGGAGTAGGTCTGTGCTTCGGGAACCAGTCATTGAATACCCCTTAAAAACAAATAGGTTATTTGATATAGCGGATTTTTGAATTTCCTGCACATTTTATTTTGCAGAATTTAAACTCATTTTTTCCTTTATCAGAGTGCTCATCTTTTGAATGGTTAAATTTTTATTAGCTTCTTCATTAGAAATCTCAATATTAAATTCAGTTTCAATATGATACAAAAGATTAATCATGTCAGCAGATTCTACCCCAATATCATTTACAATGTGTGAATTATCATGAATATCCTCAGATTCCATCCTGAGTTCACTCGCTAATATTTTTTTTTAGTCCTTCTTTAACCAGATCTTCTGTGATATTTTCCATGGCCGTCAATCCTCCCAAGATTTTAGTCTCTACAGGAATAAATTACTGGACAAATAGATCTCCTCTTACGATGCACTTTAATTTAAGGTATAGGAATTTCAATCACCCCCCATAGTCCCTCCGTAAACGGGGGGAAACAGGGGGGGAAGCCGCCAAATGCCTAATTAATCATCATTGATCTAGCCGTGCATTGAAGTATTTGTAAATTCCCTCCTCCCTGAAGTATAAGTTTAAAGATACGGGTTAATTTTATGAGGAGCTATGAACCCGTTTTATTACAATGGTCGAATTATTACCTCCAAAGCCAAAGGAGTTTGAAAGAGCAGTGTTGATTTCTTTTTTTCTCGCTTTATTTGCAATATAATCAAGATCACATTCCGTGTCTGCATTATCTAAATTAATAGTGGGTGGTAGTACACCGGTATTCATTGCTAAAATGCATGTTATGAGTTCCACTGCACCGGCAGCTCCCATTAAATGTCCCGTCATCGACTTTGTTGAGCTTATTGGGAGGGTGTAAGCATTGTTTCCAAAAACGGTTTTTATTGCTTTTGTTTCTCCCCGGTCGTTTGCTACGGTAGAGGTACCATGTGCATTAACATAATCAATGCTATTAATATCGAGACCAGCATCCTCTATTGCCAACGTCATTGCCTTACATATTTGCATCCTGTCCTGTGAGGGCATGGTCATGTGAAAGGCGTCACTTGTAGCTCCATAACCGGCGATTTCACCATAAATGTGTGCACCTCTTTCGCGAGCTTTTTCTTCCTTTTCAAGAATCAATATGCCGGCTCCCTCGCCCATTACAAACCCGTCTCTATCCTTATCAAAAGGCCTGCTGGCCTTTGTAGGGTTGTCATTTCTTTTCGACATTATTCTTAAGGAGCAAAAAGCCGCAAGATTAAGCGGGAAAATAGGCGCTTCAACTCCACCGGCAAAAACGATATCAGCCTGGCCTGATTTAATCATGTCTCTGGCAATACCAATAGATTGATTTCCACTTGAACAAGCTGTAGCCACAACCAGGTTCTGACATGAAAAACGAAAATAATCCGAAATTACGTTTGCAATATTCTTATTTTCCCTGGGAGGTTTATTTCGTAAGAAATAATTGTTGTTTTCGATTGAGGTTTTTTCGTCGTAGTATAATAATGTTTCCGCGCCTACTCCAATTGATACACCGACTTTATTTTTATTTAAACTGTGTAATTCCAAAGCTGCATCTTGTGCTGCCATTCGGGCTGCAGCTAATCCTAATTGTGAATATCTGCATAAGGAGTCTGCCATATCAGACGGCATGTATTTTTCAGGAGTAAAACTTTTTATCTCACCTGCAATCTTTGTAGGATAACCCTCAACATCAAATCTTGAAATCCTTGATATACCTGATTTGCCTTGTATGGCTGATTCCCAGTACTCGTCTATTCCAATTCCGATTGGCGTAATGATTCCTATTCCTGTTACGACAATTTTGTTTTTCTCAATAAGTTTACTCATTTTTCTATTAGACTCACTGGTTTCTGTAATGACCGTTTTTCACAGCAAAAGGATATTGTCTTCTTCTGCACGCCTTGTACTCCTCTTGCCAATACGATCAAACTCTCTTAAAGAGGAGCGATATATTATTGCCGTTATAGTCGAAGTTGTTTGATAGTATTGTGTTTATTGACTTGAACTCCGGTTTTTTAAGAAGAAAAATAGAATTACAAGACGGATCAATATTCTCAAGGTTATTTGTTTGCATCAAAACTTGTTTCTTTAAAGATACTAATGAAAAGATTACGTCTATAGGGCCGGACGCGCCAATGGCGAATCCTAAACTCCCCTTCGTTGAACCTACGGGAACCTTAGAAGCATTTTCTCCAAAGACTGACCTTATTACCGCGGATTCTTCTCTATCTTCTCTTATTCCTGATATACCACTTGCAGCGATATAATCAACATTTGCGGGATCCAGGGAAGCTGATTCCAGCGCCTGCTTTATGCAGGAAACTTTAGAATAAAAATCTGAATTTTGCTGACTTGCATCCTCATGGTTAGCATAAGAGGCACCAAATCCAATAAGTTCACCATAGATCTCGGCACCCCTCTTCTCTGCACTCCTCAGCGTCTCTAATACGATAACACCAGCACCTTCACTTAAAACAAAGCCTTTTCTGTCAATATCAAAGGGACAGCTCGCTCGGTTTAAACTATGGTTCGTCTGATGAAATGAGCCTTTCTGTTTTAATTCCTGAAAAACTCTTGGACACAGCGGTGCTTCAGTCCCACCGGCAACGATTGCGTCAACATCATGTTGTTGTATTGTATTAAACGCATGAATGATGCTATAATTTCCAGAACACGCGCCGGATGAAAATCCGATATTAGGCCCCTGGAGCGTAAATTCTATGGCAATTTCACCGGATGGTGCATTCGTAAGATTGTTTTGCATTAAAAGGGGATGAACTCTTCTTGGGCCATCTGCATAGAGTATTTTGATTTGCTTTTCGATGATGTTAAGTCCACTAAAAGCACTGCCGATAAAGACACCGATCTTTTCCTTATTGAATCCTTTATCAATATTTGCATCATGTAAAGCAATCTTTGCGGCAGCTAAGGCAAAAAGAGTGAATCTGTCTTTTTTATCTTTTATTGCTTCGGGAATGATTGTTTCGAGTTCATTGTCTGATACTTTGCCGGCATATGTTTTTGTGTCTATACCCTCTGTTTCAAATTCTTTGATTCCTGATATGCCGGAAAGATACCTTTCCCAGTTTTCATTTACGCCGATGCCTATTGGGCTAACAATACCCATACCGGTAACTACGATGCGCTTTTTCATATATTAAAATTTGTATTATAAGAATTTGTAATTCCATATTTCATAATTTTATAATTAATAATACGGCGAGTAGTTCCGAGGAGCTTTGCAGCTTTTGATTTCACACCGCCCGATTGCTGAATGGCCTGTTCAATGAGTTGTTTTTCAACGCGTGCCACTTCATCTTCTAAAGAGATTTTCCCGTTTTTATCCAATTCCATCTGTTGCAGCTTCCGGGGAGAAATATTGGTGATCTCAATTGGCAGATGGTCAAGGAAAAGAGTAGCTTCGTTGCCGTAGAGTGCAACGGTTCTCTCCAAAACATTCTTCAATTCTCTCACATTTCCAGGCCAGTGATACTTTAATAATGCTTCCATAGCTTCTTTTGAAATGCGGTACATCTTCGCATGACACTCTTTTCGAAAAACGTCAAAGAAGTGTTCTGCTAATTGGGGGATATCCTCTTGTCTCTCACGCAGAGGCGGAAGATACATGGGTACGACGTTGATACGATAGTACAGATCTTCACGAAATTGTCCATCTCTGATCATAGATTCCAAATCTTTATTTGTTGCAGCAATAATACGTACATCAGTCTTTATAACAGAATGACTCCCTAAACGGGAGAACTCCTTCTCCTGCAGAATGCGCAGGAGTTTTGCCTGTAGCGGAAGATTTATCTCACTAATCTCATCGAGAAACAAGGTACCACCTTCGGCTATCTCAAACTTGCCTAACCGCCGCTCATATGCGCCGGTAAATGATCCCTTCTCATGACCAAAAAGTTCCGCCTCGAGTAACTCACTCGCTAGATTTGGACAACTTACAACAATAAAGGGAGCATCCCGTCTGGTGCTATGAAAATGGATTGCACGAGCAACTAATTCCTTGCCAGTTCCACTTTCACCGCGTAAAAGAACGGTTGAATCAACCCGGGAAACTCTGGTGATGATATCAAGTATTTCCGCCATTATGCGGCTACGTCCGTGGATTAGCTTATCAATTGAATGGTATTTGTATTCTGAACGAAGATAATGAACTTCCCGGCTTAGGCTTCTAAACTGCAGTGCCTTTTCTATAGTTATCTTGATTTCCTCGACTCCGAAAGGCTTGACAATATAATCTAACGCACCTAGCTTAACTGCTTCGACAATAGCCTTAACGTCATTTACCGCAGTTAATACGATGACACCAACCTCATGATCAGATGGTCGTAATTTCCTCAGTAATTCCAAACCATCCAACTCATGCATCTTTAAATCAAGGATGATAAGATCCACATGTTCCTTTTCCAGTATCTTTAAGGCTTCTTTCCCACTAAGAGTGCTAAGTACCTTATAACTATCCCTTAAGATAACTCGGAGAGATTCAATAACACTGGACTCATCATCTACTAGCAGTATTGTTTTCATAGTGAATTAGAGACAAAATGGTAAGATAAATATTTCTTTCTGCATCGTTACATATACCTTCATCTCGCAAATCATACCGTGAGTATGTTTTGTTGATCAACCTGCTTGATTAAGAAGCATATTACCCAACTCAGTGGCGATGTCAGAGGTAACCGTTCGGTTTTCTAAATTCTTTAGTTTTTTCTCAAATTCTATAACGGTATTTAGACTCGATTGCAATTTCCTAATCTCACTTATGTCTGAAAATATCATAATTGCACCGAATTCACCGCCGGCGTCTAACAAAGAGGTACTTACCGAATAAACCAAGTGGGTAGTTGGGTGTATAACTTCACGCATCTCATACGTTTTTTTTGTCTTTTAACGTTCTCAAAAGAATATCAGTAAAAAGAGAACCAATATGTTTTACGTCCTTTCCAAGAATATCGTGAGAAGAAATATCTAACATCTTTGCTGCATTTTTGTTAAAGGCATTAATTCTGCCATTGCTGTTTATGGCAATTACACCACAAGGGATATTTTCTAAAATGTTTTCATTCAAAATTTTCCGAAGATTTGCCTCCCGGTACAGAAATGCGTTCTCGACTGCCATGCCTATATATCCTGCCAGCATGGATAACAATTCAATATCCTCATCAAAGAAGACCTTTCCAGAAATTTTATTCCCCAAGGTAATTACACTGCTGAGACTCCCATAAGCTAAGACGGGGATGCATATGTGAGCTTGTAAAAGATTTATTTCTCTCTGAATATTTATCGCTTCACGTATACTTAATTTATTGCCTGCAACTTCTCTTTCTATATCATCTTTCGTTAATATTTGATGATTTTTTGCTAACCAGAGCATAATGCTCTGATTATTATTAAAACAAATTTTTTTAGCAACAGTCTCATCGAGACCTAAATACCGATAAGGCCGGCTTAGCCCTTCTTTTTTGTATACCAGCATAAAAACCACCTTACCAACACCAAATATTTCGGACATTGCCTCAACAGTCAGGTCTGCGAGTTTTCCAAGATCATGCACTCGCGCTAATACTTTTGAAAATTTTTGGAAGACCTCTTTGTATTTAAGGTTTATTTCGCCTGCACCCGGTTGTCTGTTAATTACAGGTTCTGGCAGACCAATATCTTTATTTACCGGTTGTAAATTTTTTATGTGAGAGTGAATAAAACCCAATTCTTTTTTGAGCGATTGCTTTTCCAAAGCCCTCTTTGATGCGTGCTGTATTGCTTCGTTTGTCAATGGTTTTTCAAGCAATTCATACGCACCTATCCTTAAGGCATCTTCTGATAGCATTGGTTGTGCCTCTGGTATTATCAAAACGATCGTTGGGTCAATATTGATTTGTCTGAATTTCTCCAGGAGTTTAGTTGCTCCTTCGTTGTTTAAAATGATGTCTAAAAAAGTTATATCGATATCTTTGTTAAACAATATTTCGAGCGCATCATCAGGAGTCTTTGCATAGTGAATGACATAATCTTCATTTAAAGATTTTTTAAAAAGGTTATTAACAGACTTATCGTCAGAGACTATCAAAATCGAGTGCATAACCATCTCCCTTCTAAAAAACCTTTTGGTAGCTAAAATTATGATTACGTATACGTATTTGTAAGCTTTAGAAGTATTGTAATAAGAATCATCTGGACAATTATGATCGATGGGCAATTTATATACCAGTTTTTCATTAAATGTTATATGGATGTAGTTAGTTGTTAATATTAGAATACTTAGGACTGTTTAGTTGTGGTTTGAAAAACTTAAATCAAAGATACTAGAGGAAATATGATTATTTTTTGTTCATAATTGTTCGCTTATTGAAAAATTTGACTCTAACGCATTTTTTAAAATTTACAAAAATGACCATTTCTTCCTTATTTTTCAACTTCTCAAAACAGTTATTTGTATAGTATTTTTTGTATTTTTATACACAAAAAAGAGCATTTTTGCAACAAAATATGCTGAATAAATGAACATATTTCCTCTAGTATCTTTGATTTAAGTTTTTCAAACCACAACTAAACAGTCCTAAGTATTCTAATATTAACAACTAACTACATCCATATAACATTTAATGAAAAACTGGTATATAAATTGCCCA
>AYTS01000105.1 GCA_002009475.1 Candidatus Brocadia carolinensis | reverse complement strand
GGAGAAACACGAAGTTGGAATACGATAAAACAAATATTACAGACGCATCAGGTAGTAACCGTAGTCCTGCCCGATGCAGATGGTATCCATGTACACCATGTTCGGGTAGCAACCGAAGTGGAGGCAACACAAGGGGAGATATACAAAAAACTCGGAGTTGATCCACAGGCGATAAAAAGAAAGCGGATAACCTTCAAAAAAAACAGCTTTGTAGTGAGGAAAATATTTGAGGACCCTTGTATGCCAGCTACTTATGCTCTTAAATGCGTAACTTAGGCTAATCCGCATAAGGGCGACATAGATGTTGGACTTATAAGAAGAATCTTAAAACAGGCAAAAATAACCGTGGAAGAATGGAATAAAGTGTAATCCGAAGCTTACCGATAAGGGCGAACCCGGAGTGATCCGGGGACGCAAAGGAAAGGGTCTTTAAAACGGACACGGAAGTCCGGAAAGGCTGGAAAGCCTTTAAAGTATAATGTAAGGAATTCGCTGAAAAGACAGCCTTACTGCCGAAGATGTTTAGGAAAAATCTTTGCAGTAAGGCTTTTTTTGTTTTTAACAAATTTTTTCTGAGAAAAAATTTGAGAGAAAAGGAGATGAGCAAAATGAAAAAGAACACGGTTCTTGTAATATCGCTAGCCTTGTTGTTGATCATGGTATTGGTAAATACTCTTTTGGCGGAACACAAGCACAAAGGCACACCTTCGAATGCAGAGGTCATGCAAAAGACCCAGAAACTCCAGATGCCTTTCATTGCGAATGAAGGGCTGCTTGATGAACGTGTGGCATTTTACGCCAGGACGTTCGGGGGCACGGTGTTTGTCACAAAGGACGGGGAGATTGTCTATTCGTTACCGGCAGGCCGGGAGGAAGGGCGCCAGGGGAGCAGCGGGGCGGAGGAGCAGGGGAGAAATGCTGTATCGGGGTGGCATGGACAAGCCTTGCTTGTCCGTGCGGCATCTGAATTTACGGCAAATGGATATGTGCCTATTTTCCGAGCTGATAAAGCCAGTTGCCCCCCGGATCGTGTTCTTGCAAAATCACTGTTAGCCGCATATCTCCCCGGGTTGCAAAAAGGCACAGACAAACAGAGTTTGTCCATGCCACCCAATAGCAATCCCGGTGTTTTGCCTGCCAATTACAACGCAAATATCAAGCCTGTCATCCAGGCGGGTTTGCTACCTGAACCTTTGAGTTTATTGAATACAGGCGTGTATGCCGTCGATACCATTTCAAAAGGTTTAAATAATGGGGTTCAAGTTGCAAACTTGAACCCGCAAGGAGGGAATGGGACGTATAATGCAACCCCAACCACCCCCACAAAAACCGTTGCCCTGAAAGAGGAATTCATCGGCGCAAAGATTTCTGGGGTAAAAGGCGAGGGCAAGTCCGTAACAAAGGTCAGTTATTTTAAAGGAAGCGACCCATCCAGATGGAAGAGCAACATATTTACGTATGAACTGCTAAACCTTGGGGAGATTTACGATGGGGTCGAACTGAAATTAAAGGCGCACGGGAATAATGTGGAAAAACTCCTTTATGTGAAACCCGGGGCGGATCCAAGCCAGATAAAGATCAGATTGAGCGGTGTACAACCACAACAACCTCCTGACAACAACTCTGACAGGGTTTCAAACCCTGTCAGAGTTAGCCTGAAGGGGAAACAACCCCCTGAATCCCCCTTTTCTAAGGGGGACTTGACGACATCATCCCTTTCTAAAGGGGACTTTGCAGATATCCCCCTTAACAAAGGGGGTGAGGGGGTTGTATTACCCCAACAGCGGGTTCAGGTTTTTAACCTGAACCCATCATTAGATATTGGTAATAAGGCTGTACCGTCAATAAGGATTTCAAGGGATTTTATTTCGGGAATGTATCATAGTGCAAACTATTTGGGTTCAAGTTACAAACTTGAACCCGCAGTGGATTCTCACAGTAATGCAGGGATAGATTGCTTCGCTAACGCTCGCAATGACCGTGAAAATCAGCCTTTTTTGACAGACTCACAGAGGGGGTTGCCCACAAAATCCCCCTTAACAAAGGGGGCAAGGGGGTTGTCACACAGGGGGTTATGGGTAAATGAACACGGCGAGCTTGTGGCGGAGACAGCACTTGGGCCAGTAAAATTCACCAAACCCATTGCGTATCAAATGATTGATGGCAAGAGGGTGGAGGTTGATTGTAAATACGTGATCCGTGACCGTGAAGAAAAGGACACCCCCCTCCGGGCGGTTCAGGTTTTCAGCCTGAACCCTTGAATTTATTGAATACAGGCGTGTGTGCCGGCAATACAATTTCAAAAGGTATAAATACGGGGGTTCAAGTTGCAAACTTGAACCTGCAAGAGGATCCCCTCTCGGGAGGGGATTCAGGGGTGGGTAAATCCGCGATTCAAGGCCTAAAATCAACTAACTCCAATTCCAAAAATCCGAAATCTAAAATCGCAAATCGCAAATCGTAAATCGGAATACGGTTTCACGGTAGCTTCCTATGACAAAACAAGGGAACTCATCATCGACCCCCTGTTGGCATCCACGTACCTGGGTGGAACCCATACTGAAACTGGTTATTCCATAACCCTCGACAGAAGCGGGAATGTATATGTGGCGGGGCTTACCTATTCGTCAGACTTTCCAACCACGAGCGGTGCATATGATACCTCTTGGA
Organism: Candidatus Brocadia carolinensis; assembly: GCA_002009475.1. Taxonomy (GTDB): domain Bacteria; phylum Planctomycetota; class Brocadiia; order Brocadiales; family Brocadiaceae; genus Brocadia; species Brocadia carolinensis. Next base: position 24,194 of record AYTS01000105.1, on the reverse strand, counting down.
ATTCTTGGAATAGTGATAGTGATGTCTTTATCTCGAAGCTGGACGGTGGGTTAACGAGCCTGCTTGCATCCACATACCTGGGCGGGTCTAGTTCTGATGTGGGTTTATCTCTCGCCCTCGACACAAGCGGGAATGTATATGTGGCGGGGTTTACTGGGTCTACAGACTTTCCAACGACGAGCGGTGCATATGATACCTCTTGGAATGGTGTGGATGATGTCTTTGTCTCGAAGCTGGACGGTGGATTAACGAACCTGCTTGCATCCACATACCTGGGCGGGTCTAGTTCTGATGGGGGTTTTTCTCTCGCCCTCGACACAAGCGGGAATATATATGTGACTGGGCTTGCTGTGTCACCAGACTTTCCTACGACGGGCGGGGCATACGATACCTCTTTTAATGGTGGTTATGATGCCTTTGTCTCGAAGCTGAACAATGGATTAACGAGCCTGCTGGCATCCACATTTCTAGGTGGATCTGGTCGGAATCATGGTGCTTCCATCACCCTCGACACAAGCGGGAATGTATATGTGGCGGGGTTTACTGGGTCAACAGACTTTCCAACGACGAGCGGTGCATATGATACCTCTTGGAATGGTGTGGATGATGTCTTTATCTCGAAGCTGGACGGTGGGTTAACGAGCCTGCTTGCATCCACATACCTGGGCGGGTCTATAATGATTTTGGTTATGCTCTTACCCTCGACACAGGCGGGAATGTATATGTGACGGGGAATACTGGGTCATCAGATTTTCCAACGACGAGCGGTGCATATGATACCTCTTATAATGCTGGTGATGTCTTTGTCTCGAAGCTGGACGATGGATTAACGAACCTGCTTGCATCCACATACCTGGGAGCAGGTCTATTAATGATTTTGGTTATGCTCTTACCCTCGACACAAGCGGGAATATATATGTGACTGGGCCTGCTGCGTCAACAGACTTTCCAACGACGAGCGGGGCTTACGATACCTCTTTTAATGCTGGTGATGTCTTTGTCTCGAAGCTGGACAATGGATTAACGAGCCTGCTGGCATCCACGTATCTGGGCGGGTCTGGTAGTGATGGTGGTTTTTCCCTTACCCTCGACACAGGCGGGAATGTATATGTGACGGGGAATACTGGGTCATCAGATTTTCCAACAACGAACGGGGCGTATGATACCTCTTTTAATGGTGGTTATTATGATGTCTTTGTCTCGAAGCTGGACGGTAATCTTTCTAATGGAACTGCTCAACCGTACATTAATAACCTCTCTTCTTATTTTGGAACGCCTGGAACTGCCGTTACCATGAATGGCGTTCATTTTGGCGTTACACAGGGAGTGGTAAATTTTGGCGCAACTACGGCGAGTGTTACCTCGTGGAATGATACAAGTATTGTGATAACTGTTCCTGAATTGCCTCCTGAGACGTATAGTATAAGTGTTACAACCAATGGTCAAACAAGTAATGCCCTCTCATTTCTTTTGACTGAGGCTCCATCCGGTAGTGATTTTAGTATTGATGCAAAACCACCGAAACAAACAGTAGTCAGGGGTTCTTTCGCCCTATATAGCGTTTTTATTAAGTCAATAAATGGCTTCAATAAACCCGTGACGTTACAGGTTAACGGATTACCACAAGGCGCTTCGGCAAGTTTTCAGCGTAATCCGGTATTTCCGGGTGAATGGGTTGACCTCACTATTACAACTACGAAAAAAACACCGGTTAAAATTCATTCTTTTACGGTTAAAGGGAGATCTCCCGGTCTAAAGCATGTAAAATCGGCCAAGTTGGAGGTAAAACCAGCAAAAACAGTTGTCAACCTTAAACGGTCATATAGTCCGGAGCTAACCGTACTTTTAATTGCTACGAATAAAAACCAGGCAGGCGATAAAATCATTGCAAATGTATCTCTCATAAATACTACCGGCACATGGGTAAAAGCCACGCTGAATCAGGAAGAACAAAATTCAGCGTCAATTAATAAATTTGAAGATTACGTGATTCTTCTTGGACCGTATGCAACAAAATCGCTTGGACCAATTACCTTTCAGAAGGGCGAACATTTACATTATGACGGAGACCGCGTAAGTTTTGAGCCGCTTACGGTGCTGGCAATTGATCTGTTTCTGAGAGGCGCATTGGGGCATGAAGTGCCGCCTAATGCGTTCATGAACGTCTTTTCCTATTACGATTATGGCAATACCCTTTTAGGTGATGTCCTTCGAAAGCTTTTAGACGAAGAATTTGGCTGCAGCAGTCTGGCTATAGATTTTGGGAGAGACCTGAAAGAGGGGAATGCAATAGGCGTGCTCAATGATTTGGCGGAATTATTACAATGTACGGGTGCAATCAAGCAAGAGATGCAGAAGTTGTTTATGCAGGTTTTAAAAAATAAAAAACTTGCAAAAAAGGCGGCAAATTTTTTAGATGATGGTGTAGCAAAAATTTTGGGACTTCTGCAAATTCCAGATCATTATGTGGAGTTCAATATTCTTATGTGCCCAAGCCTTGTTCCACCAATAGATGGATACTTCGAAAGTCTGGGATTATGCAATACTTTGGGATCGCCCCTTGAGGGGTTTGTTCGTTTGGAGGCAGTGGCAGAGTAACCATCGAACGAATAAGGAAGAAGGAAATTCCGTGCTCAATGCGGGTTCACTTTATGCATGGCTCGCCACCACAGGAAGCCTGGTAGGGTGGGCATCGCCAACCATTTTTCGGATATATGTTGGGTAATTTATGCGGATGTGGGATGAATGAAATGGATGAAACGATGTCTTGCATCATGTTTGTGGGGTTGATGTGGCAGACGGTACCATGCCCTCCATGAACAACGTGTAGCCGCACGGCTTTAGCCTGCGTGCTTTTCAACAAATACACACTTTTGCAATTGGTAGCCGTCATGTTTATCCTTGGTTTAAAACGCACCCTAAAGGGATGCGACTACTTTCAGTCTGGTAGGTTGGGTTGAATGAAATGAAACCCAACATTTCAAAAGATATCGGATTGGTGATGTTGGGTTTCACGGGTGTTTAATCCTTTTACAACCTTTTATGTTGAAGGATTATTTCTTCCCCTATTTGGACTGAAAGGTTGGCATTTCCTGATGTCCATAGGAAACATATTGGATTAGGTCTTCGGCGGCTTTCCCCCCTGTTTCCCCCAGTTTACGGGGGGATTATGGGGGGGATTGAAATTCCTTAATGTTGAATCAGGTCTTCGGTAACATATTTAAAGCGAATGTCGAACCGCAGAACAAGGAATATCGAATGGTGAAGTAAAATGCTTTATTATTCAACATTCCTTGTTCGATATTCGTTGTTCGACGTACTGCTTTTCAAGGTAAAGCGACGAGGCTCGTCGCTCCACAACCGCAGCTCTTGCAATTCCTATACGTGGATTATGTCTTCGGCGACTTTCCCCCTGTTTCCCCCCGTAACGGGGGGATTGAAATTCCTTTTCTTTGTGTCTCGGTGTCTTTGTGTGAGAAACAAAAAAATATTCTTTTCTGCCTTGTTCGGGTTAGGTACAAAGCTATGGGAGATTACTACCGGAGGAATGGACGGGGCAACGTGGCTGCAATCCGATGTCGTGCTACCCTTTGATTTTGAAAAGGCAAGGGCGGGTTACGTCACTGTCCGGGCTATTCAACTCTCCAGGAACAACTCGCTTGTGTCGCCGTTGTAAGCGAACAACTCAGCTTGCCGTCCCCATCTGATGGCAATGTCCAAGAGTTTTTCGGTTAAATCGCCGAAATCATCCTGGAGTTTATCGTAGAAGTAATGCCGGTCGACACGCTTGTTGTCATCGCGTAGCAGCGTTTCATAAATCCAGGCAATAACGGGCAAACGTAAAACTCGTCCGGCGATTATCTCCTTGCGTGCCAGAATGCTGGCCTCGGCATAGGCTTGTCCCGGCGGGGAGAGCAGCAAATCACCTGACTGGACGGTGAGAAAGCCCAGCAGTTCGCCCGCTTCCACAATCGGCAAGAGGTCGTCCAATTCCAAAGTCAGTTCACCGCCCATGCGGTAAAGGTCAAGTCGCCCGTTCTCTTCGGATAGTCTTTCCAGCAGGCCGGCGAGCGCTTCCAGACGCACGTCGGGCAACATACGTTTCTCACCTGGCTTTCCGGGCGCAGTGCCGAGGGTCTCCTTTTCCGATTTGGTTTCACCCGCAACGGCGGTGTATACTCTGTCCACCATGGCTTGAAAGGCACTGTCCTTGCGATGGCGTGGATGGCGAAGAGTGATGGCAATTTCAGCTACGATGCGGCCGGGGTTCTTGCCCATGACCACAATCCGATCGGCCATGAGGATGGCCTCCTCAATGTTGTGCGTGACCATAAGTATCGCCTGTATGGGGATGGATTTATTGAGCCAGAGTTCCATTAATTCACCGCGCAAAGCCTCAGCAGAAAGCACGTCCAGGGCAGAAAAAGGCTCATCCAGACAGAGCAATTCCGGCCCCACGGCCATTGCGCGGGCGAAGCCCACTTTTTGACGCATGCCGCCGGAGAGTTCGCGGGGATAAGCCGATTCGAAACCGTTCAGACCTACGGTATCAATGAGTTTCACGGCGCGCGCGGTGCGTTCAGCCGGAGGCACACGGCGCGCCTTGAGAGCGATTTCCACATTTTTCTGAACCGTTAGCCACGGAAAGAGCGCAAACGTCTGAAAAACAATGGTGGCGTATGGATTCACGCCATGAAGCGGTAGCCCCCGATACAACACCGCACCGGAGGTCACGGTGTTTAATCCGGTGACAATACGCAAAAGCGTAGATTTTCCACAGCCCGACGGCCCAACCAGACATACAAATTCACCCCGCCTGAGTTTCAGGTTAACATCCCGTATGGCGATAAACTGCTTTGCCGCGCGTCCGTAAGCTTTGGTGACATTCTGAAGCTGCAGCAGATTATCAGCGTGATTGAGGGAAACAGCCGTGGTCATGTGATTTCTCCGTTGTGAGTTATTCCATACGATAACGGTCTTCGGCCAGACGATAAAGCCGCAGCCAGAAGACGCGATTGATGAAAACGACTACGGCTGCGAGGGCTAAAGTCGCGGCAAGCAGCAAGGCATGATCGCCTCTGCCGGTGGCTTGTGCGATAAGAGCCCCGACCCCGGTGGTAGCGTAAGTTTGTCTGCCAAACTCCACGTACTCTGCCACAATGCTGGCATTCCATGCACCACCGCTGGCGGTAATTGCGCCGGTGACAATGTAGGGGAAAACCGCTGGCAAAGTCAATGTGCGCCAGCGATCCCATGAAGAGAGTCTTAGTAGGTCGGTAGTATGACGCAGGTCCTGGGGAATGGCTGCCGCACCTGCTATCACATTGAACAACAGATACCACTGTGCGCCCATCAGCATCAGCGCAATAGCCGAGATGTTCAGGCCGTATGCCGTTTGCAACAATGCCAGCAGCAATACCGGGAAAAGGGCAGTCGCCGGAATCGCCGCAACAATTTGCACGATGGGTTGAAGAAGCTTTGCAAACCGGCGATTTGTCCCAATGAGGACACCGACAGGAATTGTCCATAGCATGGCAATCAGTAATGAAACGGTAACGCGGGCAAATGTTGCCGCAAGACCGATGCCCAACTGGCTCCACGCCAATGCGGGCAGAGTAAGCAGCAAGACTGCGGTCCGATAGGCACCGTACAGCATAGCAATCGCAAAAATGCCGGCAAACACGATCCGTGTCCACGATGACCGCCCGCTGCGCGGAACAGCTTTTGGCACGGAGACCTTCTCCCTCAAGCGGTTCCCGGGCACTCCCTCAATCCATTTCCTGAATGGTTGCCATATTCGCAGCCGGAACTGCTCCACAAGCCACGATCGGGAAAGTATATCGAAAAACCATGAGGCTGGTGGTTCGCCACTCTCTGCCATTTCTACTTTAAACTTGTCTGCCCACGCTATCAGTGGCCGCCAGACAAACTGGTCAAGAAGGACAATAACCAGCACCAACGACGCGATACCCATCACGATGGCCGGTAAGTTGGCTTCATTGGCAGCGGTTTGCAAATAAGAGCCGAGTCCGGGCAAACGGAAGTCGCGAGCCCCGACACGGAAGATTTCAGCAGCCATGAGGAAGAACCAACCGCCGGACCAGCTCATCATGCTGTTCCAGAGCAGCCCGATTGCTGCGAAAGGCAATTCAAGGGTAGAAAACCGCAACCAGGAGGAAAAGCGATAGATGGCAGCGGCCTCGCGCAGTTCGTTGGGAATGGTAGTCATGGACTGGTAGAAGCTGAACGTCATGTTCCATGCCTGCGAGGTGAAGATAAGGACGATGGCCGCAAGTTCGGCGGCAAAGTTTTCCGGCAGGATGACGGTGAAACTGAGCAACACCACCGGCAGGAAAGAGAGGATAGGCACGCTCTGCAAAACGTCCAGCAACGGCATGAGTACGGTCCGTGCAGTACGGTTGCGGGCGGCAGCATAGCCGTAAAACAGACTAAACAGCAGGGAAAGGAGATAGGCTGCCACCATGCGTCCGATAGAAAACAAGGCATACCACGGCAGCGCCAACGGCGAGAGGGAAATATCCGGCCCGGCGATAATGCTGGGAGCATTGAATGCCAAACGTGCTCCTGCGTAAAGAAGCGTAACGATACCAAGCAGAATCAAGCCGTCACCAGGAGTGAATGCCGGAGTTTTGGGCAGCGCCGGGCTAAACCGAAATTGCCGCATGGTCATCTCCGGAAAAGGCATGCCTTTTGGGTTTGATACCGGCAGATACGACCGACAGGAGCACCGAGTTGATGTTGAACGGAACGTTTGATGCGCAGTTGATTCCTGATGTCAAAGCGATTGACACCCGAAAGGCATTGCCTATAAATGATAATCACCCGCCGCCTCCGGCTGATAAAGAATCCGTATGACCTTCAAGCGTCTCTTCCCGGCAGGTACTTTCCATTCAAAGGTATCGCCGACCTCATACCCCAGCATCGCGGTGCCGATAGGAGCCAGAATGGAGATTTTGCCGCGCGCGATATCGGCATTTTCGGGAAACACCAGGGTGTAAGTCTCGTCTTCCCCTGTCTCCAGATCTTGTAGTACCACCGTAGAATTCATGGTAACGACGGCTTGTGACACTGCCTGTGATGATACAACTTCCGCCCGATCGAGTTCCTTTTGCAGGCGGATAAGGTAGTCGCTTTCACGATAATCGGCGGGGGCTTCCTCGATCAGTTTCTCCAAACGTTGGAGGTCAGCCTCAGTAATCTGAATGGCTTTCTTACTCATAACATTCAATCCTTTCTAACAGATCGGTTATCAAACGTAATACAGAATATAGTAAACGAATGAAACAAGATGACTGGCGCCTGTCATTGCGAGCACATTCACGTTGCTCAGGGTAAACTCCGCAAAACCGAAGTTGCAAGCCCAGGCGAAGCAAACCCATGAGATTCCTCGCTTTGCCCGGAATGACAGTCATATCAGTGCTTGCTTCGGTCTAACGTCCCCGCAAGGCAACTATCTTCATGCGCTTACTATACTATCGTGCAGCAAAGCCGCAACCAAATATCCCCTCTATCGGTAGGACATGCGTCCCCGCTTGTCATTATGATATCAACCAGGGATGGTTGAGCTACCTCAGGGGTTTAGGGGCGTGTTAAAAAAACTTTCAAAAAAAGAAAGATTTTACACGGTAATACTATAACTCTAGCCGGAATGAGCACCTTGATTTTATGCTGATTGCGCGAAGAGAACGCCGTCGGTCACGATAAGCGTGTCTCATAAGGTTTACAAATATTTGGATAGTTTATCTTAAATTAACGAAATATGCCAGTATATTTCATGTCCAGGCTTAAATTGTTGGATCAGGCGGGTAACACCAAGCAGGGAAAGCGCCACAGCATAAGATCTATGAGTATTACCGTGTAAAAGCTTCTTTTCCCCATTTTCATGAGGACAAGTTTTAGTAAGTTTTTTCACAGCCCTATTTATCCCTTATCAGGAGAAACGGATTGTTTATGAAAGCAAGATTGCTTCGCGATGTTTACCCTGAGCAACGCGAATGCGCTCGCAATGATAAGCACCATATGTCATCAAAGCATAGCCTGTGTCATTGCGAGGGTCTTTTCCGAAGCAATCTCCCGCTTTTACAACGGAGAATTTGGTTGCGGCGTTGCTGCGCTATGGAGGTGTATAGTCATTATCAATGAAATGATTCATACCTTTCTAAAAAATATTCCGTGGGGAAATCGATATCCCTTTTCCTGCCATGGAAAATTTTTTTCTTGACAGCGTTATGTCATACAAGATATAACTATCCAGAATTATGAACGTAAAATTCAAAATATGGATTGAAGAAAATGGAGGCGTGGCCTTTGCCGAAGGACGCAGGATGTTGCTGGAGGCAGTAGACCGTTTAGGGTCCTTAAATGCAGCGGCAAAGGAGTTGGGCATGTCGTATCGGGCCGCATGGGGAAAGATCAAGGCCACAGAACAAGCCTTGGGGATGAAGTTGCTGGAGGTTACTACGGGAGGGAAGGGCGGGGGCGGGGCAACCCTGACGCCAGATGCAAAGGAACTGATCTCGAAATACAAAAAATATACTACCAGAATGTCTCACTTGATTAAAAGTGAATTCGAGCGTGTTTTTGAAGACAAGAAATCGTAGGATGCGATCAACAAAAATATTGGTAACAGGTTAGTTTTTTGAAAAAGTATCAGAGAAAGCTCTGTTTGGGGCGATACATTTCGGTTAAGGAATTTCAATTACCCCCCACAGTCCCCCCCGTAAACGGGGGGAAACAGGGAGGAAAGTTGCCGAAGGCTAATTTAATAGATAAACCATGATGCCGCAAACAGGCTCCACCGGAGAGGTATGTGGTTTCTGTGTTTCACATGACGCTCCGATGGAGCTAAGGTTTTGTATATCGCGTTTTCTCTGAACATCTCACCCCTGCGGGGCTGATTTTCAAAAAACGAAAGTGTTGCAAATAGTTTAGTGTTTTTAGCAAAAAATGTAGCACCGATTGTTCGGGTGAGCTTGTGACGAAGCCTCTTGTTGTCGGTGCCAGACAAGGATAAGCCACGCGTGTTGCAGATTCCGATTTGTCTGGAGTTAGTCACGGACAAACAAAATTTGTCTGTGGCACCATGTACCCTGTTTAAATAAAATGAAAATTCCTCTGTAACGAAGATATGGCTAACAGACTTTGCGGGACGATTGTCAAGGTAACCCTGGGGCAGATCCACGCCCACGTTCGAATCTTATGGAAGGAAATATCACTCAGTGTCATCATTACCAGGGCGTCGTGCGAGGATATGCACCTTTCGGTGGGTGACACGATTTCTGTGCTCATCAAGGGTACGGATATTATGATCGCAAAATCCCTTTCGGGGATGCTGAGTGCGCGAAACAGAGTCAAAGGGGTTGTAAAAAAGATTATTCAGGGAGACGTATTATCGAAGGTTTATGTGGAATCCCAGGATGACATGCTCCATGCCATTATTACCAGCACCTCTCTCGAGGAAATGAAACTTCAGGAAGGAAATGAAGTCACAGCCATTGTAAAATCAACGGAACTGATATTGTCGAAGGAAATATAGCACAAAAAGATGGGAAGGAGGTGTACAACCAGGAATAAGTTATTTTAAGAAACTGTATAAAGCGGGCCACGTTAAAATCTGTTGCCCGTTTTTTATGGATAGGCGTTATATCATGAATGGCATAACAATATCGAAAAGGGGAGTATATGCAGGTGTGAATGGTTTATCTATGGCTTGCTGTTGCATCTGGATTTTGTGTCGCAGGTATCGATGGAATACCACAGCAGGCAATTGTTCAGGACATGATGCAGGCTATAGAATGGTTTAAAAAAAGTTGTACAATGCGACAACGATGGGTGAGAAATTACTTTATTATTACCATTAATATTTCAGGTTGGCCTGGAAAACGGGAAACAGAAACTTTACAGGAGGGAAATGATGAGAACCTTTTCAATTTTAAGCTGGTTAGCAATTAGTCTTTTCTTTTTAACAACGTCACCTCATATAGAGGTTGTTCAAGCCAAAGGAGAACCCTGCCAGGGCGGCTATTCCGATCGATTTTGTTTGACCGGCAAGGTGGAAAATTGCCGCAAGTACAGTTTGGCCGACCTGCAGCAATATCCAACGTCTTCCCAGATAACCGTCAGCTATTATTCCGGCAAAGAAGGCCTTGTTACCAAGACTTATATCGGTGTACCTCTGATGGATTTGTTAAATGACGCTGTAATCATCACCGACCCGACCCGTAAGAATGATAGACTCAGAAAGTATGTAGTAGTCCGCGCCACTGATTGTTACGAAGTCGTCCTTTCACTGGCTGAACTGGTGTCAGATTTTGGGCATCAGCAGGTTCTTGTTGCTTTTGCAACTGGTGACGGTCAACCTCTCGACGACAAAGAGGGGATGGCGCGATTGATTGTTCCCGGAGACAAATCGGGTGGAAGAAGCGTAAGTAATATCTCCATGATTAAGGTCCGTTCTGCCCCATAACGTATGACGGTTAAGCAATGGGGAAAGAGAAAGATGCTGGAATAACACAATTTTAGCGCAATAGGCAAGCAGGCGAGATGCGGGTACATGCCTCCTCTGGGTGGCAATGTAAAACTAGCCATCCAGAAGGCATGTAAGATATTTTACAGTATTACCGTGTAAAAACTTCTTTTCCCCATTTTCATGAGGACAAGTTTTAGTAAGTTTTTTCACAACCCTATGTATCCCTTATCAGGAGGTACAGATTGTTTCTGAGAGAAAAGTTGTTTCGCGGAGTTTACCCTGAGCAACGCGCATGTGCTCGCAATGACAACGCACAATATGTCATCAAAGCATAGCCTGTGTCATTGCGAGGGGTCTTTTCCGAAGCAATCTCCCGCTTTCTCAATGGGGAATTAGGTGCGGCTTTGCTGCGCTATGTTATGAGTTTTTTAAAATTTAAGTGGGGCCTGTTTATACAAATACTTTAGTAAAACAGAAAGGCGGTGTGCCGTCGAAGATACGTTGGTTTTCGGAGCAGTCTTTTAAGATATCTTGCAGAGTGGATTGCTTTGCATTCTGACATTCATTTTTATTTATTCAACACTAAAGAAGAGGAGGATGGATGAGTAATAGCCGGTTTCAATATGGTTTGTCGCTGGCGATAATATGTTGTATTGTATGTCTTGCCAGTAAAACACCGTATGTAATTGCCCAGGATGTTGTTCAGAGCAAGGAAGCATTTGAAGGTGGAATGGATGATTTAAAAAAGCAATTGAAACAGATGGAAGAGGCCTTTTTAGCCCAGCAAAAAATGATGAAACAGATGGAGTCCGTGGCGTTAAGCAGCAGGAACAAATCAAAGAATTGAAAGTCCGTGTCGAATCTATGAGTGAAAAACCCGTAACGGTTGCAAAAGAAGAGATAAAGGAAGAGATGAAGCAAGAGGTAAAGCAGGAGGTAGGGAATTACCTTGCGTCGAATGAGGCGCGGGAGAAATTGGGACTGGGCGTACTTGGCAAAAATGAACCAGTTAACGGTTACTTTACGCCCGATAAGGGAAAGTCCTCAATAGGTTTTCAAACTCGGGATGGAAACTATTCTTTAAATATCGGTTTCAGATCCCAGATGCGTTTTACGTACAAGGACAGAGACGAGGATTTTGATGAAAATGATGTAACTGATATCGATCTGCGCAGGGCGAGGCTTTGTTTTAACGGCAATATCTATAGCAAGGAACTGTTTTATAACGTGGAACTTGATGCAGACAGCTTTGAGGCGAATCTGAGGGATTATTATCTCTGGTGGACACCCGCGGCAGCCGAGGGAGCGTTCAGTGTAAAGGGCGGATATTTTAAGGTGCCGGCCAACCGTCAATGGAATTCATCAGGTTTCTATCTCCTGCTTCAGGACAGGTCTATTGCCAGCGATAACTTTAAGCAGGATCGTGATTACGGTATCGATCTCTATGGACAACCGTTCGATGGCCATTTGGAATACCACGCAGCCGTTTTCCGCGGCGCTGGCCAGAATAACGCAAAAATGTTTGGCAAGGATGAAAACAACGACAATGAACTCATGTATGTGCTTGCCGCACGGTATTACCCCTTTGATGGTGCAATGCCAACAATATAGCAATGGGCTGGGATGAGACTGACTTGAAATACGAAGAGAATTTTAAGGCCTCAGTTGGCGCATCATTCGTTTATAATGCAAAGGAAAAAGACAAGAAGCTGGCAGATACCAATTCTGCAATCGGCAACGTTGACCTGTCTATGAGATACAGAGGGTTTAGCTGGGATAGTGAATATTATATACGGGAGAATGATCCGGAAGACGACGGTGATTCAGTAACCTCAGACGGTTTCTATACCCAGGCGGGGTATTTTGTGCTGCCAAAAAAACTGGAACTTGGTGCCCGTTACTCCATGCTTGACCCTAATGAGGACGAGCGGGATGATGTTCAGACGGAGTATACGGTTGGCGTCAATTACTACCTGCGTGGGCATCGCCAGCAGATACAGACTGACGTAGGTCACTTTGTAACGGAAACCACCGGTGAAGATAAAGACGAAAATAGAGTCAGATTACAGTATCAAATAATCTTTTAGAGGAGGACGTAATGTTTGTAAGAAAACACAAGAGACGGGTTATGAATTTTATCCCGATAGTATGTGCAACCTGGTTACTATCCTTATTCATAGCTTTTCACCAGGAGGTTTGCGCGGATGAAAAAATCCTTATTGCAGCAGCCGCCAATCTGAATCCTGCCATGGACGATCTCTGCAAAGGATTTGAGAAGAGATATCCCAACATCGATGCGGAGGTGTCGTATGGATCTTCTGGTAATTTCTTTGCCCAGATTAAACAGGGGGCGCCTTTCGATATATTTTTCTCAGCCGATACGACCTATCCGGCACGTCTGGAAGAGGAAGGTCTGGCGGTAAAAGGAGAGAGTAAAATTTATGCCTTTGGAAGTATTGTGCTCTGGATACCGAAGAAATCCGCGCTAAATCCCCGGAAGGGATTGCATCTTGTTTTAGATCCAAAGGTAAAAAAGCTGGCCATTGCAAACCAAAGGCTCGCACCGTATGGTATGGCGGCAGAGGAGGCGCTCAGGCACTACGGCTTATGGGACAAGGTTCAGGAGAAACTGGTCTTCGGGGAAAATATCTCTCAAACGGCGCAATTCGTCCAGTCTGGCGCAGCAGACGTGGGAATTATTGCCCTGTCTCAGGCAATTTCGCCAAAATTGGAAAATGATGGGGATTATTGGGTCGTCCCCGCCGAGTCGTATAACAAACTTGGACAAGCCTATGCAATCTTGCAAAAAGGTAAGGATAAGCCGGGTATCGGAAAATTCCTGCAATTTGTGCAAGGGAAAAAGGGGAGAAAAGTATTTTCTAAATACGGTTATTTACTACCAAAATAAACTATCATAACTTACAATAAAAACATAGCGCAACAAAGCCGCACACAATGTTCCGTTGTGAAAGCGGGAGATTGCTTCGGAAAAAACCCTCGCAATGACACAGGCTATGCTTTGATGACATATGGTGCATTGTCATTGCGAGTACATGCGCGTTGCTCAGGGTAAACTCCGCGAAGCAATCTTTCTCTCATAAACAATCTGTTTCTCCTGATAAGGGATAAATAGGGTTGTGAAAAAATTTATAAAAAAAGAAGTTTTTACACGGTAATACCATAGGTAGTTTATTTATGGAAGGGGAACGGTTTTCCCCGGAGGAGCCGGATATCCTAGTTTTAACAGGGAGATCGGTGATCTGGAACCGTCTCAGCAGGAAGGAGAAAGGCATGAAGATTAGCGCGCGTAATATTTTGAAGGGTAAGGTCAAAGAGGTGAAGCATGGTATGGTGGACACGGAAGTGGATATAGAATTGCCGGGAGGGGGTGAAATTGTATCGATAATTACCAAACACTCCGCAGAAACGCTGAAACTAGCCAAAGGCAAAGATGTTTACGCCGTTATCAAGGCTTCCAACGTGATGATTATGGTGGACTAACCAGAGGAAAATAGCAATTCACATACAGCCACGGTACCCTGTACGATGGCTGTATGTGAAATTCCTTAACATTACCTTATGCCTTCGGTGACTTCCCCCCCTGTTTCCCCCCGTAAACGGGGGGATTATGGGGAGTGATTGAAATTTCTATACCTTACATTAGGCTGCCTATGGCAGCGACTTTTAGATACATGGCAAATGCTGGTTAAAAACAACCCCCTTGCCCCCTTTGTTTAGGGAGATTTCCTCAAGTCCCCCCTTGACAAAGTGGGAATCAGGGGGTTGTCCGGTTGTCAGATGCAAACTTTGAAATTCCTTAACGTTAAACTACAAGATTATTTGTCATGAATTTTACAGCTCCTTTCCTCTTAACCTTAAAGCTTTCCACCATTACAACATCTCTGTTATTTATCATAGGTATTCCTTTTGCCTACTGGCTCGCCTTCTCGAAGATACGATTAAAGTTTGTTGTAGAATCCGTAGTCGCACTCCCTCTCGTCCTTCCGCCTACGGTTTTAGGTTTTTACCTCCTCATGGCCATTGGGGGAAACAGTTTTGTTGGGCGGTGGTACGAAGGTGTTTTTCATAAGACGCTCGCTTTCTCCTTTCAGGGGCTTGTTGTGGGTTCGTTCATTTATAACCTGCCTTTTGCAATACGGCCATTTCAATTGGCTTTTATTGGGGTGGACAAAAAATTGCTTGAGGCATCGTGGAGCCTGGGCAGATCAAAATTATATACCTTTCTTTTCGTTATTTTTCCTCTCTCCAGGCAAGGTGTTATAACAGGCTGCATACTCTCCTTTGCGCACTGTGTGGGTGAATTTGGGGTTGTCCTTATGATTGGCGGAAATATTCCAGGAATCACAAAGGTTGCCTCAGTAGCTATCTATGACGAGGTACAGGTGTTGAATTACGGTACTGCGAATATTTATGCGGCCATTTTACTGGCATTTTCATTTGTAATACTCACCGTGGTCTATTTTGTAAATAGACGTTTTCTTCTGCGCATGTTCTAGGGGTAACGTGGAGTTTTTGTCTTGATAAAAGTCCGTGTAAAAAAGACCTGGGGAAAATTTGGACTAGATGTAAACTTTGAGGTTCCTCACGAAAAAGTAACCATCTTATTTGGTCCTTCCGGGTCGGGAAAGTCGAGTATATTGCGTCTGGTTTCTGGTCTGGAGATGGCTGACGGTGGCATGATCCAGAAAGGAGAAGACGTGTGGTATGATGAGTTAAGGGCAATAAACCTCCTTCCCCAGCAGCGTTCCGTGGGGTTTGTATTCCAGGACTTTGCCCTATTTCCCCATTTAACGGTGGAAAAAAACGTAGCGTATGGAATAAAAGAAAAAAAGAGATTGAAAGAGGCAAAAGACCTTTTATCCCTGGTAGGGTTGTCCGGATACGAACGTTACTATCCCGGTCAATTGTCTGGAGGACAAAAACAAAGGGTTGCCCTGATCCGTGCCCTGGCCAGAAGGCCGGATATTCTGCTCCTGGACGAACCGCTTTCAGCGCTGGATTGGGAAACCCGCCGGCAATTACAGGAGGATTTAAAACGAATCATAAAACAGTTTTGCATAACCACGCTCTATGTAACTCATGATGTAACGGAAGTGTACAAACTGGCTGACTATGTGGTTGCGCTGGAATCAGGCAGGGTGGTTAAACAGGGAACACCGGAAGAGATATTCATGGGAAGGCGGCTAAGCACCCGTATTCAGGTCGTTGGGAAGGTAGTAGATATAGAATCCGACCCTATTATGGCTGCGGTTACCGTTCTGCACGAAAGCCAGTATTTTAAGACTCTCATCGATACGGAAGAGATCCTGCGTATGAACCTCAGCATAGGAGACGATGTGGTGATAGGCGCGAAGTCTTCTGATGTAATCTTATGCAAGGTTTTTGCTGAAGCGTGAGATATGCTGAACAACAGGCAGCAGACAGCGCGGATTTCGGCTCCCAGGGGATTTTTATTGCATGGTCAGCCGGCAGAGTATAATATTACAACTGAGGTGTTGAGCACCCCTTAAA
This sequence comes from Candidatus Brocadia carolinensis, assembly GCA_002009475.1. Taxonomy (GTDB): domain Bacteria; phylum Planctomycetota; class Brocadiia; order Brocadiales; family Brocadiaceae; genus Brocadia; species Brocadia carolinensis. The sequence continues at coordinate 8,173 of AYTS01000105.1, read as the reverse complement.
AAGATTAATGAATAAGATATTTTCCGGGAGATGTAAAGAAAACGCAATGGAACGACATTTTGATCAACAATTAGGGTCACTGAGAAAAAACCTCATTCAGATGGCTTCTCTGGTAGAGGCTGCTATTGCCAATGCGGTGAAATCGCTGATTGAGAGGAATAGTGAATTGGCCCATCTGGTCGTGAAAAATGACGAACAGGTGGATACCCTGGAATTGGAACTTGAAAAACAATGTGTGGACCTGCTGGCACTACAGCAGCCTTTGGCAATCGATCTCCGGTTTATAACGGCCGCAATTAAGATTACCAACAATCTCGAACGCATGGGCGACCTCGCTGTCAACATTGCAGAACGCGTGATTCCTCTGAATCAGGAACCGCAACTGAAACCGCTCATTGATATCCCCCGGATGGCGGTCATTACTCAAACCATGGTGAAAGACAGCATCGATGCATTTGTGAACAAGGATACGGCGCTTGCCAGGGCGGTCGCTGAGCGTGATTCTACCGTAGATTCCCTGAATGATCAGATATTCAGGGAGTTGTTGACCTATATGATGCAGGACCCGGCAAACGTAACTCGTGCAGTGCACCTGATTCTGATTTCTCGCCATCTGGAAAGGATTGCCGACCACTCCACCAACATTGCTGAAGAGGTTATCTATATTGTAAAGGCCAAGGTCGTCAAGCATCGCAGTACCAGCCTGGAAGAGATTTAGTTTGCTATGGTGAATTCGCTTCGCTTAATCCACCCTTACCGAAAGACCACGTATATAAAATGACAATGCCAATACAAGCAAGATAATTTTGCCCTTTTGAGTAACGACCGAGCAATCCGGAATAGGATATCCCTCCAAAGAAAAACCCTGTACCCTTGTTTTATGCCCTGGCCTGATAAAAAATAAACGCCTTCAGAAGGGAATGACAATTTACAAAATCTGGTTCAACGGGTTTTCGATTGTGTTTTTATATCATCTTGTGCTATATTCTTCACCTTAGTTCAACGAGATAGTGATGTAAAACTGAAAAAAGGAGGCTGATGTGTCGAGAAAAAAGATAACCGTTATCGGCGCCGGGAATGTAGGGGCTACAACGGCTCAGCGCCTTGCTGAGAAAGAGTTGGGTGATGTGATCCTCGTGGATATCGTCCAGGACATGCCACAGGGAAAGGCATTGGACATCCTGGAATCTGCGCCGATCTATAGGTATGATTCGACGGTTATTGGTACAAACGGATATGAGGAGACCAGAGGGTCTGATATCGTGGTTATTACCTCTGGTGTGGCAAGAAAGCCGGGAATGAGCAGGGATGACTTGCTGAAAACGAATGCCGGAATTGTAAAAGGGGTGGTGGAAAACGTGGTAAAAACCGCGCCGAATGCTATCCTGATGATTGTGTCCAACCCATTGGATGCCATGACCTATGTGGCCCATAAAATAAGTCGTTTTCCAAAACATCGTGTCATGGGCATGGCTGGTGTGCTGGATGCCGCACGATTTCGCACCTTCATTGCGATGGAGCTTAAGGTCTCGGTGGAGAACATTCATGCCTCTGTATTGGGTGGGCATGGAGACACCATGGTTCCGCTGACGCGGTATACGACAGTTGCGGGAGTTTCGGTGGAGGAATTAATATCGAAAGCCCGTCTGGAGGCAATCGTACAACGTACCAGGGATGGCGGCGCAGAGATTGTGAGCCTGCTCAAGACGGGCAGCGCCTTTTATGCCCCGTCGGCAGCGGTGGCAGAGATGGCAGAGTCCATCATAAAAGACAAAAAAAAAGATACTGCCGTGTGCTGTTTTGTGCGAAGGGGAATACGGCATCAATGGCCTTTTTGTGGGTGTGCCGGTGAAACTCGGTGAAAAGGGCATTGAACAGATCCTGGAGATCAAACTCAATGCTGAGGAATCTGCTGCCTTAAAACGCTCTGCTGAAGCGGTAAGGCTCCTCTGTGACCAAGTCAATAAATTGCTGTAAATACTGAGCACAGCAATCAGAAGTCTGAAGTCAAAAACTGATAGTAGTAGGGTGGGCATCGCCCACCAGAAATGGCAAGGTTGCCGAGTAAGCAATATTTGGTGGGCGATGCCCACCCTACCCGAAGGATACAGAAACGAGAAGTCAAATAAATGATAATTAAACAGTACGAAAAAGCATGAATTTAATGAAAGCAGAAAAACGGTTACTCGAAATTCTTTTACAAAAGTCCTTCAAATATAGTGAAGAACCCGTCTTCAAATTGGTATCGGGCAGGATGAGCAACTACTATATTAATTGCAAGACGACAACGTTAGATCCGGAGGCTATGCTCTTAATCGGGCATCTTTTTTATCATAAGGTCAAACCGTTTCATATCCATGCCATTGGGGGGCTGACGTTAGGCGCAGACCCGATTGCCTTTGCTACCGCCATGGTTAGCGGCATGCAGGACGATGCGATTAATGCCTTTGTGGTGCGGAAAAAGGCAAAGGAACATGGATTAATGAAATGGATTGAAGGCAACGTGCGGGAAGGAGACCAGGTCATCATTGTCGATGATGTCGTAACCACCGGCCAATCAACGATAGAGGCCATTGAACGTGCCAGTGAGTCAAACTTACAGGTCATGAAGGCCATTGCCCTGGTGGACCGACAGGAAGGTGGGCGGGAAAATATTGAAAGAAAAAAAAATTCCTTTTGAATCGATCTTTACACGAGATGATTTAATGAATCTTTATAACAAATCATAATAATTACCACAGAGGCACAGAGAACACAAAGGGAAAGAATCTGGAGGGTTGAGAGGTTGATATATTTCCAACTTCCTAACGGCTCATCTTCTCAACCTCTGTTTTCTCTGAGTTCTTTGCATCTTTGCGGTGAAAAATAATGAACATTGAAAAACGAGGTTTCTGGTCGTGGTTTTTGCAAAGAATTACCGCTATGTTGCTGGTAATGGGAATGGCGATTCATTTCTTTGTCTTTCATTTTAGCCCCGGCAGGTATGCCTCCCGCTATTACGATGAAATTATCCATAGGTTTTGTTCACCGGGATGGATTGCCTTCCATATCTGCCTTCTTGCGCTGGTTGTTTTTCATGGTTTGAATGGATTATGGGGCATATTTGCAGACTTTTCGTGGGGCGAAAGGGTCGTACAATCCGTGAAGGGGGTGCTCTGGTTGACAGGAATTACCCTCTTTGGTGTTGGGGTATATATCCTTATTTGCTTTGCAACAACCACAAATAATGGGTTTTAGGTATCAGCAATGAACATCCGGAATATCAAGGAATCTTTTCAAGATCTTTTAAAAAATAGAAATGCCGGCATGTACGCCTTCTGGGCACATCGCATTACCGGTATCGTGGTTACCATATTTCTCTTTTTGCATATCTGGACCCTCAGCTCCGTTTTTCGGGGGAAGGATGCCTATGATTATGCAATCAGCAAATTTGATACGACCTTTGGGTATCTGTTTCAATATGTCTTGCTCCTTACCGTAGCGATACACCTGGTCAACGGAATACGGATTACGGTGGTTGATTTTTGCGGTATCACCCGCAGTCAAAAGAAGTTGTTGTGGATATCAATTTTTGTTTTAGTCTTAATTGCTGCGGTAGGGGTTACTACGGTGCTTTTGTGATTGTTTGTGATGAAAGAAGTCTTCCTTTTAAGGAAATTGATGGATAATTGCATGGTTGAGGAATTTCATGATTTATCATGATGCTATTGTTGTGGGTGGAGGGTTGGCGGGTCTGAGAGCTGCCATTGCACTCAATCAGCATAATGTGAAGGTTGCAGTGATTTCCAAGGTGCACCCCATCCGGTCACATTCGGTTGCTGCTCAGGGTGGAATTAATGCCCCCCTGGGTAATCATCCGCGCGGTATTTACGACTCCTGGGAAAAGCATGCCTTCGATACGGTGAAAGGAAGCGATTACCTGGCCGACCAGGATGCAGTTATTCGTATGACCAAAGAGGCGGCCGAACGCATTTATGAAATGGAGCACTGGGGGTGTCCTTTCAGCCGGACTCCCGAAGGAAGATTGCCCAAAGGCCCTTTGGTGGTGCTGGTTTTCCCCGTACCTGCTATGCAGCGGACAAGACCGGACATGCCCTTTTGCACACCTTATATCAACAAACCATTAAATTCAAACAGGCGGCTGAACGTAATGAGATTGTCATCTATGAAGAATGGTTAGTGACAGACCTTGTGATTGAAGACGGGGTTTGCGTGGGTGTGATTGCGCTGGATATTGTTAGCGGAAGGATAGAGGCATTCCAGTCCGGGGTTGTAATCTTTGCCACGGGCGGTGTCGGGCGTATCTACGGGAATAGCACGAATGCCCTGATTAATACCGGTATGAATATGGCATTGTCCTATTGGGCGGGTGTGCCGCTTAAGGATATGGAGTTTATCCAGTTTCATCCAACCACCTTGTTGGGTAAAAATATTTTGATTACCGAAGGTTGCCGTGGCGAAGGTGGTTTTCTGCTGAATAACAAAGGGGAGCGTTTTTTTAGCCAAATACCATGATTCAAAAAAAAGACATGGAAGTGGCCCCCCGCGACATCATTTCCCGGAACATCATGCGGGAGATTATGGCAGGTGGTGGTTTTAATAATAGTTATGTGCATTTGGATTTGAGACACCTCGGTGAGAAGAAGATTGCCCAGAGATTGCCCGGTATACGGGACATCTGTTTAGAATTTACCGGGGTAGATCCTGTGGCCGATCTTATCCCTATTCAGCCAGGTCAGCATTATACGATGGGCGGGATTGACTGTAACACGGAAGGAGAAACAGCCGTAAAAGGTTTTTACGCAGCCGGAGAGGCGGCTTGTGTGAGTGTGCACGGAGCGAATCGGTTGGGTGGAAATTCCTTACTGGATACGATTGTCTTCGGCGCAATTGCGGGTGGCAATGCCGCTAAATATGTGCAAGGATTGGAAGGAAAAAAGGGTGAAGGCTCTCTCCGTGAAGCGCTGAAGCGTGCAGAGCAAAAGATCGATGCATTGGGTAAATCAGGGGAGAATGAAATTCAGGCCGATATCAAAGTTGCTCTCAATAAAGTTATGGATAGTAAGGTAGGTATTTTTCGTGAGGCATCTCACTTGAAAGAAGCTGCGAATGATATCAAAATCTTGCAGGAACGGTATAAGCGAATCAGGTTGAATTATACTGGCAGACGGGCAAATCTCAGTCTTGTGTGGGCATTAGAGCTGAAGGGCAGTCTTGATGTAGCTGCGGCCATTGTTGCAGGCGCATTAGCACGTGAAGAGAGCAGAGGCTCCCACTTCCGGACCGATTTCCCGAAACGGGATGATATGGTTTGGTTAAAGCACACATTGGCGTATTTTACCCCTGATGGGGTAAGGTTGGACTATAAACCCGTTAATATTGGGCCTTTTGAGCCGAAGGAGAGAAAATATTAACGGTGTTGTCGTGTTATTCCGGGAAAGTCTCTTTTTTACATTTTTGGCGAAGAAACGTAGCGCCGTTCCCTTGTGGTCGGCCTTTGGCGGGGGATAAACCACCTGCACTACGCAATCCGGCTTGTTCCGGTTAGGAAATATGATACCTACGAAAATATTGTTTGCAGCGGACACCAGAGAAAAATACGGTGACGTCGCCGGTTATCTGAGACAACATGGATTTCCGGAGATAACGTTTGCAACCAATGGTGATGAAGTATTACGGCATCTTAATGACCACGCCCCTGATTTTGCTATCCTGGATGTAAACCTGCCGATATTGGATGGATTTCAATTATGCAGAATCATGAAATCTGGCGCGATCAAGAATTGTATAAATATTCCCGTCGTTCTGTTGTCGGGAACAGATAAAACCTATTTGGCAGCTCAGCTGGCAAGGTCTCTAGGTGCGTATGGTATTCTCCATGCGCCAGTAGCAATGGATGACTTGTTACATCTGATTTATCATGCATGTCACCGTGAAAAAGTTCCTGCTGATAAGGCCAGGATTGTACAATATCCGACAAAAGTAGTGGTTGCCGCACATGATGCCAGGACGGTAAAGATTTTAGAGCAGGCAATAAGCGCAGAAGGGTATGAAATTTTCGTGACACCCGACCCAAAAGAGATTATGCATATCGTGGAGACTGAAAGACCACAGATCGTCTTTTTGCTTCCTGACGTGACAACAGGAAATGAGTTGGATCTCCTGAAGCGGGTAAAGACTGCCATGCCTGAGACCGTGATTGTTGTGCCAGTAGACCGGGGTTCGGAAGTCATGATTATTAAGTTCATGAAGGCAGGTGCAGATGACTGTATTATCAGACCGTTTGATGAAAAAACGGTTGCCGACGTTTGTAAAAATGTGATAAAAAAGTATCAGATGAATTGCCTCGGCAAACATTTGAAGGAAGTAGAATTAAAGCTTCATTCCATGATAGAGGGCATGGTTGACGGTGTTATTTTAATGGATGCACATGGTAAAACGACTTTAATCAACAGTGCCGCCAGGGAAATGTTCAGGTATCTGGATGTCAGGAGAGCCGAGGATGGTTCTATCCTGGGTTTTCATACTATTGAGATCAGGGAAATTTATAACGAGATATTTGTTAAAAAACAACGGTACCTTTCGAGTGAAATTCATACGAAAGAAAACGAAGAAAAATACTTTGTTGTCATTGCCACGCCTTTGCGCGGAGTTGAGGGAGAAAAGACCGATATCATTGTTGTGCTCAGGGAGGTTACCCGCGAATATCAGTTACAGCACCAGGTGGTAAAGACGGAAAGACTTTTTGCCGTGAGTAACTTAATAGCAGGGGCAGCCCATGAATTGAACAATCCGCTGGCAGGAATTCAGCTCTGTGCCGATCTGGTGTTGAATGACCCTTCTATTAGTGAAAAAGCGAAAAAATATTTAAACAGGATACAAAAAGAGACGGATCAAATACAGAGTGTCATAAAGAGTCTGTTGACCCTTACCGGGAATTACACCCTGTCAAAAGAGCAGTGTAATCTGAACGATATTCTTGAGGAAATTGTCGGGCAAAAGTCGAATCAGTTTGAATATGCAAACATTGCGATCTTCAAATTCCTGGACGAAAAATTACCCGTAGTTTTTGTCGACAAGAATCAAATCCGGCGGGTTTTCCATGACCTTATAGAAAATGCTTGTGCCTCTATGGGGGAAGGAAAAAATGAAAAATGTTTGACCATTCGAACGGAGGGGCAGAAAGAGAAAGTAATGATTCTCATATCAGACACCGGTCCCGGAATACCGAAAGAATATCTTGTGAAGATATTTGAACCATTTTTTACTGCAAAAGGTATCAAACATAGCAAAGGTACCGGTTTGGGCTTGTCCATTGCCCACAGTATTGTCCACCAGCATAATGGAAGGATTTATGCGGAAAGTGAGCTAGGTTCAGGAGCAACATTTGTGATTGAATTGCCGTTCAATAAACTCTCTTCGGTATCTCTGTAAACGATCAAAATTGTTTCCATCATTTCAGGTTTCTGTATTCGGTGTAATCTTCCTGCTGCGTATATTCTCCTTCTGTGTGCTGTCCTTATCGTCACAATCCAAAGAATTGTCAAGAAAGGCAACCTTTCCTTCCATTACACAGCCCTGTTGTAATGGGCGGCATGATTTTTTAAGTCTCGCGCATTCCTGATTAATCTGGTGAGGACAAACCCAACTCATTTTTTATAGCTCTGTTTTTATATTAAGGTTAAGGAATTTCAATCTTTTTGACTCGTGGAGAGCGACCAGCCTGGCCACCTTACCATGAGTGGAACTTAAAGTCGCTGCCAAAGTCAACTTAATTAAAGGTTTGGGAATTTCTACATTTCCCCCAAAATCCCCCCGTAAACTGGAGGTATAGGAATTTTAATTACCCCCCATAATCCCCCCGTAAACGCTTACAGTTGGACAATTTTTTTGCTGGACAAATTATCCATAATCAGATTGAGGTATACCCATAGTGAGGGAAACACCTATCAAAATATCAGCAAGCCTTCGTATTCCCCGCCACATTACCTCCACGCCAGGTTCTCTCCCTTTGCCCTTTATAAATCCCCCAAGCGTTGCAATAATAAGAATTGCATCACGCAATGATAAACTCTTCCCCTTATTTGCCGCATATTCTCCACGGTATTTGATCAGCTTTAAAACTTCTATTTCCTGCTCACGAAAAAACAAATCACTGGCAACCCCCGGCGTC
>AYTS01000104.1 GCA_002009475.1 Candidatus Brocadia carolinensis | reverse complement strand
TCTTCGATCTTACGGTGGAGGGTGGTCTCGAACAATTGGCAACTATTTGTTCCATGGAAGTGACCGTGAAGGGCCACAATGCGCGTTGCCAGAAGATACCACGCCCGCGACAACAATCACGTGAATTGTTAGAGGCATTGCAGATAAAGTTGCCGGAGGCATTGCCGAGCAGGAACCTACGGGTAGTCACGAGAAAAAAAACCCTGTTCGCCGTAAAAGCCAATAAATATAAGGCTTTTCCTAACTTTTTAGTTTTTTCCGGGGTGAACATCCGTTATAAGTTTTCATGAATGCTCCTTTCTCTTGTCAGAGTAGTATACCTACTCGTGACAACTTTTTGGAGTTCTATTTTACCTGAAAACCCTTATCTTTTATGATGTTGAGAAAGAACTATTATGAAAATTTACCCACACAAAACTTAGAAGACCCCTTGTTTATATTATCTGGGATATTACCTTTTTATACAGCATCTAATATTTTTACAAAAGACTGCCGATAATCAACGTTGTCCGGTTAAGCAATTGCGTATGAATGCGATTGTTGTTCTTTGAGACGAGAGACCCGACTGTTGACAGAAGGGAGTTGATTGGCCATTTTTAAGTTTGCGGGCTTCGTTTTGTATTTTGTTACGCAACTCTCGAATCCTTTTAATACTGACTTTTTTTTGGTAATGATCGTGACAATAGATTACAAAAAGGGGATAGGTGATGAGACCTCCCAGTATTTGTGCCAGTAATCCGCGTTTGATTCTTGCAATAAAGTGATAGACTTAGAGAAGGTGTTTCCACCAGTCGAAGAAGAGTTCAATGTATCATCAGAGTTATAGATGGTGGTTAGGCAGTGCCAATAAATAAAGGTAGCAACTTGATTGAAAGAATGCTATCCTTTTCGCATGAAGAGCGAGGCTGTTTCACTTCGGCGAAAGTTTTCAGACGTGCGGGCACTACTTGATGAGCGCAGTCGTCACCTCATGGCCGCAAGCGAAGCCTGTTCATTAGGGTACGGAGATGTTTCCACGGTCCGTCGCGCCTGAGGCCTTTCACGTAAGGCCATAGCAAAAGGGATGCGTGAAATATCAGCCGGTGATACGAGGCATGGACGCATTCGCCGAGCAGACGCGGGTCGCAAGAAAATCACCGTGTGCGACACCAAGCTGCTTGTCTCATGGGTCGAATTGATTGAGCCAGAAACATGTGGTGATCCCGAATCCCTCTTGTGGTGGATATGCAAGAGCACTCGCACCCTGGCAGAGCAGTTGACGAGGAAGAAACATCCGGTCAGTCACGAGAGGGTAGCGCAGTTACTGCGGGATCAGAATTGCAGCCTGCAAAGCAATCGTAAGACCGAGGAAGGTGAGGATCATCCCGATAGAGACGTGCAATTCCGCCATATCAATGCAGAGGTGAAGCGGGCTCTATCAGGCGGGCGACCGGTACTATCGATGGACACGAAAAAAAAGAATTGCTGGGAAGCTACAAAAATAGCGGTAAGCCGTGGCTGCCCTCTAAGAAGCCAGCCAAAGTAAATGGGTACGATTTCGCTTCGCCTGAAGTTTCCCGCGCATATACTATGGTGTTTACGACCTCGCACGTAATCGTGGATTTGTCAACGTAGGAACAGATCGTGATACGGGGGCATGTGCGGTCACATCAATACGAAGGCGGTGACGTCACGAGGGCCGAGCTTTGTAATCAGATGCGCGGATGCTGCTCATCCCGGCGGATGGCGAAGGTAGCAACGGCTCACGTCTGCGGCTTTGGAAATTGGAGTTGCAGAAGTTCGCGGATGAAACAGGTCTTTCTCTTTCTGTATGTCACTTTCCGCCTGATACCAGCAAATGGAACACGGTAGAGCATAGGTTGTTCTCGTTCATCTCATCGAATTGGCGTGGCGAGCCACTTCGGGATTATGAAACGATGGTAAATCTGATTTCTCGGACAACGACTGCTATCGGGCTCCGCGTTATCTGCCGTCTCGATCGTCGGAGATACCCGATCGGATGGAAGGTAACAGATGAGGAAATCAAGCGAGTGAATCTAAAAAGGAACACGTTTCATGGTGACTAAAATTACGCGATTTATCCCGCAAGGGGCAATCACAGTTGATACCTTTATTTATTGACACCGTCTTATTTCTTCTGCCGAGAGGTCGTATCGGTTGGTGGTAATCCAGGATATCTTGTTATCGATCATTACTTTGTTAAAAAATTAAGCTGCACATTTTTTTCTTCAGTCGTTTTGATTTAATTTAGAAATAGCCATTGGCAAGTTTTTTCGTTCTTTGATAAGGCATTGGTAGAGGCGAATTCGAGCATGGCATTGATAGCCTGTTTGGTTCCGTTGAAGGTGGTAGGTTTCGTTTCAAGGATTTTCGTAAGATAGGCGTTTTGTTTGATCCAGTAGGTGAGAGTCCATGCAACAAGACAGAGGTTCCAGTACCGCTCAATCTTGTTGATATGTCTGACCTGGTAGTGATCAAGGTAAAAGGTATCCTTTAATTCCTTGAAGCAGTGTTCAATGCCCCACCGGAGCAGGTAGTTGGTAATTACCATTTTGGCAGAGGCACGGAGGTCGTTGGTAATAAGGATATGATAGTGGTTGTCGTCATCCTTATTCCACTTGCCCAAAATGACTACCAGTTGGAGGGGCACATCACAAGCATTCAGCTTTGCCTCGAACGAATAGGTTTTATGGGAAACTTCAGAGCCATCCGGAGTTTTGAATTTCACGAATTTGATTTTATCCCGGTAATGTTTTTTGATGAGGGTCACGAGCTCATCTGGTTT
>AYTS01000103.1 GCA_002009475.1 Candidatus Brocadia carolinensis | reverse complement strand
AAGGATACCTTTTACCTTGATCACTACCAGGTCAGACATATCAACAAGATTGAGCGGTACTGGAACCTCTGTCTTGTTGCATGGACTCTCACCTACTGGATCAAACAAAACGCCTATCTTACGAAAATCCTTGAAACAAAACCTACTACCTTCAACGGAATCAAACAGGCTATCAATGCCATGCTCGAATTCGCCTCTACCAATGCCTTATCAAAGAACGAAAAACTTGCCAATGGCTATTTCAAAATTAAATCGAAACGACTGAAGAAAAAATGCGCCGCTTAATTTTTTAACAAAGTAATGTTAAATAGTAATTGGGGACATCCATGATAAATAAAGTCAAGGGGAAAACGGAGATTTCCCTCCACCTCCTGTTTTTGCTTCTCCCGGCGGCTATTTAAATTCTCATCTGTCCCATTCGTTCCTTTTTAATCACTACAATTCCGCATACAATTCCGGGGACACCATACTTAATTTTAGAGATACCTATTTTTCTTTTGAGTTACCTTTGGGCCGGATTTCTTCTTATGAAGTATTCTTCCCAGTACATTTTCAAGCCTGGCTAAAAAACTTTCAGTGCCCAGTGGTCTCCCGGTTCGCTCGTGACATCGAAACTTTTCGACTTCCTCATCCGATAGACATCTTGAAAGGAATTCATCCCACTCGCCAAACATCTCAAGCAACGGAGCTACATGCACAAGCCGGTCATCTTGCCCTGCAAGATGTGCATGTGCACTACTCCATCGGTACTCCTGTGGTTTCTTAACCAACTTCGCCCTTACGGGATTCAGTTCAACATAGCGTGCGGCTATGTACAGATGGGTATTGTCCATGGGGAAGGAGGCAAAACGTCCTTGCCATAGGTGCCCTCGCCAACCTTCCCGGAAGTTTACTCGACGCGTGTAACGCCGATGCGCTTCGCCAATCGCCTGACTAAGCGCCTTTTCAGAAGGTGGAACCGCAATCAGGTGGACATGGTTTGGCATCAAGCAATAGGCCCATACTTCAATGTTCAAGCACGTACACCACTGGGACATCAAGTCTATGTATGCCTCATAATCCTCGTCGCAGAAGAATGTCTGCAAACGGCGATTCCCTCGCTGCGTAATATGATGTGGTACTTCCGGTACGACCACACGAGCAATTCTGGACATGCACACATCTTAACCTTTTTAATAACAAAGCCAATAATTAAGTATGGTGTCCCCGGAATACCCCAGCCCTTCTTCTCAAGCAGCTTTGCGAAGTCCTTCCCTGAAAGGGCCTTCACACAGCGATCTCCAGAACTTTATCCTTTTCCGTTATCTCTATGTCCTTTATATCCACCGACAAGCAGCCTTCGACTGCCTCGTATATGTTGCCAAGAAGTTCTTCGAACGTCTCTCCCTGCGTCGCACAGCCTGGAAGAGAAGGAACTTCGGCCCAGTACCCTCCTTCTTCCGCTTCGTGAACAACTACTTTCAGTTTCATAAAATCTCTTCTCCTTCCTGAAGGGCATATAAAATACCGTTGAACGAAGCCGCTGCCCCCAACCCTATGGGGATTCAATCATACGGCTTCTATCTAAAATACTGTTTTTGTTACTTGTGTAGTTGATATTTGTCAATAATGCCTTCGAAAACATCATATTTTTCCTGAGATATTTTGAAAATTCAGGTATTCTTTCAAGTATTTGCTCAAAAAGGGCGTACTTCTCCTCCTTGTATGGTAAACATACACTTCCCCAGGGAATAAATCAAGACAGAAATTACCCCTTCCCGGGAGGTGAATGAATGAGGGGGAGTAATGTTTCCATCCTCACCATCGTGCCTTTTTCACAACACGGGCATATCCGGGGATCGATCCCGGTAAATCTGATAAATAATTCTTCCCATTTCAAAGAACAAACTATCGAATCTCTACTCTATGAAATGCTACCGCAAAGCGGTTTCGTTCAACTTACATTACCAAAATAGTGCAATACTTTTTATTTTTTCCATAACGGAAAGGAACTCCTATACCAAAACCAAAATTACCGGATCAGGTGCGTGATGCAATTTGGATAAAGCACTATAGCATGAGAACAGAAGAAGCGTATGTTCATTGGATTAAAGAAACACTCTTACAAAAAGCGGTAAAAGATGCGATCCGTGCCGCAGGGATCGATAAACCTGTATGTTTTATGACCACTTTGGGTGCGGAGGTGCCACGCTCAAGTCGATAGCGGGTTCTTGTATTATGGTGGCCTCTGCTTTTTCTATCCCTGCTTCAGCCTCTTCGCATTTCATCTTTTCCTGAGTATTGAACTGCATCTCAAAGAGTTTTTGGTAGAGCCCTCCCTGTGAAAGGAGTTCGTGATGGAGTCCCGTTTCAACGATCCGCCCCTTCTCTAGCACAACAATCAGATCGGCATGTAATATGGTCGATAACCGGTGGGCAATGACGAACGTTGTCCGGTTTTTTACGAGGCGGTAAATGGCATTCTGAATGAGTTGTTCGGTCTCCGTATCAACCGATGCGGTGGCCTCGTCAAGGATAAGGATACGGGGATTGGCGAGGATGGCGCGGGCAATGGCAATGCGTTGTTTCTGCCCTCCGGAAAGTTTTACCCCGCGTTCACCAATTAAGGAATCATATTGTTTCGGTAGCTCACAAATAAAATCATGCGCATTGGCGGTGCGGGCAGCCGCTTCAATTTCGTTGTCCATTGCATCAGACCGGGCATAGGAGATGTTTGCCTTTACGGTGTCATTAAACAGAAAAGGCTCCTGGAGCACCATGGCCATTTGTTTACGCAGAGACAGGAGTTTGACGTCTTTTATGTTATAACCATCGATAAAAATATTCCCTTTTGTGGGATCGTAAAATCGGGGAATAAGCTTTGTAAGGGTAGTCTTACCGCTCCCGCTGGGACCGACAAAGGCAATCATCTGACCCGGACGTGCAATGAGATTGATGTCTGCAAGGACTTCGATATCCTGGCTATACGTAAAGTGAACGTGCCTGAATTCCACAATACCCCGAACGGGCGGTAAATCAATAGCAGAGGGGGCATCTTTCAAGTCGCACGGGGTATCCAATACCTCAAAGATACGCTCGGTGGACGCGATGGCGCGCTGCACCTGGTTGTAAAAACGGGTCAGACTGGTAATCGGGCTGTACATCATCTGGAGATAAGGGAAGAAGATAACAAACGTGCCTGCGGAGAGTTGTCCCTGAAGCACCTTATATCCGCCCAGACAGATAACAACGACTGCGCCCGTTTCGGTGATCAGGTCTACCAGGGGTCGTAGGGCAGAAACGAGTTTTAAGATACGCACATAGAGATGGTAGTTTTCATAATTTCTCATCCGGAAGCGTTCCATTTCTTCAGCCTCTTTTGCAAATCCGGCAATGACGCGGATACCTGAAATATTATCCTGAATCAGGGAGTTGAGTTCAGCCGTTTTGTCCCTGAGAGAGCGAAAGACCTTTCTGATCCTTTTCCCAAAATTATAGGTGCACAGAGAGATAAAGGGACAAACAGCCAGGGCAATACTGGTGAGTTGCCAGTCAAGTTTTAAACAAAAATAGAGTATCCATCCAAATTTAAACATATCGGTAATAAAGCTGATGACCGGCCCCACAATTGCCTGTTCCAGTGAATTCACGTCATTCATGAGACGGCTCATAATGTCGCCGGTCTTGGTATTTTCAAAATATTTTAAGGGAAATCGTTGAATATGTTCATAGAGCTGATTCCGCATATCATAAATGAGCCTTTGTCCGAGTTCTGAGGTAAGGAATCCATGGGTCAGCGTAAGGCCACTGTGAAAGACGTGTATTACGATGAAACTTGCGGCGAGAAAGACGAGGGTAACGATGGTGGAATTATATCTTTCAAACCAATGCTTATGAACGTAATGAGATGCATGGAGCAAAGGCTTTGAAAGCGGGATGGGGTTCTTTTGTCCGGAAAGGTTGGTTTTGTCGGATAGTTTTTCCGCAGATGAAGTATTGTGCGGTGTTTTGATAAAGGTATCAGCTATTTTGATTTCGTCCACTGCAATGCCTAAGATTTGGGTTGGCAAAACAGCAAGGTAAGCACTCATTGCCGAAAGGATGAGGATAATTGCTGATTTATACCAATATGGCCTGAGATAACCAAGGAGCCTGACATAGGTGTTTCCTGAAGAATCGGTTTTTTTCATAGGCAATTATTATAAGGAAAATTTATCTTTTTACAAACGTTAGATTGTGTGCGGAATGAACCCTTATCGTCCGGATACCATTTTCATCATAACAACGAGCAGGGATTCCAAAAGTTTAGCAAAAATTTTGCTAATATTTCTTGACCTCCGCTATCTAATACCATAATATACGAACCATAACACAATCAGGCCTTAAAAAGGTCTATTTCCAGGTTATCAAAAGGCATGGGAAGATCATTGGAAAATCTATAAGCGAACGAACGGAGGCGTTAATACGAGCAAATCTATCAGACGATTACCATCAGTGCAGGAGTCTGTAGTTTCAGTGAAAACGATGGGGATGAGTACCGGAAGGTATGATAAAGAGGGCTGACATCAGCCTTTATAAGGCAAAACAGGCATGCCTGCACTATTTTAAATAAAGTATATAAAAAGTAAAATAAATAGAAAACAGCGCGAAGCAAAAACAGAGAAAGCGATGTTTTCGGAATAGTGAAGGAATTATAATTACGAGCGATTTTGTAAGTATCATACATTTTAAGAGAGTATTATGCACTCCAAGAACGTACAAGTGAGTGTGGTTATCCCTACATACAACCGCGCGTCTTATGTTACTTTGGCTATTGAAAGCGTGCTGGCTCAGTCTTATCAGGATTGCGAAATCGTTGTCGTGGATGACGGTTCTACTGATGGAACACGTGACGTTTTAGAGCCGTACAGAGACCGGATTCGTTATTTGTATCAGGATAATAATGGAGTAAGCTCTGCACGAAATGCTGGGATAGAGGAGGCAAAGGGTAAATGGATTGCCTTTCTCGACTCTGATGATGAATGGTTGCCTGACAAACTTGAAATTCAAATGCAACAAGCTCAAAACTATCCACATGTTTGCCTTCACGTTGCAAACATGTTATTAATCAACCCTCAACAGGGCGAAATAGATTATTATCATAAAATAGGATTTGATAAAATAATTGGCAAATTCCGGCTTGTAGAACGCCCCCTTATTTATTTGCTTCAGTATACATTCGCATTCCCATCTACTGTAGTTGCAAAGAAATCGGCACTCTTAAACGCCAGATTATTTGACGAGGAAATATCGCTCCACGAAGACACCGACCTTTTTTATAGAGTATCATTAGAAGGACCGTGGTGCATATATGGATCACCATTAATAAAAAAATTCAGACGTAATGAACCTTCATCAATAAACCTGTCAATCAAAACTGCCCATCAATCGTATCACTATAAGACTATAGTAAAAATACAGGAACGCCTGCAATCTGAAAAGAGACTCACAAAAACCGAACATCATGCTATAAAAAAATACATAAGTCGTTACAGCTTTATAGTCGGGACAAGCTTAAAAGCGGAAGGAACAAGCGGTGTTCGTTATTGGTTTTACAGGGGACTTATCGCATACCCCAAGCTAAAAACATTCGTCAAATGGATACTTTACAACCTGCCGTTTGGAGTAGACCTCATTGCTCCAAAATTAAACGCATCGAAGAATAAAGATATTAAAGATTAAATTGAATTAAGCGATGTCTGGATATTTTTAAGTTTAAATTTCGTAGGCTTAAGAAATTCTGGCATACTCTTTTCACATAAACACACAAATTTTCCATTAAAAGATTTTTTAAGAAATAAATTATAATTCAAGGATAGATCATCGGTCCATTTAAGTTTATACAGGTCGTTTCCTCTGCCAAAGTCAAGATATTCGTAGTTGTTCTCAAAGGCATATTTAATTAGCTCATGTGATAACAATTTTGTCGGTGTATACATTTTATAATTACTATCGAATGCGCTATTCCAATGGAATAAGGTGTTTTTATTCAGTAACACTAAAATATATGAGATAACTACGCCATCGCATTTCATACTAACAAACATCTTTGAATCCGTCTCCCCGAAACAAAAATAATCCCTAATAAAATTGGCCTTTAGCTCGTTTGTAAAATGGCTGAATCTTCCTTTTTGACCTTTTTCATACAGGATTTGTTGCCTTTTTATATGGATATTTGCGGCCGTCTCAATATCCTCTCCTTTTACATCTTTTTTTGAAAAGATACTCAACTATGACATTGTTCTTTTTTATCTTGTTCTGTGCCGCCTTCAAGCTTAACTTTTCTTTCCTACTTAATTGATCAAAATAGTCTTTATACGATTTGTATTTAAAAAGCTGTATCTTTGGGCATTTGTAAAAAACCGTAAGGTTTAAATTTTTTGAATTTACGTATTTTTGCCATAAATCAAAATTTGAAAAATGAGAGTTAATATCGTTTAATTCTAATATATCAAAAGAAAGAGTATGTAAAATATAGTTGAATAATGTCTGAAAACAGGATTCCCTGTCTTTGTTTTGTTGAATCATAAAATCAAGATAAAGAGAAATATCTTCAGCCAGAAAGCTTACTTTTTTGATAGTAAGATGTTTAAATATCTGCACATTTTTGATATATAAAGGAGCTATGCCAACAATCTCATTATTTTCTTCTGCCACAAGAATTTTGAGATTGTTGTCTTCCTTAAAATATTTCCACCATCTGTAAACCCAATCGAATTTTTGAAATGGCACATGATCTTCTGCCAGTCTTGCCCAAGCACCCTTGAGAGATAAAAACCCCGCATCATTCTCAACTACTCTGATATTCATAAACACCGTTTTTCAAGCTATCTTTCTATTTTACCTATTTTAGAAATCACCGTCCTTGTTTTCCCTGATTTTTCCTGCGGTATATTTTTTACTTCTTTTATTTTAATAGTCACATCCTCATTTAAACACCCCTTTCGTATCTGCTCTCTTATCGTATCACCTGTCTTTTCAGAGAATTGCTTGCTTCTCTCAATTTGCACAAGAAACTGTCCCTTTTCCTCCTGAATAATCCTATACCTGTCAATACCTTCAATATAATCCAAGATATTTATGCATCTGGGAGAGATAATTTTGCCGCTTGGTAGCATAACCATATCATCCGTTCTGCCTTTTATATGTTTAATCAGTGGGAAACCTCTTCCGCATGAGCATGCATGTTGAGATGTCCTTGCAATGTCCCCAGTCTGATAACGTATAAGTGGCATAGCATAGTTGTGTAAGCCGGTAACAACTACATTGCCATCTTCCGTATCGAGGATATCATCTTTCACGATCTCTACCACCGCACAGTCAATGTCTGTATGATATCCTTCGTGCATTGAACATTCCCATGCCAACCGCCGCAATTCGGTGCATCCGTACATATCTATAACATCACAATCAAAAGTAATCTTAATTTTGGCGCGATCCGCGTCAAATAATACTTCTGCGGTTGTAAATATCTTTTTGGGAGGTTTTATTTTCAAGTTATTTTGAGTAATATAGTTTGCCATTAGAATAAATATCGATGGATACCCAATAAAGATATCAGGTGCATATTCAATAAATTTATTTACATTTGTCTCTACTGAATCGTATACCGAAAGACGTTCCTTTCTGAATATCCTCGCCATTTGATACCATGTCTTCTTGGCAAAATTCTCAGGATTTGTTATCTCCATGAATCTGTCGGTAAACTTCATACCATTTTCCATCATCGCTCGGAGATTTACTGCCTTATCAAGAAATTCACCCCTGGGGTCAATGTACACGGTAAGCGGTAATCCGGTAGAACCTGAAGTACAAGTTTTTTTTGCATTTCCTTATGTCATAGTTTTTTGCTATAAAATCCGCTGCCCTATGCTGGATATCCGTCTTTTTAACAATGGGTAATTTTGTAATATCTCCTGCTGTTTTTATATCTTCAGGCTTTATTCCTCTTTTATCAAATACCTCACGGTAGAATTTTACATTCTGGTAAGCATGCTTTACGAGCATCCTGAGTTTTTCATTCTGGATTTCCTCAAGCTCAATACGTGACTTCCAGATATTCTCACGATGTCGATAGAGGTAATATAAAGACCGTAACATAAACAAACCTTTATTAAAATATTTTGAGTCATCAGTAGCGTCGACATATTCAAAATTACTGCTTTGTGCCTGACTCGTTCCTACTTCTGCTATGAATTGCACTTATAACTCTGTTGGTCAACCAATAACAGGAGCAAAGGATTGAGTACCCATAACCTTCCATGAATTTAAACTGCCCATCAATTCACTGTTCGAATTCCTCTCGTAAAGCACCCTATCAAAAAGAGAAATCTTGCCGGTCGCTGTTTCATCCTAATCGAACCGTTTCCAGCTTATTTGACATGCATTTTCTCAATAAAATTTTGTATACTATCTGAACCCATAACCTCGATGCGAGGTAGCAGAAGGAGATTATCATAAAAACTACACAAATCATGATTGCAAGATAATCCAAAAGTATAACCGCATGCCCCGATAAGGTGTTGAACGACTTCATCAACATCACCATAAGGATATGCAAAAGTTTTTATTGCTCGTCCGAGTTCTTGTCCCAGCGTTAATCTGGAACGGGAGCCTTCACGAACAATCTCTGCAGAAGAAAGCGAAGTAAGATAAGGATGCCTTGCAGTATGAGAACCGAATTCAACTCCTTCATTCTGAAGTTGTCGGATATCTTCCCATCCTAGCAGTGGCAGTTCCTCTCCATACGCACTATCCCAACTATTTGATTTTCCAACATTATCCGTCACAAGATAAACAGTAGCCAGAAAACCATATTGTTTCAAAAGCTGCCAGGCGTATGTCTTGAAATCAAGGTACCCATCGTCAAATGTAAGTATCACCGCTTTCCCAGGCAACGGCATTTTTCTTCCCATTGCAAAATACCAGTCCTCAAGATTAATACTGTAATATCCTTCATTCCGCAAGTAACAAAGCTGTTCTTCAAATTGTTCAGGAGTTATACGATATCGGGCTGTTGATGCCGAACCAGTTGGGGCCACGCGGTGATACATAAGAATCGGCAGCCGACGAGTAACCGCATTCTCGTCAATACTGCTATGTGGATGGCCACCACTACGCCACCTCACATATGCTGCAACATTTGACTCAATTGGTGTTGGTTGATACTTTAAATTAATAATTTCAGGTGTATTGTGACAAAATAGCCCGCGCATACGAGTGTATTTTTGGAAAAGCTGAATACGGTACAGCGGTGTTCTAATTTCCTTTACCAGCCGGACACCACGGATTCCTAAAAATGTTTTTCTGATGGTCTCAATTCCAAAGGGAACTTCCCAATCAAAACCAGTGTGATCGGGATCGTCTGCAGTGACATTTGCATGTGCCATTAAGAGGTATCCCCCAGGCTGAAGAGCTTCTACAAATTTGTGCGCTACAATTTCCAGGGTATCATATTCGCCAACATAATAAAGCATCTCACTGCAAACAATTAACTCAAAGATTCCCGGAAGTGGTTCGTGCACGAGATCAAGCTGCTGGAATCGGATATTCTTTATATCCTTGCAACGCTTTGCAGCACGATCAACTGCTATCTGTGAAATATCAGCAGCAATAAGGCTATCAACACGAGGTGCAAGTTGTATCGTAAAATGACCTTCAGCACAGGCAACCTCCAAAGCGTTTCTCATTCGATGCTGCGGAAGCATTGTCAGTGTTTGTTCATACTTCTTCTGCTCATAGACACTGGTGTAATTCCATGGATCTTCTTTTTCTGCAAAAAAATTATTAAAATAATCCTGGCTACTCGATACTAAAGGGTCTTCTTGAGTTGTTGTATTATTATCTTCTGCCGTGGTAGACGATTGTTTTTCCTGTAACGGACAACAAACCATTTCCGGCGTGTAAATTATATGCTTTGGCTGTTCATCCTGCGCTAGAGATGTAATTACAGGTTCGCCGGTAACCCGAGCGGCATTTATAAGCTCGCGGGAAAGGGAAGGCGGAAGCATTGCACGTCGTGAAGCGCTGGTTCCAATCTCTTTAGGAAAGCGACGTCCAAGCATTATGCATGCCTCTTTTGGATATACTATGGAATTGAGGACTCGATCCATTTCTGGCGGAAACTTAACCTCTGCATCTGTTTTCGAAAATGAGGTGTCTTTATCACCTTGTAGCAAAGATACCTTTGCAGCTTTCAGACGTCCCCGAAGTGATAATGGTTTATCTATTAATGATTTGCCAAGCAACCCTTCACGAACGGCAACACGGCATAATTCATAACCACTCGCTTTTACAATCGCATAACGTAGCTCAAGAGCACTCACAACATTTCGCTTAACAGGTATAGTTACCACACCAATTGGCATTCCACCTACTGTTATCAGTACCTCTAATTTTTTGCTTAAAACCTTTATACCCATAAATGCATCACTAATATCAAAGGTAAGATCACCATCAGCCATGATGTGTTTTCTGTTTTTCACTTTAGCAAGAAAACACCTTATTGTCGTAATCTTGCTTTTAATAAATTCCTGTAAAAACACTTTCCAGCCCGCTGCTTTAAAAAACTCCTTCCAACTAATAGCATAGAAACTTTCGAATGTCCCGTTATGACACCCACAAATTTCTTGCAAGAACACTATCCAGCCAATTTCGTCGTGCATTTTTTGCTTAATCGTTTGAGCATCCTCGGTGGTAGTAATTTTTGCTAAATGCCGGTTCTTTCTCCAAATCGAAAAACCATTTTTTTCCCGTATGATATTTAAACCCGGATATACCGAATGTTCAAAGTGTCTACCCAGAATTTGCCATGCAAATCTTTCCGCAATGGCATCTGTCAATATATAACGTGGAAGCACTGTATCATAAACAGACAGCACTATGCTTCCAAGAGGTGTTCCCTCGAGTTCGATATTGCAATTAACCCTCTCTACATTCTCCGGCGTTATAATATCATGAATAGGCTTTGTAATTTCAACATGTATCGTGTATGGAGGATGCGAATTATTAGAAGGCAAGCGTTGTAGTGCAGATATTGCAGATGTTGTACGATAAGCCAGCCCAATTGCCTGTGACTGTTTCTCGAGAGCAAATAAAAATTCATTAACGGATGGCTCAATGCCCGGCCAAAACTTGTCGCAGCTATTTTTTGTTTGACACGCATGGATTAACGCAGAATGGAAGATATTATTAGCAATGCCTTCCGGATCAAGTATTGCGTCATGAACATTGGTGATTGTATTGAGCAATGGTCTGGCGTCCTTACCAATTCCAATGAAGAGACCAGCACACCAGCACATATAATTGAACATAGCAGTTGGAAGTTGCGTTGCCGGCAGGCCATTCGCATTTTCCAGCCACGGATTAGACACACGTGAATCGGGCGAATGTCCTCTCTCGATTACTCGAAGACCGTCAATAAATAGCTGAAAACCATCCCTCGAAGCTGAACCATGTCGCATACGGTAGAATGAGAGCGCTTCGTGAACTGCGCCAAAACGAACACCTGTACGGGCTATCCGTTGCCAGAGATCCCAGTCCTCACAAGTGACGAGTGACGTATCAAAGCCCCCGAGTGATGTAACGATCGATCGACGGATAATACAGGCATGAATCGCAAAGAGACAGGTACTCGCAAATAAATTAAACAGGTCTCCTTCCTCCTTGCAAAAACCATCACATAATTGACTTCCATCAGGAGCAATATGGATCCAGCCACAATGTACACCACCAAGATTAGGGTTTGCTGCAAGCACATTCGTCATCCGTTCCAGATGATGTGGCAAGAGCCAATCATCTGCGTCAAGAAAGAGCAACCAGTCGAACCGTGCCATTTTGATACCTGTGTTGCGTGCAACGCATACACCCTTTTGCAATTCACTTACAATCCGTACCCTAGGATCTTTTTCAGCAAAAACTGTAGCAACCGCATGCGTTCCATCATTTGAACCATTGTCTACAACGATTGCCTCCCAATTCCGGAAGGTTTGTTTAACAACAGACTCAAGTGTCTCCGCGAGCGTGCCAGCCGCGTTGTGAGCAGGTATAATGATAGATACCTTCATGAGAACCACTCCGTATTAAGTATTTGCTGCATATCTGTCTTTTTTGTTCAGAGTTTACAGTAAAGCATTTATTATTTGTAAGCCATTATCACATCACATCGTGGCGAGGCTTGATTCCCGGCAAAAGCATTCGGGAATGATGGGTATCATATTTTTATGTTTTCCATAATTATTGTCTTTGTAGTAATAAGATCTCCACTGGATTTGCTTCAATTTCTTAGGCTTTGCAGGTCACTATCTCAGTCAAATTTCCCAAACAAACGAGAGGATCATAAAAAATTTTGTCTTTTAGTAAAGCAATAAACTCCTTATATCTTGGATGGGAAGGAAGATGCACCGCCCGATGGGTAAATTCATCTTTTGTGAATGTTCCCCAGTCTACTAATTTGCTGAAATACACACCGAAACCAAATCGCTTGCTGAGTCGAACAAAGTCAGGCATTTCTCTAAAGTTATTTTCCTGAACTACCATACTTATGCCAACCCAGTCCATAGGAATACTTTCATGTAATGTGCTGATAAATTTCAGATTTTCTAATAATCTTTCAAAACTTCCACCCCTTCGATTCTTGGAATATGTTTCTGAGCTTGCTGCGTCAATTGATATTTCGGCAGTTTTCACAATTTGTTGAATTTCACCTGGTATTGTTTTCCACATTTTTGGTGTCCATAACTGCGCATTTGTATGGATATGCAACCTCTCAAGCCGGGGCATATCTCGTTTCTTCATTGTTTGTAACCATTTTCTAAAAAAAGGGCTACCGAAAGGATCCCCTGAACCCGTAATATATATCAGTTGAGCATCCTTAAGTGCCTCTTTACAAATCTTGTTCTGTACTTCCAGTATGTGCTTCTTTTTTTTCCTTTCAATAATTACCTCTGTACGGCATGATGGACAGGACAAGTTGCACGATCTATCATAACTACAGTTAATTTCTCGCGGTCCGTAGGGTAAAACGGTCAGTTGTTTCTCTATTGATGCCTTTAACTCTACATCAGTAACATCTTTGATTCGTTCAACTGGTTTCAATACCATTTGTAAAAAAGGACATCGAGAACGATTGCAATATTTAAATGACCCATCATGGATCGAGTGCCGTATCTCTCGCGCTTTTTGACTATTCCATATCTCATTAACAGTTTGATACCTGAGGTTCCCTATCGGCGTATCAAGCCATGCAGGACAACAAACATATACCTCTCCAATATCGTTTCCTTGGATTACTTCGAACCACGTAAACGGTTTAGAACAAAATAATTGCATATTTTCCATCATAACGCTCACACATTTAATTTCCTGCCGGCTGGCTAGATTAAAGTCTCATGAAATATTACCAAAACCGTCTACGCAAGCTATCCATTGCCCATCATCTATACGATGAGCGTCTATATGATGCATACCCGATTTGTTCCACCCTATACCACTTGGTTTTAATACAGGATTATCACACGCCTCCTGTTCATGATAATCCGCCGTTGTCAGATGTGTTATCTTAAACGCCCGAACCTGAGTGCCATACATGGGATAGCAATCCTGAGTATAACGAACTAACTCGCCGTCGATTAGTACAACCCTACCGGCTGGTCTGGCAATATGCGCATTCTCCGTTATGATAGGACTTTTTGGGTGTTCAAGCCATGGTCCCATCAGGTTATCCGCATAATAAAGGCGAAGCGTATCGTATTTATGATTTGGATTGGTTTCCGTAAACATCCACCAATGGTTATTAACATAAAATAGAGAAGAATCTAAAAAGACACCTCCGCTCAACAACGTTCCAACAAAAGACCATTCGACAGGGAATTTTGATGCTTTGTATAATCGAACTGAACCAGTCTGATAACTCTCAGGAATCATATAATAGTCATTCATCCATGCAAAAACATACGGATAGGATAGATGAAATGGTTCAGCAAGCACAATCTGCTGATAAGTCCAATTCCATTCATTGTTGCTCATCGCCAGTCCTATTTCTCCTTTATTCGTCTTTTTGTTCATAACTTCAAAGAACATGCACCAGATGTTGTCTACCCTTAGCATAAAAGGATCTGCCACAAAGGATGCGTTTCTATCTGTCACGTCTTTGCCCGTAATAACGGGATTCTTTACGACCTCCGAAGATACAAAAGAGAAGGGAGATGTACCCGTACAGATTCCGATTGACCATGCTTGCTCGTTCCCAAGGGAATCGTTCAATGATGCTATGTTAGATACCCAGACTTGTTCTTTCCTATATGAATCAGTGTCCGGCAGCAAATTCGCCATGGGAGACATGAGTTTGGAATAGATTCCTTCATATTGTGCTGTAATGTTTCTCCAATCCAATTCTTCAGCCCTTTTACGAGCTGCATGCACCATTTCATCACGATCATCTGGATTATGAAACAAATGCACTATCGCATCTGCGAATTGTTGTGGATCATTATCCTTTATAAGGACAGCTTCTTTCCCCGGTAAATACGACCTAACAGATGGCAAGTTAGTTGACACCACTGGCAGTCCACAGGCTATTCCTTCAAGGATTGCATTATTCGCTGTGGACTGTATCAAAGGCAGAAACAAGATATCTGATTGTTGGTACAGCTTCAATAACCTATCATCATCAATACCGCTATAGGTAAGAACATTATCTAAATGTCCTACTTCAGCTACCTGTGAGGATACAATATGAAATTCTATATTTTTATATACAGCTAATTTCTCCGCTGTCTCACGCACAG
Organism: Candidatus Brocadia carolinensis; assembly: GCA_002009475.1. Taxonomy (GTDB): domain Bacteria; phylum Planctomycetota; class Brocadiia; order Brocadiales; family Brocadiaceae; genus Brocadia; species Brocadia carolinensis. Next base: position 12,927 of record AYTS01000103.1, on the reverse strand, counting down.
CCTTGAAATCCCTAAGCCAGTGACCAACCGTTATGCATTTAAACTTTTCTTTGTCCTTCAAAGCATTACCTGGCTTGAAATAGTGAGTGTCTATACCGTGCAAAACTACCTGAATTTTATGAGGTTCTACGAATTCCTTAAAGTAAGATTCCTGGTCCGGCGATACAACCGTGATGTAATCAAGTCTGCAAACAACATCTTTAATAATGAGTGAATTTAACAACTTTGGCGGTTGGTGATACGTCGCAACTATTTTGGGCCGTATTTTTTGGGGCAGTTTACATAACCACGGTGAATACTGTGCAGTATGTTCACCGTCAAGATAATGAATTACATCCACCTTCTCGAACAAGAAATTTCGAAACACCTTCATCTCAGCGGCTAAATCACTGAGCTTATACCATTGCATACCGTGCTTTTGAACTAAACGACGCAACCAGTTACGTATGACTGTGTTGTGTATAGGGAAATCATCATCACTATCTGATACTACTCGCATTTCTATATCGTAGCTATTTCTATTAAGATATTTTGCATATTGATTTATACCGGAGCGCATGCCCCAATGTGGATACCTGGTACGGAAAATACTAATATACATAGTTAGCTATCCTGTCGATGTTGGGTATTCAGTAAGCCCACGATATGTCCTACGGTAATCAGGGTAAAACACTTTTCCGTGAATCGCCTTGCATCGCTACCTGACCATATGAGATTTATCAATTTCCCTGGCGATTGTAATAAGCTAAATGTCTTTGAGATAGCCATACCCAGTCGTCGCAGGTGTGATGGTGACTCTTCAATCAACACCATTACAGCATCTGAAAACCCCTGTGAGTAATACCTTCTGACAAACCAGCGTTTATCCAATCGAGATTTTGGTACAAGATGGCCAACTATAATCTCCGGGTGATAGAAACAGGTGTATCCAGCCTTCAGGATTTGTTTCTCGAGAAATATATCTCCGCCAGACAGTAGATTCTTACCAATCCGATCAAGACCAGAGACAAATCCTCCAATACGACGAAGTACCTCTGATGGAAATGCGATATTTGCTCCAACAAGCCATTGCTGATCTAAATCAGTAATAGCATGTGGTATATCAGACCAGTCTATGGCGGTCAGGCCAGTTACAAGGTCGTCCGATAGCCATTTAGGTCTTGGCGCTTCCCATAAAGGTTCTGTTTTGCCTCCTACGCAGCCCGGCATCGGCGTTACCGTCTCAAACACTTCTAAAATCTTGTTAAGCCAATCTGGACAGGCAATGGCATCATCATCAAGATAAGCAACGTATTTCCCTTTTGCATTGCGCCAACCGGTGTTCCGCGCAAATGAAAGCCCCAAAGTTGATTCATGGATATATCTTATGTTGTTAACATCCGAGAATTTTTTTACCACTTCTTTGGTCGAATCAGTGGAACAGTTGTCCACAATGATAATTTCGTAATTATCCCTGGGTGTATGTTGGTCCACGAGACTTTGAATTGCTTTGGTTAAATACGCGGCACGATTATGGGTACATATTATTGACGATATATGTATGTTCATAGTGATAATTTCCCGCTATCTTGTTACACGAGAAATAGCATGGGTTAGCCAAACCGGTACACGCCGAAGTACTTTCTTTTTTCCCTTCCTGAGAGCCCGTAAGACTATACCGTGCCGATTGCGGAGCATCACTTGCTTCATTTCACACAGAGATTGTGCCATGTTGGACGCGGCAAGAAGAACAATATCCCTGGCATCACGGACAATCATCTCTGGAAATCTTTCGAGCAGGTCTTGGTGCACCTTCCGGTAAGAGTAGTCAGGCATTTCACGCTGCATCAAATCTTCCTCAACCTTGTAGCTACCCATAATGGCCGGTATCGTTACGGCGATCCATCCAGCTGCCATCACAGCGTTGAAAAGATCCCAGTCCTCATATCCCCGACTCACAGGCCGAAAGTTACCAGCTTCACGGAGCGCCTCTGTTCGTATCACACTAAAGGGAGCTGCTTCATTTGCAAGCCACTGATAAGGAAAGGCCGGACAGGGTTTGATCCGAATTTTGTCATTTGCTCCGTAATGCTGCGTCCAACAGGAAACAAGACCTACGTTTGGGCATCTTTGAAGAACCGATTCACAAGCATCAACATAACCAGCGTGCAACCGCACCTCTGCACTCAGAAAAGCAAAGCCTAGAGGATTCAGTCCCGATTTGAGAACCGCCTCTATACCGGCATTCTTAGCCGATACAACCGCCCTGTTGCTTTTATAAAGGACTTGCCATCCTTCTCGCAGAGACTGATTCAGAGCCATAAACGTCTGCTCTTCCGTTGATCCTTCATCCACAATAACTATAGAAAGAGGTTTTCGTGTCTGTTGCTTGAGACTCTGCAAACATTCGCCGAGAAATTGTCCGTTATTGAAGCAGTTAACCACGATAGCAAGGCCTTGTTGTGCTTTGTTTTGTGGGGTTCTGTGTGCTGAGTTATCGGAAAGCGGCCTTTTGATCCACGGCAAATTTACTGGTAAATAAAAAGAACGGCTTGGTCCTTGATGGACAATCTGACTACGGAAATCTAAATGGCTTTCCACGATTTTCCGGTTATCACACAGCTTACGGATAGCCACCGATGCTTCAGCGCCCATTTCAGCTATTTTTGCAGGTGATGTCTTAAGCGCACGCGTGAGGGCATCGGCAAGGCCTTCACTTCCGGGCTTATTGGTTAACCAACCCGTTCGGCCATCCTCGACCATCTCCGCTTGTCCTCCCTGGCGCGTTGTAAGTACCGGTAAACCCGAACACATTGCTTCAACACACGTATTGGGGAAATTTTCCCATCGCGATGGAACGACAGCTATTCGTGCTTTTCCCAGGAACTGCAGTAAAGAAGAACGCTTCTGTTCGCCACGAAAGGAGAATCCCATCCTCAGTTTTTCGGGAATCCGGCGATCCAGAAATTCAGCACCGCTCATCCCATCAGTGCTAAGGAGGTTGGTACCAATAAACTCAAAACGCACCGTTGGATATTCAAGAGCAATATTAACGGCTGCATCAATCCATTCTATTACACCTTTAAGCCTTTGAAGTCGTCCCACGTAACAGATCGTTCCATGATCCCAAGTATCCTTCTCGCGCTCAAGTGTAGGGTTATCGCCAAGTGGTAATGGAATAATACGGATGGTACCATGAGCCAATCCATAATATGCTTCTGCATAATGCGACAAAAACCGGCTAGGGCAGAACAGTGCATCGGCTGTTCCAATGCTATAGTCCTCGAGGCGCTTTGCTGTTCGAAAATAGAGGTCGTTTGTATCCCAATCGTTATATCGGGCAATAGTCTCTGTAGGAGAATGCAAATGTATAATACAGGGGGGACACCTTTTCGGTCCCATTCCTAAAACACGTCTAAGCTGGAAGTAATAGAGTGGCGCCTCGTAGTCCTGCGCTTCAATGATGTCAATTCCTTCCTGTTCAATAAGGTTTTCAGCAAAGAGACATGCCTGCCACGAAAAGCATTGGGAAGGAAGGCCCGATTGGAGGAGACCTTTTACTACAGGAGAACTGCTGGCGGAAATTACGTTGCGGCCTGAAAATACTTCCCTCGCGTCAACAGAGATGCGGTGAATAATTAACCTTCCCTGGCACTTCTCTTCAATTTTTTTTCTTAGCACCCTCACAAAGTTGACCTATTACATGTACCGTTTCTCCACTTTCAGCAAGTAATTTTGCAATATGGGTTACATAAGTACCAATCCCGCCTGGAGGGATTGGTGCAGGAGGATATTCAGGGCAGATGATAAGGTGTTTCATTAAATACTTTCACCTTTTCAGTTTAATGATAAGCGTGAAAAAAGGTTTTGATTCTACGCGAAACCTTCCTACGGAACGGTACGGTATGGCCGTTGTCCTGTGTCTTTCCTTCACAAGTTACGCCAGAATAAACGAGCTTTTTCCATTGATGCTCTATTTGCATTGCAATTTCAACGGCAAATTTGGAAGCAGTTTCCCGATGGGTGTTAAATAAAAGTTCCCGCATGACCTGATTCTGTATATCGGTCATGCTTCGGTAGAGAGAATCACTGCGGACACGGTACTTTAAAAGGTGCATGGGAATAGTAACAATCGGCCAACCAGATGCGAGCATTCGAATGCCTAATTCCCAGTCTTCATAGTTATATCGTTGACGTGCGTCATAGCCACCGAGACTTCTTAAGAGTGCTGTACGCGTTAAACAAGGGACGATTATGCTATTCTCAGTGAACAGGAATGGAAATTCTGGTTGTGGGGCATTCCAAAAGCCATCGGCAATGTCCGCGCCAAAGATTAATGCCCATGCGGCAACTCCACCCAAACGTGGATATTCTTCAAGGATTTTCGTGGCGATCCGATAAAATTGAGGTTTTATGATATCGTCACCGTCGAGGAAGGAGATGAACTCTCCGTTTGCTGCCGTTAGGCCAGTATTTCTGGCCGAAGCCAACCCCTGATTTCGTTGACGGATAATTTTCAGAGGATGTCCTTTTTCAGATGCATAGTGTTCGAGTTCCTTGATTCTCCCAAGGGTTTCTTCCCCATACGAACCATCATCGATAAGCAACACCTCGTCAGGCTGACGCTCTGATGCCCAAACGCTTTCCACCGATTCCTTGACCATGTCACCCATTTCATAGCACGTTACGACAACGGAGAGCGTCCCTTTTCCTGCGCCTGGTCGTAACACTGACGGGGAAGACTGATTATCATTCTGCACATGCGATCGAAGAGACATACGGCGGTCGAGAAACATCAGTGCGATCCGTGATAGATCTTGTGGTTTGGGACGGGAAAGAAGCATTTCTTCCAGGCTTCCTTGACTTCTCCGATAAGGAGACTTCGCCGTTTTTCCCGGTGTGCCTCCGTAACCTGCAAACACAATTTCCGCCTAATTTGATCTAGTATTTTAATGTCTGTCCCCACAATATTTTTCATGCAATCTGCCACTTTCTCTGGTGATGGGTCCCCCTGAATCAAAACCTCCCGGGGAAGAATTTCTCCCGGTGCTAACCCTTCAGCAGCTGCCGGGGAGAGAAGCACCAAAGAACCACGGGCAAGCTCTGCCCAGATATTGGGAAGATGATCGAAGAAGCTGGGGTAAAGGCGAACAGGAAAAACTTGTTCGAGCCGGGGATAATCCTTTCCCCATTTCCATTGTTGTTCCCGTACAAGTTCGCGCATGGCTCCGCGAGACGACCAGTATTCAGGAAACTCCCGCGGTTTCATAGGAGCGAAGGTCATAGACGGTCCGGCGCTGATCACAGGTCGGTCAATACGCACTCCCTGATTTGCTAAAAGATTGACGGCGTCCAGGGCGGTCAGCACTCCAGATGAAGCCTGTTGAGGTTCATAGAGGAAAAACTGTAAGGGTCTGTGAATATCGTTGGGTTGTTCCGATACACGAGCAATTTTATCGAGTAGTGCATCTCCAATACGACGAGGCACACAAACCGGAGCAGAGGCACCTGGCAATCTGCCTGCATCGGCAATTTCCTTCCCTCTCGGTCCAAAAACCAACGACAGGTCAGCCAAGGCAAGCGAAACGTCTTCCATCTGGCGACGTATGATCGCATGCCTGTTCCACATTCCCTCCTGGTTTGCTGCTTGACGATTACATGATGTATCCGTAACCACAACGACAAAAGGTACGTCAAGAGAATTGACAGTACTTGTTGCCCTTGCCATTTGAGAAACATATCCAAGCCCACCCCACATGGGCAGGATGACGGCCAGGAAAGGATCATTCCGATAAAAATATTGAAGCTCCTTATTCAAACAATAAGAAGCGAAAAATAATAAACCACTATCATTAATCAGTCCATAAGAGCGAGGGTTTAAGCCTTTTTCATCGAATGGCAGACAGTACTCCGGATCTCTCGTAGGAATTGGTATTCGTTTTACTCGTGTTGAATGAAAAACCGTTGATGGGTTGCTGAAATCAGGGAGTAATATTGGCCGTGTTGCCGGCGTTGGAACCCAGGTCACCTTTCGTTCATAATGATACCAGCGATCCCAGCCAAGAACCGTAATTCGGCAATCAAGAGCATCTGCAATCTCATCCAGAGGAAGCCCTAATCCATGCAAAGACTCCCGCTCTTCCATCTTATCGGTAAGATATTCAATGAATCCTTCGTAAGCTTCTATAACAATAATATGTTTTTGTTTTTTACTATTCATTCTCAAAAACAGTAATATTCATCATGTAGATCAGGATGTACCTGTAGCTACATCTCAAACATCACCCTGCTAATTTCGAAACCTTTGATACTTTAGGTACATCCATATCGGAAAAGTAATGTTGTTTTATGGCTGCCAGTATGCTGTCATGCAAGGAATTCTGACTCAAATCTGCGTCTAATTCAAGCAGCTTAAAATTAAGATTTTCAACTATAGCATCGCAAAGGCGCATCACACTCACTGGCTGATAATTATTTGCGATATTCACGCTGCCAAGGGTGCGTCCATTCCATACAACAGAAACACATACCTCCGTGTATTCAAGCACATCTGCCAATGCGTGCAATGGTTGACTCAAATCGACAGTTCGTAGCGCAACACTTTTTTTATCATGCGCAGGCATCTCTTTTAGCTGCAACTTAAAATCATGATTTTCAACTATAGCATCGCTAAGACGCGTCACACTCACGGGCTGGTAATTATTTCTGATATTCACGATGCCGAGTATGCGTCCATGCCATACCACAGAAATACGTACCTCCGCATATTCAAGCACATCTGTTAATGCGTGCAATGGTTGGCTTAAATCGACAGTTCGTTCCGCAACACTTTTCTTATCATGCGCTTGCATCTCGCTAGCCGCAGTTTAGAATTAAAATTTTCAACGATAGCATCGCTAAGACGCGTCACACTCACGGGCTGGCAATTATTTGTGATATTCACACTACCGAGGATGCGTCCATGCCATACCACAGAAACACACACCTCCGCGTGTTCAAACACATCTGTTAATGCGTGCAATGGTTGGCTTAAATCGACAGTTCGTTCCGCAACACTTTTCTTATCATGCGCTTGCATCTCTTTTAGCTGCAGCTTAAAATTAAAATTTTCAACTATAACATCACAAAGACGCACCACACTCACGGGCTGGTAATTATTTGTGATATTCACGATGCCGAGGGTGTACCCGTGCCATACAACAGAAACACATACCTCCGTATATTCAAGCACATCTGTTAATGCGCGCAATGGTTGACTTAAATTGACAGTTCGTTCCGCAACACTTTTTTTATCATGCGCACAACTCTCTTTTAGCTTACGCTTGTGGTTTATCGTTGTTTTAGCAGATGAGCCTAAGTTTTGTACAATCTTTGTAACATTACGCCTTGCTTTATAATAAAGAAAGGGCCCTATAAATGAACCATACAATTGTTGCAAAAACAATTTTCGCGGGAAAGCGGGTGGCTGCAAAAAGGAATTGAATAATCGCTGAATCTGGAAACGTAGAAACCATAATCCTAGCCGAAATATAGCAAGACGTTCATCAGGATATCGAAGGGCGCTCCGAACAAGATAGGCATAAAAACCAGTGCCCCACGACACCATCTGTGTCAGCAACTGCTTGTGTTGGCGCCGGTGTATATGTCGCACTATTGCCCGCGGCTCATACGCCAACATAAATCCCTCTTTTAGTACGCGGAAAAACATTTCCAAGTCCCCACCACCATGAGTAGCCGTACCCACATCCAGAGCGGGATCAAAGAAGCCAACCCTGTCGAATAAACTACGACGGTAAGCCATATTAGCTCCTGTACCAAACATTCCTGACAGTCCGAAGAGAGAAGCCACTGATTTATTATCGTTTGTATCCATCTGATGCCATTTTCTCTTAAATCCTCTGCCAAAACCGCCGCGTAGCTCAAACAGTACCTGCGCCTCGGTTTCTTGTTCGTATGGTACAACCAGCCCTGTAACAGCCATTACTCCGTTATTTTGGGAAAATATTTCTGCTATGGCTTTGATCCATCCCGGATCAACGACAACATCGTCATCGGTGTATGCAATAATATCACCTTTTGCTTCGGTAAGGGCTCTGTTCCGCGCCCAATTAAGACCTGGTCGTGGCTCATGAATATAGCGGACGTTCGGATACTTTGCTTGCACAAGACATTCAGTAGCATCATTATCCAATGCGTTATCCACAACAATCACATCTAGTTTTGGATAATTGAGACGATTCAACGATTCCAGGCATCGTACAAGATCGTCAGTGCGGTCACGGGTACAAACTGCAACGGTGACTAATGGCAAAGAACCGCTGTAAACCGGATGTTGAACGGCAAGAAGGTCCTCTATGCGCAATCTGTCCTGTTTCAATGGCGATGCGAGTCTGTCATATAAAAGGTGATGCAAAATTGCCTTGCTATGCTTTTCCAAAATAGCTTTGCCGAGTGCTGCTGCCGTACAACAATTATTAACCACGGGCACTTTAACATACCCAATAGGAGTACCATGTAACCGGACTAGAGCCTGAAGAATTTCATAATTGCCCAGATTTTCAATAGCCACAAGCGGACGACTTAATTCAATATCCAGTATTTTTATTGGTTTGAACATAATATTTCAGCGCACTTCCTTTTGCTGTCCTTTCTTATCGAAGACTTTTTTACTAACAGGAAGAGAAGACCACACCGGCTCCAGAGAGACTACGCCAGAAACATCTGAAGGTGCCTTTTTTTTTTGATGAAATACTCATGGCATGCATATCCCAGTGATAATCATAAATGAAGCTCCAATCAACCGGATAAAGTCCAACGTTTATGTAATATCGTCCCGGCAGAAGTGGCATGGCGGGCAGATGACAACGAAAATTGCCATGAACAGTCAGAGAACCAAAAGTTGCATAAGCAGACAAAATATATGTTTCGAAGCATTTAACATTCGTGTCACTGTAGACACCAAGGATAATAGCAAGGTCGGGCAATTGCTTGATAAGGCTGTATTCAAGCACGATTGTCAGACTTTCACCACTGTAAAAATTGTTGGCAGGCTTACCATGTTCATCATAGATGCGGACGTTGTTGATTGATGCCTCCTGAGTTCCCGTACGACTACCTTGTTTGACGATAAGTTTCGTCTGGATTGTTTCACCAGAGAGCTGAGATGCGCGTTTCTCTGTCCGCTGTCGCATAAGATCGTTGTAACACAGAATGGCGCTTTCCGGATTCTCCTGCATTACCACGCGCCCTTCTTCCAATACCAGTACCTCATCGCAAAAAGTCCTAATCTGATCCATGTCATGTGACGTTAGTATTGTTGTTTTACCGGCAGACCGAAAGTCCGCCAACCGATCCATGCATTTCTTTTGGAAACGGGAATCGCCAACTGCCAGCACTTCATCAATAATCAGTACCTCGGGATCAAAATGAATTGCTATGGCAAAGGCAAGTCGCATATACATACCGGTGGAGTATGTTCTGACCGGCTGATCGATGAATTCTTCTAATTCTGCGAATGCAATAATTTCAGGCTGCTTTGCCAGTACCTGACGTTTAGTTAGACCGTTTAAGAGCCCCCCCGTCATAAGGTTTTCACGCCCGGTCAATTCAGACTGAAAACCGCTTCCTAACTCAAGTACGCCACTTATGTGGCCATTACGTTGAATTGATCCTGTTGTGGGTCTTCCCAGTCCACACAACAGACGCAAGAGAGTACTTTTGCCAGCGCCATTATGGCCAATAATTCCCAAGGATCTACCCTGTTCCAGCGAAAAATTTACATCACGTAATGCCCATAGAGTATTGCCTTTGTTATGACGCCCGGTCAGCCTTTGAATTATCGACTCTTTCAGGGTAAATGGGCGATTCTGTTGAATGCGATATCTCTTGGAAACGGACTCTACCGATAAAACTACCGACATGCTATACTCCCAAACCTGAATGAATGGGTATCACAACGCTGGAGTTTATACACCAATACATCCCATAAAAGAAGCTTCGCTGCTTATCTTCTCATACCTGATCTGTATCGAATACACATCTACAAACAATCGATAATATCGTGAAGATAGTGTCTATAAATAAGATAACCGATGACACACATAACTCCGCTTATAACACTCGTTAGCAACAGCAAATTCCACTGTGGAACTACCCCGTAAAAAAAAAATTGATTGATAGCCTTGAATCAATACGGCAATCGGGTTCAGCTCGTATAAGATACGATATTTTTCACCGACCGTTTGGGACTGATAAAATACTGGCGTTATATAAAACAAGAGCGTGAGTGCAACACCCATAATTGGCTGTATATCACGATAAAAAAACGTTCAATGTTGATATAAATAATCCCAGGCCAACTATCAGGATACCCTGGATTAGTACCAGAACGGGAAGGTATAGTAACGCCAGCGTTACCGTCTTGCCGGATAAAACTAAAAGTGCAAATAGTATCGGCATTGCTATGAGATAATTAATCAGGTTTGATAATGCATTTACCATGATGAGAATAGCGGGAGTAAAATTTGGCCGACGAATCAGGTCACGGTTTGAAATAAACAGAATGCCAGAAGAATTAAGACATGCATTAAACCACGTCCACGGCAGTAATCCACTAAAGACAAAGGCCGGATAGTTGTCGATGTCGAGAGGTATGACTTTCCGGAAAAGAAATGTTAAAACAATCAATTGAGCTAGTGGAAGTATGAAAGACCAGAAGATGCCCAACACAGACCGTTTATAACGTAGGCTAAAATCGCGCCATACAAGGTGACATATCAGATCAAAATGGTATGTTAATGAATTCATATGATGGCCGTCTTTACCAGATTATAAACTTATGGTGCTTTATCTCAGGGGAATGGAAACAAACAAACCCTCAACACTAAATTGTGACGAGAGGGAAAGCAGGAAATAAATGCCGTTCCGTTTCACACAAAGACATAGTTCACTACACAAAGATTTTGCATAAGCTATTTCTGTTCCAGTGACAAAACTACAATATATGTCATCATACTAAAATTTTTATGCAATATATGGGCAGAGATCGATTGAATAGGTATAAATATTCACCATGCAAATATAATTTTTAAACACGGAAAGAGCATGGATAATATCTCTGATTACAGGGTAGAGTTGTCAGAAGAGAAGGCGCGTATAAATCCTAGCGCAGCGAAGCTGCAACCGATTCCCGGTTGTGAAAGCGGGAGATCTCTTCGGAAAATACCCTCGAAATACCCCGGCCATGCCTTTGATGACATATTGTGCATAGTCATTGCGAGCGAAGCGAAGCAATCTTTTTCTCACAAACAGTCCGTACCTCCTGATAAGGGGTGTATAGGGTTATGAAAAAACTTACAAACAAAGAAGTTTTTACACAGCAATACTATAGTGCCCCAACAACTTTGATATTGTGTAAAGGTCTACCCCTCTTTGTACTACTATTCATCAACTTCTTGTACTCGTAAAATATCAATGGTAACGAGTGTTTGACCTAAAACCAGCCAAAGGCTGATAAAACAAGGAAAAGAAGGTGAAAAGAGCCGAATAAAAGTGTTGAATATCTGAAGCCGGAGAGGTAAAATTATGGCGGAAAATGAGGGTTTCGCTGATAACGAAACGGGAAAAAGGGCAAAAGGACATTCAATAGAAGATGAGAAAGAGATTCGAGCAGTAACTGAAGCCTGGTACCATACCCATTTCAGGAGTACCACTGCCATGAAAGAGTCGGGATGAGCTACCACCGATCTTGAGGGCATTGCAGTATATCTATGTCACATCGGAGTTGAACGAGGAGGTATTCAGGATATTGGAGGAGAAGATACAGAAGGGGAAGAAAAAGACGGGGAGATATGGGATGGATTTGTGGCATATCCTCGTGCTATCGGCCGTGAGATGAGGGTTGGACGCAGATCATGATTGGCTGGATGATTTTGCTAACCATCATAAGCTTATCAGGCAGATACTTGGAGTGGAGATGGCATATTGAGAGGGTAAGAGATTTTCAAGACAGAGCATCAGTTTTGATAAAGGTTTTTACCAACGAGAGAACAAGGAGTTGTTGCGTCTGTTTATACCAGAGGTACTCATGCTGAAGAAGGGCAAGAAGAACCCGGCGGAACAGGAGGAGGAATCGGGCAAGACATTTCGAAAGCTACGGCATAGGCACTCAGCGGTGGAATCGGACATCAATCGTTTGGAACATCACGGCTTGGATAGATGTCTGGACAAAGGGTTGAAGGCATTTAAGAGGTATTGTGCGCTGGGAGTGATAGCAGCAAATTTACACAAGCTGGGAAACGTGCTTCAGGAGAAGGCACGAAAGAAGGAAAAGAAGTTGCGAAAGGCCGCTTAAAAAACCGGGAAAAACGGCATGGAAGGGGAGATACTATCTCCAGACAGATCTAAAATGAAGAAAAAACAGAGGAAATGAGGAAAAAGCCTTACCTCTGGCAAAAGTCTAGCACCAAATGGCAAGGAAAGATTGTCGCAAGCCCAAAACTATCCCAATACTTTTCAAAAAAAATGCGTTTTCATTCAGACACTAAATATACTTGTCCTCTTCAAAAAGCTTCAGTTGAACGGACATTCCTTCTCGTGGTTCGTCTTCTGGTATGCGCATGGCAACAAAACGACACCCCTGTTTCCACCCCATCGGCTGATAGACACATTCATTATATTCAACCCTGTCTGCCTCTCGACCCTTGTACCACTTCGATCTATCAAAGGGTGGCTTGCATCCCTTATTGCCAAAAATGAACTGATATCCTTCTTCAATTGCTGCCTCCTCACTCTCCCAACCGACGAACCGGAATATGTCAATAGAAATTAGACACTTTATTAAATAATTTAGACTCTAAAGGTAGAGTCGATATTTGTTTTGGTTGATTAATCCAGGCAGCCACAGGCATACTTGGGGGTTTAGGTGAAATTCCTTTGAAACGTTCAGGG
>AYTS01000102.1 GCA_002009475.1 Candidatus Brocadia carolinensis | reverse complement strand
TTTTTGAGTATTACCCTATTTGAGAAAGTCCCTATTTTACAAGTACTTACAAATTCTGATTACAAAAGCGAACCATACTTTCCTTATAAGCAATTGTCCTTGTTCAACTTATAACCGGACACTAGTGAGGCTTCATATTTAATAAAATCTATGAAACCCGGGCTGTTGTGTTTTGTGCTGAAGAGAATTTTTCTGTCAACGGAATTGCAAAGAGGGCAAGTGTCCCTGTTTACAACGAGCATTCCTTTTTCTGTTATCATACAACCTGTTTTAAAGCAATGAAGTTTTGTTATTCAGAAACGGGTACTTCGGAAACGGTATTTAGTTCTTTGTCTTCATGTATCACAATTTTGTGGCCTTCGGATTTACCTGCAACGTATTTGCGGCGGTAAAAAATGTAAAGGCAGCCAAAAAGAACCAACGACCCCAGCGATTTAGCAATGATGCCACCGGTAGCCGAATACATTTTTATCAAAACAAGGGCTGAAACCAATTGAGTGACGCCTACCGCAATAGACACTTTTTTCAGGAACCTTGATTCGCCTTTGGCAAGAAGGAACTTGTTTACAAAATCTGCAAAGCCATGCAGGATAGCGCCAAACGACCCAATCTTAATGGGTGTGGCAACAGCCCAAAATTCTTCTGGTAAAAATAGTTTAATAATCCAATCAATGCAAAACAGCAATCCCACCTGCATTAATAAACAGGCCGCCACCACTTTTCTAAAACTTTGCCTGGGTATTGTTTTTGCTTTTATGTAAGATTTAAAGTTGGAAGTGCCTGCAATGCTTGGTAATATTGACAAGGGCATGATAAAGCTTAATGCCAGGCTGTAATGCCCTACATCTTTGTTGTCAATATTGAACAGCCCCACTAAAATTGGCAGCAGGTATATAACACCTACGCCCCATAAACCACCCCAGTATAACTGGACACCAAAGGTTTTGTGCTGCATTTTGAGGTCTTTCCATTCGCTGGTTGCTTTTTTAAAAACAGGCCTGTCTGTTTTTAAAAGCATCATGCATACAATAAAGGAGGTGCCATAAAAAAAGTATTGCGTTGTAAAATATACTGCCTTCTGAAAAAGACTGGAAGGCATAAAGCAGTACCACATATAAGAAGGGCGGAATAAACCTGTAAGCTGACAGCCCCAGCAATTTTTTTTCGCCTTGGTACACGGCTTCAAAATAAAAGCCGAGCGGATGGATAATAAACAATGGCAGCATGGTGAGCGCCAGGTAAAAAAGGTCTTTGTTCAACACTTTTGGGAAGAATATGCCGCATACCAGTAGCGATAAAATAATAACTCCAAGCCCTGCAAGTGCAAAGTAAATCAGGTACCCCTTGTAAGTGCGTATCTTAAGTGTATTATCGGTAGCGGCCACCAGGCGGCCACCTGAGTAATAGAGGCCAAAGTTGACAAGATAGCTTACCAGGATGATAAAACTTTGCAGATATTTCCAGTCGCCAAACTTTTCTTTTAGCAGGTGTGAATTAAGTATAGTGCCTGCAAAGCTCAGCACAAGTGCCGACATGGTGGCTGCAAATAATATCTTGCTGCTATGTTTTTCCAGTAATCGCCGGTTCATTTTTCCAACTTTGTTTTTAAGCTGCCGCTTCCTCCAGTTCCTCCTCTGGCTCTCCCCAAATTTTCGTGCATTGACAGGCGCTAAGGCCAATCATAAACGAAATGAAATAATAATATGGCTCGGAGGAGATGGTAACGTAGATAGCAAAGCCAAGGCAGGCGACTATCCATAAGCCGATGATGAGCTTGATGCCTTTAATATCCTGAAAAAGGAGGATTTCGCTTTTTACAAACATCGATTTTATTAACAGAACAAGATAGATAAGGATGGCAGGCAGCCCACCATGCCAGCAGCAGAAACTGGTTGTCAAGAAATTCATAGTTGCTTTCAATACTGTGCCAATACCAGGTGTCTTTGGTCCCCACCCCCCTGCAGAAAGTACTCCATGTCATACTGGTTTAAAAAATTGAGTATCTGGTCGCTACGTGTATCCTAGTCAGACCGTTCTGAAAGATTGGTGGCAGCGCTTTCCATGGTGGTACTGTAATCGCTGTTTAAAAGCGCTAGGTATCCTGCCCCAATCACCAGCAACATTCCCATGAGATGATAGGAAATTGCTTTTTTCTATCATGTGATCAGCTTAGCAAAAACAAGGAAAATTGCAAGTGTTTTTTATTTTAACAGCCCTATTGAACACCAAAGGAGAGAGAAATAGTATCTAATAAAAAATATTTTGACAATTTGAGCAAAAATAATTAATTAATTTTGAATAGCGAGTTGAGGGCGTGCCTTGAAGTATGGAATACCTAAGTGGTTGAAAATACCATCTCTGCGAGCCTAATTCCTCGCGGAGAAGTTTGTACCTATGCGCATACCATGGAGCAATCCTTATGCGTAGAAAGATAGCGTATTTCCCGTGAGGGGTATGACGGAGTTACGAGGTACAGACGACCTTTTGGGGTGTATGAGTATGGCGTGTTATTCGTGCCAACTGCCCTTTCTCGGTGAACAGGTTGTCCGAGAATGCGGCATTCCGATTTTCTTCATTTAGCCAGAAAAAATAGGGTAAATCGGTTGCGATGGTGAAATTGAGTGATATAATAAGGCGAAATGAAATCTTCAGAGCAAAACCACACGGAGCAGTTAAAACTTTTCATTGAGCCGATCCTTTTACCGAGCAAACCAACCGTATCATTCTTTTCCTTACCAGAAGATACCCAGCCAAGGAGAATCAATCATATGGCTAAATTTAAGCCGTTTCATGAATTCCAGAAACCCCTGATAGGATTTACCCCTGAAGCGTTTTT
>AYTS01000101.1 GCA_002009475.1 Candidatus Brocadia carolinensis | reverse complement strand
AAAAAATCGATTACTTGTGAGAAAACAGTTTTTTCCTATATTCATGAGCCATTCCTTTCCGTTTGTTATGAAGAATAGAATGGCTATAGTATACTTTGAATTTCAAATCGATTACGACCTTTTTTGCTTGTATTTCTCTTGAATTATAATACTTACAACAAATATTTATTCAAACGTCCGGACAGTAGTGTTGTTACATAAGGAAATTTATCAATGCCTAACAAGGGAATCTCTCTCCCCGATGATCCTTTCTGGTATAAGGATGTTATTATTTATGAACTCCATGTAAAGGCATTCTGCGACAGCAATGCCGATGGAATCGGCGACTTTCAGGGGTTAATAGAAAAGCTTGATTATCTGGAAAGCCTTGGCGTTACAGCGCTCTGGCTGTTGCCTTTTTACCCCTCACCTCTCAAGGATGACGGATACGACATCTCCAATTACTTTGGAATCCATCCGGGCTACGGTTTACTCAGAGACTTTAAACAGTTCATCAGAGAGGCGCATAAAAGGGGTATGCGTGTTATTACAGAACTCGTTTTGAATCACACCTCTGACCAGCATCCATGGTTCCAGCTTGCAAGGAAGGCAAAACCCGGTTCATCAATGAGAAACTTTTATGTCTGGAGCGATACGCCGGAAAAGTATAAAGACACCAGGATTATCTTTAAGGACTTTGAATTATCGAACTGGACGTGGGACCCTGTTGCAAAGGCTTATTACTGGCATCGCTTCTTCTCTCATCAGCCTGATTTGAATTATGACAACCCCCTTGTTCAAAAAAAAATCTGGAGAATTATTCATTTTTGGCTTGATATGGGTGTGGATGGTTTCCGGCTCGATGCCGTTCCTTATCTTTATGAGCGAGAGGGCACGAACTGTGAAAGCCTGTCTGAAACGCATACTTTTTTAAAGGCGCTCCGTATGCATATAGATAGCTCGTTTAAAAATAAAATGCTTTTGGCAGAGGCCAACCAGTGGCCTGAGGATGCAATTAACTACTTTGGCAATGGAGATGAATGTCACATGGCATTCCACTTCCCCCTGATGCCGAGACTGTTTATGGCGATCTGGATGGAAGACCGGTTTCCCATTGTGGACATCCTTGAACAAACTCCATCAATATCTGATACCTGCCAGTGGGCGTTTTTTTTTAAGAAATCACGATGAGCTTACCCTTGAAATGGTGACTGACGAAGAAAAAGATTACATGTATAGGGTTTATGCAAAAGACCCAGTAGCAAGGATAAACCTCGGTATCCGAAGACGACTCGCTCCGCTCCTTGGAAATAACAGGAGAAAGATAGAGATTATGAACGTCCTTCTCTTTTCTCTTCCCGGCACCCCTATTATTTATTACGGGGATGAAATTGGA
Source organism: Candidatus Brocadia carolinensis (assembly GCA_002009475.1). GTDB lineage: Bacteria > Planctomycetota > Brocadiia > Brocadiales > Brocadiaceae > Brocadia > Brocadia carolinensis. The sequence continues at coordinate 27,381 of AYTS01000101.1, read as the reverse complement.
ATGGGCGACAATTATCATCTCGGCGACAGAAATGGCGTAAGGACGCCTATGCAGTGGAATGTAGACAGAAATGCCGGGTTTTCCCGTGCAAACCCGCAAAAATTGTATCTTCCCGTTATTATAGACCCTGAATACCATTACGAGGCTGTTAATATTGAGAATCAGGAAAAGAATCAGGCCTCTCTGCTTTGGTGGATGCGCCGGGTTATTGCCGTAAGGAAGCGTTTTAAGGCGTTTGGAAGGGGAAGCATTGAATTCTTACTTCCTGACAACCCGAAAGTGCTTGCATTTATACGCCGGTATAAAGACGAGGTCATTCTTGTGGTAACGAATCTTTCGCGCTTCTCTCAGGCCGTTGAACTTGATTTGACAAAATATTCCGGATATATACCAGAAGACATGTTTAGCGGAAATAAATTCCCGAAGATAAAGGATGTTTCTTACATACTAACCCTTGGACGTTATGATTATTTCTGGTTTGTTCTGAAAAAAGAGGAAGAAACCGTATGGTTTAGAAAGATAAGGAATATTCCTCAGATATATGGCAGTTGGAAAACAATTGTTTCCGGAAAAACGAAAGACATTTTGGAAAAAGGAATTTTGCCTTCTTATGTACAGACGTGTAAGTACTTTGCTGGTAAATTTCAAGAAATACGAGAGGTTAAAATTATTGAAAATATCCATGTAAAGGAAAGCGGCTGCGAGATACAGCTTCTCTTACTGGAAGTCACCTATACTACGGGATTACCGGACATGTATCTGCTTCCGCTTGCTTATTCATCCGGAGACAAGGCTGAAGGTATTGTTATCGAAAACCCTCATGCTGTTGTTGTCCACGTGAAGCACGAGAATACGGAGGGCATTATCTATGACGGTATCTGTAATGAAGAATTCCGCAAACATCTTCTTTCGATGTTTATCAGAAAACATACTATCCCAGGGCTTCATGGAGAGCTTACCGCCTATACAGGTAAGAATTTCAAACGATACAAACGAACTGACCTTGTTGCAGTGAAATCTCATGTTGTTAAGACAGAGCAGAATAATTCGTCTGTCCTTTACGGTAAAGAACTCATTTTAAAACTCTATAGACGTCTTGATGAAGGAATAAATCCTGAAGTAGAACTATGCAGATTTCTTACCGAGAAAATTTCTTTTCAACACGTTCCACCGTTTACAGGAACGATAGAATACAGAAGACACGGCCACGAACCAGTAGTTATCGGCATGCTGCAAGCCTTTATTCCAAACGAAGGGGATGCATGGGTATATACCCTCGATTGGATAGGAAGATACTTTGGCAGAATTCTTGCCAGAAAGGATGAAATTCAGGAAACACCCATTGTCCCCTCTTCGCTTGTTGATGCTGCCTTTCAGGACATACCGACACTCTTTCAGGAATTAATCGGTGGTGTGTATCTGGAAATGGTCGCCCTTCTAGGGAAGAGGACTGCTGAACTCCATTTGCAACTTTCATCTGAAACGGAAGATGAAAACTTTGTGCCTGAACCTTTTTCTGTATCGTATCAAAGGTCTCTTTATCAATCTATGCAAGTTCTCACAAAAAAGGTTTTTTCTCTTCTGAGAAAAAATGTGAATAATTTACCAGACAACCTGAAAGAGTTAGCCAACGAGATCCTGAATTTTGATAAAGAGATCATGGCTCGTTTTCGAGTTCTTTTCAGGAAGAAGCTATTGGCAATGAAGATCAGAATCCACGGAGATTACCACCTGGGACAGGCACTTTATACGGGCAATGATTTTGTTATCATTGACTTCGGCGGAGAGGCCGCAAAAACACTGGGTGAAAGAAGATTAAAAAAGATCCCCATTACGGGATGTAGCAAGTATGATACGGTCATTTCACTATGCTGCACACACCGCACTTCTTAAGCATGCTTCCGTTAGGCCGGAAGATATTCCGGCACTTGAACGCTGGCTAAACCACTGGTACAGATATGTTGGGGGAGTCTTTGTAAGGTCTTACCTTGATACAACAGGAAATGCCCTTTTTATTCCTAAGGATAAGGAAGAGTTTAGCATTATGCTAAGAGCCTATCTCTTAGAAAGGGCTGTTTATGAGTTGGGGCACGAATTAAACAATCGCCCTGAATGGGTAATTATACCCCTGAGAGGGATAAAATACCTGATGGAGGCCAATTAATAAACAGATTTATAATCATGTTATCATGCCACTTGCCAATAGTCGTGAGAAACAACAGAAGAAGATGTGGTATCTGAACGTTTATACTGTTGATAAGGAAATAAGTAAACACATACATGACGACGAAAATGTCTTCTGACCCCCGAATACCTGTTTCTACATACAGGCTGCAATTCAATCATATGTTCACATTTTCAGATGCCAAGAAAATAATTCAATACCTTTACGATCTGGGCATTAATGACATATATGCCTCCCCATATTTCCGGGCAAAAGAAGGTAGCCTTCATGGCTATGACATCGTTGATCACAACACATTGAACCCGGAAATTGGTACAGAAGAAGAATACCACGAAATGATACATGAGCTGTGGAAACATGGCATGGGTCAAATCCTTGACATCGTTCCGAACCATATGTGCATTACCAGTAAAGAAAATGTCTGGTGGATGGATGTCCTTGAGAATGGGCCAAGTTCTGTCTATGCAGACTACTTTGACATAAACTGGGAGCCAATAAAAATAGAGTTGAAGAATAAAGTACTTATCCCTGTTTTGGACGATCAGTATGGAAATGTTCTGGAAAGACAGGAATTGCAGCTTGTTTTTGAAAATGGCGATTTTTTTTCTTTCTTATTATCAGCATAAATATCCTATCAGACCAAAGACATATATCGATATATTACAGCATCGTGGACATGCATTAAAAAGTCTTCTTCCCCCTGAAGACCCTCATTTAAATGAACTTTTGAGTATTATCACAGCGTTAAACCATTTACCCTCACCTACCGAAAAAGACCCGGGAAAGATTACAGAACGATACCGCGAGAAAGAAATTATCAAGAAGCGCCTCCGGAGTCTTTGCCAAGCGGATACGAGAATCAAGGATTTCATTGATGAAAATGTAACGATATTTAACGGAATAAAAGGTACGCATGAAAGCTTTAATCTTCTTGATAATCTTTTGAACCAACAGATCTACAGGCTCTCACAGTGGAGTGTTGCTACCGAGGAGATAAATTACCGGAGATTCTTCGATATCAACGATCTTGCAGCAATCCGGATGGAAAACCCGTTTGTTTTCAGGGAAACTCATACATTGATTTTTAAACTTATCAGAGAAGACAAAGTTACCGGGCTGAGGGTTGATCATCCCGATGGTCTCTATAACCCTTCGGAATACTTCCAGAGATTGCAGAAAAACTGTTTTCTTTATCATAGGCTTGATCCTACAGGATCTGCCACGGAAGCTACGGAGAAAGAACCTGAAATATTAAAACAATACCATGAACTGTTGTCAACGGAACCCCAGATGAAGGCTTTTTACATTATCGGCGAAAAAAATCTTTATCAAAGGAGAGAAGATGCCAGAAGACTGGCCTATCTTCGGCACGACAGGATATGTCTTCCTGAACTCACTGAATGGCATCTTTGTTGAAACAACGTATGCAAAAATATTTGACGATATATACTCCAGATTCATCAAGTCAAGGCTCAATTTCCAGAACGTTGTGTATGAAAAGAAAAAATTAATTATGGAAGTCATTATGTCCGGAGAAGTCAATACCCTGGGACACTATCTGAATCTCCTATCGGAGAAAAACCGGAACACAAGAGATTTCACCCTGAACAGCCTTACGAACGCTATAAAGGAAGTCATTGCCTTCTTCCCGGTGTATAGGACCTATATAAAACCATACGAGGTAGCGGAAAGGGATCGAAAGTATATTGAGATTGCGGTATCAAAGGCAAAGAGAAAAAACCCTGCCATGAGCGAATCTGTCTTTGACTTTCTCAAAGACGTCCTTGTACTGAAGTATCCTGAAAATTTTAAAGAAACCGATCAGAGGGAATGGCTTGATTTTGTTATGAAATTCCAGCAGGTTACCGGACCCATTATGGCAAAAGGAATTGAGGATACGACCTTTTACATTTACAACCGCCTCATTTCCCTCAACGAAGTGGGAGGAAGCCCGGAAAGATTTGGTACACCCCTGGAAGCCTTTCACGGGCAGAATATAGAAAGAAGCAAGTTCTGGCCTCACACCCTTAGTGCTACCTCCACCCACGACTCAAAACGCAGTGAAGATGTGAGGGCAAGAATTAATGTCCTTTCGGAAATTCCTCACGAATGGAGAGAGCATTTAACACGATGGAGAAGGTTAAATAAGAGACATGCCGTAGTTATTGAAGGTCAGACAGTACCAGACTCCAATGAAGAATACCTTCTTTATCAAACTCTTATCGGTGCATGGCCCATCGAACCAATGACTGAACCTGCAATATTTAAGAAACGGATTAATGATTACCTGGTAAAGGCATTAAGGGAGGCAAAGGTCAACTCAAGCTGGATAAATCCCAATACAAATTACGAGAACATCCTGAAAAGCTTTATCGATGCCATCCTGAACGATACACGGAGGAATAAATTTCTGAAAGATTTTCTTGCATTTCAAAAGAAGATATCCCATTACGGTATGTACAATTCCCTTTCACAAACATTGCTTAAGATAACCTCTCCCGGCATTCCTGAGTTCTATCAGGGAACTGAGTTATGGGATTTCAGTCTTGTCGACCCTGACAATCGTCGACCCGTTGATTATGACGTGAGAATGAGGATGCTGGATGAATTGAAAAGAAATGAGTCAGAAATAGCATCATCTGAACTTTGCAGAGAATTAGCACTCAACAAAGATAATGGGAAGATAAAGCTCTACCTGATGTATAAAGCACTCAATTACCGGAGAGCAAATAGAGAAATATTTGAGCGCGGAGAATATTCTCCCCTTGAAGCCGTGGGAGAAAAGGCTGTGAATGTCTGCTCGTTTGTGAAGAAATCTGCCAATTCTCTGCTGCTCATTGTTGTCCCACGATTTTTTACCAGACTCATACAGCAACCTGATAGCTTACCTTTAGGCAAAGACGTATGGAAAGATTCGTTTATTATCGCACCCTATGAGGGAACGAGAAATAAATACCGTAATATTTTTACCGGAGAAGTTGTTACTCCTGCAAGTTACAAAGACTCAACCATCCTATATCTGTCAGAAATATTCACCCACTTTCCTGTGGCTCTCATGGAAAGGATTGCCTGACGCGAGAAATGCAATCATTGTTATTTTTTATCCGTTCAGTAGCATTTGGAGTCTTAACAAGCTATTTATTGCAGACTCTTGAGAAGAGAGAGCACTTCGATGGCAGAAGGTGGAGTGAACAAAACAGAACTGAACAATAAATAAATGCGTGGTAAGACTTGCAAAATAGATTGTCTCCAAACAGAAGTGAACTTTATCTGTTTTCGATGCGCCAGCTACAAAACCTTAATATTTCAACCCTGCAATCCAAATAGGCAGTTGCAGGGTTGAATTAACACTTTTTACGATTGAATTATGCCTTTGGCGACTTCCCCCCCTGTTTCCCCCCCGTTTACGGGGGGACTATGGGGGGTGATTAAAATTCCTTAACATTTAAATAGGCTGCCTTTGACAACGACCTTAAATCTCCCCTTATTGTAGAGCGACCAGACTGGTCGCTCTACATGCCGGAGGATAAACCGGTTTGAAATTCCTATACCTTTAATTCTGTCAACTTTCCTTCTTTGTCCTTGTCTTTGTCCTTGCCTTCATCTTCTGTCATAACGGCGCCAGAGAATGCCGTCTTTATAGCACCAAGCATCAATTCTCCTGGTTTTCCTTCTTTTCCCTTGTCCTTGTCCTTGCCTTCATCTGACATGACAGTACCGGCAAATGCCGTCGTTACAGCATCAGACATCAATTTCCCAGACTTTTCTTCTTTGTCCTTGTCCGTGTCCTTGTCTTCTGCTCTAGCAGAACTAACAAGCGCACTATTTACAACACCCGTACTAAATACTAATGCCCCTACAACCGTAAAAATACAACCAAACTTTTTTAACATTTCCTTCTCCTCCTTAAGATTTAGGAAAGTTTGCACCGTGCTGTTGAGAACTCTCTCTGTTTTTGCAGCAGGCTTTGTACCCTTACAATGACATGCAGTTAATTATTTGACAACAATTTCTTCAGATTGCCTTCATACGTCAGATAACCCATTTGTATATTTTTGATTCTGATACACAGGTGAAATGATTCGAGCGAGTGTCGGTCATAAATGTCTTTTGGGAGATGGTTGTCTGTCTACAAACGATTACAAATTCTGATCGCAGAAATCAAATGAAGGCATGATAAAAATATTGTTGTTATCATCGATAAAATGAGCTGGAGATAAGCAAAAAAGCGCAGGAAATTAAGCTCTTTAAGCAAGTACGCTGCTCTTACATTCTTGATTTCTTAATAAAATGTTTACATACTACGAATTGTCTACTAAAATAATGGTAATATTTTAGTAGACTGAAAATTGCCCTGAAATAAACCGTTATCGTTTGTTTTCAAACCCCTGTTTACTGCATGGAAACGCTCACTACGCTCCCAAACAGGCGATTAAGAACAAGCGGTGGAAAGATATCGAACTAATCACACCATGGAATGGATAATAGTAATCGTATTAGTCTTTTTTAATGGCATATTTTCATGTATGGAGATGGCATTTGCTTCTGCCAATGTGCCTCTTTTACGGGATATGGCCTCTAAAGGTAATGCCTCGGCAAAAATATTTATCCTCCTCAAGGAACGCCCTGAAAGGACATTTGCCGTTATTCAGTTAGGAATCACCCTGGTTGGGATATCGTCCGCTGCTGTGGGTGGCACCGAAGTTGAAGCATCTCTTCTTCCCTATCTGAGGAAATTGCTCCACGTCTCTGATACCTCGGCTGAAATTCTTGCAATCGCGCTTTTCGTCATCCCATTTACCCTGTTTACCGTGGTTATTGGAGAACTGGTACCTAAAGCTATTGCAATCCGTTATCCCGAAGATGTCTCTTTGTTCTCCAGCCGTTTGTTAATTCTTATGACAAAGATCGCATCACCTCTTGTTCATGTCCTTGAGAAAATAACGATAAAATTTCTCTTCCTTATAGGGATTCGCTTCTCTCCTTCTTCAGAAGGAACGGTTTCGGAACTGTCCCTGAAATCATTGCATCCATTTCACCGGGATTATCTGGTAAATTTATTTGCCCTGCATTTTAAGAGGGCTTCTGAAGTTATGCTTCCCTTTCACAAGGTTGTTACCATTCGCAGCTCTATGGGCAAAGAGGAAATATTAAAAACCATTATTGCCTGCGGACATACAAGACTTCCTGTCATATCTGGTGAAGCCGAACCACAAATAGTTGGCATCCTTCACACAAAAGAATTTGTCGCCATGATGGACACCAAAACAGAATTTTCTCTAACCAGTTTACTCAGAAAACCATATTTTGTCGATGCGAATGAATCCATCGTCAGAATACTCAAAAGTTTTCAGGGAAATCGAATCCACATGGCAATCGTACGACAAGGTACCCAGTCGCTCGGCATCATAACCCTGGAAGATATTTTGGAAGAAGTTGTGGGTGAAATTTACGATGAAGACGATGATGGATTCGTAAAAAAGATATGGAGTCAGAGAAGCAGTTCGAGAAGGTATTAGACAAAAAAACTAAATTGCTCCTTGTTTTTTTCTCCTGGGTCAGACATGATTATTGTTGTCAGTATGCAAGTACCATTCAAAGCATTCAAGCCAAATATGGAGGAAGGGCAAAAGGGTTACAGGAGGTTACCCATTCGTCTTTTCAATTCAACTAAGTACTTTTTCAGTAAGCACTGTTATTCCTTTCAGACCTATCGGGGAGCTAACCGGCGTTTTACGGCAAGCGCCGCTTGCTGTAAAACGTCCGAGTTGAGCGCTGGGTTGGGCAGGTAAAAAACTCAAATTTTGGCTACCCCAATCGGCAGTAATGTTCCATGATCTTTTCATTTGAGCGTGCTTTTTCGAAGAAATCTCGGTGCAATGAAACCCTCTCCACAACCTCATCTATGTGTGCTGACAGCGTAGCTCGAACGTCTTCGCGTGTTAATACGTCGTTACATATATGGCATATACCTACGTAAAAATCACGAAAACTAATGGAGTGATCCCTTTCTCTCACGAAACGTGCCATGGCCGCAGGCCCCTCTAGTGCTAACCAGTTTAGGATCAGATCATTATTTGCCTGGTCAATGGCTTCAATTAATGGTGTTTTCCTCAAGTCATTGCGGGTGAACTCCGGGATGTTCTTGCTTACAATCCCGCAGCATGGCAGCAAGTTGCAATTTGCGCCGATAATGACGTCTTTGAGCACAGACGAGCAGTTGCCGGTCCAAGGCGAGTAAACAAGTTCACTCCAATCTACGTGCTCTTCGTTGCGACCGACGGGGACAACGGGGCCTGAGGATATTAAGCGACACTCTTCGTCTTCCGCATATACCTTGCCTGGGACAAATTCAACAAGTTCAACGCCAAAATAACTTTCAAGGTATTTCTGTGTAATTTTGGCGTTTCGCATTTGTTTGTGAGCTATCAAACACTTAAACTTGCGCTCGTAACAAGCAAGAAAACTGTTTCGAACGTGGGCCAGATCGATCCATCTTTGGTGCAGATCATCAACACTAATGTTGATTTCATATAATCCCGCCTCAATCAACCTGTTAAGAAACACTTGGGCTTTGTCACGTGACGTACCCCACCATCCATTTGTTACAAGTCGAGTGAGCATCCCAAGCTGCGCAGCATGTCGAATTGCAGTAAACAAATTATTACCAAGAAGGGTCGGTTCGCCGCCAGAGAATACAACCTGGCCAACGGTGCCGAGCCCCTTAGCCTCATCGATAAGCCTGATTATGTCAGCCAATCCAAGGCGTTCCTTCTTTGAGCGTGGCCCACATTCACAATAGTCACACTGCGCATTGCACTGGTAGGTCGTCAAAAAGCAAATTGACTTAATCATTTTCTTGATTCGAAATGAGGCTCTGCTTAATTTTGCTCACGAGTTCTGGCGTAACTAATGGTTGAGCAGGAAAGAAAAGAAGATCGATTTCATGTTTAAGAATTTCATCTGACAATCGTTCAACCCCGGAACGCCTGAACCCACGGTCAACCGCCGCATCTTCGGAAGTACTCTTCTCTTTATAATAACCACGAGAAGTCCATATCCAGTTCTCAACTTGAAAAAGCCATGACGATGAATTGTCGAAGTTCCATTTGAAGCCCGCAGCCTGCTGCTTGTAAGAGTAAGTTGCAGGTAGCATAGCTATTTCTTGAATTCCTTGGGCGCGATCTCGAAGTGTTTTGGCAAGGGAGGCGAACATATCAACATCGAGCTTTGACGAATCGATTCCTTCGTTACTTAAGGCGCTTTCAGGGTTCGCAGAAAAATGCTCGTATGCAATGTCATCCGTCACAAGTTTGTACATGAGTTCAGGAACCTTCGGGTCTGCATAAGGACGAATCTTCTTGTCTATTGCCGCAAACGGCTTTACAGCCTCAAGTGCCTTATCAATTGATTTATCTTGCATGATCTTCTCCTATGAAAGAAAGAGTGCTTGTGTGCAGCACGGTTTGCAACTCAATGCCCAACAAGTTACTATACAGTTTCTGCCTTTTACCAGAACTAAACCTGAAACACAAGCAAAAAATAATAAAATGTTGACAAAAACCATAAAAGTGCATATCTTATTTCCGAGTAACATTACTTTTTAGCATGATAGACAGAAACGAGGATAAGTCCGAATGATCACTATCCCAAATGAGTTGTGGGTCAAATATGGGGAAATTTTGACTAATGAATCTATTCCTGTATCTTTTCACAACCATTATAGGAAATGGCTGCGGTATTACCTTGACTACTGTCATAAATATTAACAACCCTATGCTGAGCGACAATCCCCTTCATAAATTTATAGAGAAGTTGCAGGAGAAAAATCAGTCTCCTGAGCAGCAAAAGGAAGCTTCTCAGTCTGTATCCATGTATTACGAGATGCTGCAATCAAAAGTTGAAGCAACGAGGCGCGGCACTATCGGTTTGCCTGCCTCCCTGCAAAGCGGTGGCAACAGCACATCCAATGCGTTACTACCGCCGTTTAATGCAAAGCCCATATCAGAAGTAACATTAAACGACCCTCTTGCAGAATGGAAAAAGGCCTATTCTGAATTGTTTGCCGAGATAAAGACGAGGCATTATTCCCCTAAGACTTTGAAATCCTATGCCTTGTGGGTCAGGAAGTTCCAGTTCTTTATAAAAAACAAGATGCCCGAGACATTATCTCCGGACGATGTGAAGGAATTCCTACGATTTCTTGCAATTAAAAAGAATGGCAGTGGTTCTTTCCTGCAAAGTCGTTGACTTTCGTCCCCGGTGAAAAGCAATACAGGAGATACCATCTTTACGAAACCCATGTGCAGCAGGCAATTAAGCATGCGGTGAGAAAAACGGACATTATAAAGAAGGTGTCGTCCCACACCTTTCGGCATAGTTTCGCAACCCATCTGTTGCAGGCCAACTACGATATCCGCACCATTCAGGAGATGCTGGGACATAGTGATGTCAGAACGACTATGATATACACTCATACGATCAAAAGCCAGACTGTCAAAGAGGTGAAAAGCCCGCTCGATTTCTGATGCCAAACAGAATAGGAAATCAGGAGAGTCATCCCCTCGTATTTATCGAAAACGATGTTAATCTGCGTTAATCATCTGCTACGATACGATTATTTTCGTTCATCGTTCATATTTCAAGCATAATTTTTAGTATTATTGTCAAACATGGAAAATGCCCCCGAAACGGATTTTGTGAAATTTCTTGGTACGGCTGGTGCAAGGATTGTCGTGTCCAAACAACTGCGTGCATCAGGCGGAATGTGGTATTCGCTTCAGGGGTTTAACGTGTTGGTCGATCCCGGCCCGGGATGTTTGGTACGATGTATTTCAAGCAGACCGAAGATGGATCCTATGAAACTGGATGCCTTAATCCTTACCCACCGGCATCTTGATCATGCCGCTGATGTGAATGTCATGATTGAAGCAATGACCGAGGGTGGGTTCAAGAAGCGCGGCACGCTTTATACACCTGAAGATGCCCTAACAGAAGACCCCGTGGTTTTTCAATATGTAAGAAGTTATATCCCTCGGATAGAAATCATCAGAGAGGGCGGTACCTATAAGCTCTCCGATACGGTATCTTTCGAAACACCCCTGAGGCATCAACATCCAAGCGAGACATACGGTATAAATTTCTTCACTCAGAACTATACGATTTCACTGATTGTAGACACCCGCTATTTCCCGGAATTATTAAAACATTATAAGGGGGATATCTTAATTATCAATGTCGTTCGTTATACCGTGGATAAAGACATGAAAAGCTGGCTTTATCACCTCAGCATGAAAGATGTACAGGAAATCGTGACAACTCTCAGGCCGAAAGTAACGATATTAAATCATTTTGGTATGACGATGATCAAGGCACAGCCTCGTATCGTTGCTGAACGGTTATCTCGGGAGACAGGGCTAAAGATTATTGCTGCGGGTGATGGAATGAAATTTAGCTTCGTGGATGCAAAAAACGAAATTTAGGGACTTATCATCAACCTACTTTTAGTTTTGTAATCGTATCGATATCGTTCTTAATCTCTTTAACCTCTTTGATTTCTTTTTCAACACCCTTAAAACCCTGCTGAAAATTTGCAAAACTTTTTCCCACCGTTTTCATCATACTCGGCAGTCTCTTGCCAAACACGATAAAAACAATGATACCAATCACTATCCACTCCCAACCGCCAGGCATACTAATCATACCCTATTCTCCTCTTTTCAGATTCTTCTTGTTACGATGTAATCTGCCAACTCCATAAGTGTTGTTTTGTAATGAGATTCAGGAAGCGGGGCAATTTCCTCCTGAGCCTGTTTCACCATATTTTTTGCTGTAGCAAAGGCGTATTCTACCGCATCATGTTCGGTTAACAATTCCATAATGGCGTTTTTCGTTTCCTTTGCGTCATGCTGAAATATCAGTTCCCTCGCAGTCTCAAGCTTATTCTTGGGAAGTTGGTTCACCAAACGAATGAGCGGCAAGGTAAGCTTGCCTTTCTGGATATCCGTGTTTAACGACTTTCCAATCTCTTCTTCTGTACCCATCACATCAAGGCAATCATCCACAATTTGAAATGCCATACCAATCTTTAAACCGTAGGTGGACAACATATCAGAAACTTTGCGATTTGCTCCGGCAAACACAGCTCCTAAACGGCAACTGGCAGCACATAAAGAGGCTGTCTTTCGTTCGATAATGTCAAAATAATCATTTTCGCTCAGTCCAATATCAAATCGCCTTTGCAGTTGGATAAGTTCACCCTCTGACATAACATTTACCGTCTGAGAAAGCAGAAGGGTTGCAATTTGAGAATCAAGAGATGACAGTATGGTAAATCCTCTGGAAAACAGGTAGTCTCCAAAGAGAATGGAAATTTCTCTTCCCCATTTGGAATTAATACTTTCAACATGCCTCCTCATTGAAGCCTCGTCGATAATATCGTCATGAACAAGGGTCGCAGTATGAACCATTTCCACGACAACAGCAATGTCTACATGTTGCGGGACGACAGATCCGGCGCATTTCCCTGACAATAATACCAAGGCTGGCCGTAGCCGTTTCCCTTTATATTTGCTGATGTGAATAATAAGATCGGCTAAAGAATTGTTGCTCGGCTTCAATTCTTTATGGAATCGTGTTTCAACCTCATCCATGAGGGTTTTTATTGAATCGAAGATACCCACAGGTTCCACAATTGACAAGCTCCTTTTTATTAATTTTTGCGAGTAGAGAAGAGTTATAATATCAAGCGATATTAAAAAAAGTCAAACTTCTTTTCTCATGGTTTTTTATTCCATACCTATTTTGTAATATCCCGTTCTTTTTGCCGTTATGGTAACGTCAGATACCGATCATTTCACACCTGAGGCCAAAGGTAATTTCATTAGCTCAAGAACAGCTTGAAAGACATCATCCGGGGTAATAGAAGAGACGCAGGTAACGTGGTCACAGGTTCGTTTCTCACAAGGGCTGCAGGGCATGTCTTTTCTTACCACCAGGGCATTATCACCGTAAGGAGCGTAAAGGGAAGGGTCCTTAGGACCGAATATTGCGATGGTGGGAATACCCATACACGAAGCAAGATGAGTGGGTCCTGTATCCCCGCCAATAAAAAGATGTACACGTTGCAATAAGGCTATCAGTTGTTTTACCGATGCAGTCCTGCATGCAATTGTGGCATGATACTGCATCAACGAGAGAATATGTTTTACCAGTTTATGTTCCGGTTCACCCCAGGTAAAGACAACCGAGTAGTTCATTTCTTTTATTAATCTATCCGCGAGAGCGGCGTAGTTTTCGGGCGACCAGCGCTTGAATTTCCCAAACATGCTGGTTCCTGGATGAATTATTGCAATAGGCTTTTCATGAAGATGATTTTGGGAAATAAAATCATCAACATAATAACGGTCGTTATCTGAAATCGAAAACAACGGTCTTTGATAGCATGCCTTTATGCCCATCCCCTCTAAAAGACTGAAATATTTGTAAATCCTGTGCATCTTCTTCTGTTGTGGTTGAATCCGTACATTCGTAAAAATAAAATTTCCTTCCTTACAATATCCTTTTGAAAAACCAACCCGTGTCCCTGCGTTGCTCAAATAGGTCAATAAACCACTTTTAAAATTACCATGAAAATCGAAAGCAACATCATATTCCCTTTCTCTTAATTTCCGTAAAAACATACGCAATTCAGCAGCTATTTTAAAATATTTATGAGGATACCGAATGGCAGTTTGCCATTTTTTTCTGGGAAAGACAATGACTTCGTCTATTTCCGGAAGCGCTTCGACCAGGTCTTTCACCTTATCCTCCACAAGCCATGCAATATAGGCAGCAGGGAATACCCTTCTCAAGTTTTTTATGGCAGGCATAACATGAACAATGTCACCCATAGCGCCCAACCGAACAACCAGAACATTCCTGATATTATCGAATTGTCTTTTCATCTTTGTAACAAAAAAGGTTTTCGTTCCCGTACTTGAATTATGTCTTCGGCAACTTTCCCCCCCTGTTTCCCCCCAGTTTACGGGGGGATTATGGGGGGTGATTGAAATTCCTATCTTGAGATTGCTTCGCTCGCAATGACAAATTTCTTTATGCGTTTCCTTGCGCTGGTTCAATCTTGCAGATTGAACCAGCTATTTCGATAGCACATAAGATTTTTCGATTCAAACAAGGTTCAAATAGTTCAAAACGTTTTCAGTTCAATCGTGAACGATTGAACCAGCCCGAAGCCTAAATCAGCCTGAACCAAACTAAGAGATTGCACATCAAGGGGCAGCGGGATTTAAAATGACTTCCGAACTAATCTAACTTATTTCGACCTATATCAAGTGACCTACCATATACTGATTACCGAATTTTTCGATATGATTTACCTTCGTTTGCAACTCACTTAAATGTTTTTCTTCCGATTTCAGTATTTCCTCTAAAAGCATTCTGCTTCCGTGATCTTTTTCATCGAAACAGAGGGTAATACCACTATTGAGGCGTTCAATTGCCTCAATCTCTATGTTGATATTCAATTTTAACATGGCAACAATGTCACATTGTTTTTCCTCCGGCAACAGGTGTTTCTGATATTTCACCGTTGCTCCAAGCATTAATATGCGCTCAGCCAGCATCTCTGCATGCTTCATTTCATCAACCGCATCGGTTTTTAACATGTCAGCTAGTTTCTGATATCCCATATCTGCACACTTCGTATGCTGATCCATGTAAATACCTACTGCACCAATTTCTGCCGCGTATATCTCACATAACACCTTATAGATTTTTTCATTTATTTTTCCCATGTTTCCTCCTAGCCCAAACAGGTCGAAAAAGACAAAAAAACAAAGCACAAAATAGGTGAGTCAACCCTGTCAGGGTTTAAAACCCTGACAGGGTTAATTTTCATGATTTCACAAGGTTATATATATCCAATATCCTGATGAAATTCAATACATATTAAATAACAATAGTTGCTCTATACTTTTATTTACCTGCTTGAAAAAAAAAGCTAAGAATGCTGAAAAAGAATTGAATTGATAAAAAACAATTCGTATTTTAAAGTATAGTGATATATCTTTCGTCACCCATATTGGTTAATTAGGCCTTCGGCGCCTTCCCCCCTGTTTCCCCCAGTTTACAGGGGGATTATGGGGGGTGATTGAAATTCCTTAACGTTAAATTAGATCAACCGCCCCCGGTTGACATCATAATGACAAGCGGGGACGCTTGTCATACCGATAGAAGGGACTTGATTGCGACTTTGCTGCGCTATAGTATTACTGTGTAAAAACATCTTTTTTTGTAAGTTTTTTCACAACCCTGTTTATCCCTTATCAGGAGGTACAGATTGTTTATGAGAGAAAGATTGCTTCGCTTCGCTCGCAATGACAACGCACAATATGTCATCAAAGGCATAGCCTGTGTCATTGCGAGGGGTCTTTTCCGAAGCAATCTCCCGCTTTCACAACGGGGAATTTGGTTGCGGCTTTGCTGCGCTATGGAATACCGCATTTTATTTCTTAATAATCTTTGAAATTTTTTAGATAACTGATTCTCTCTCAGTACACTTTTCAAACCCTATGAAAAAGATAGAAAAAAAAACTTTCTGAAAACAGTTTCAAAGAAAAACTGTTTACCTTTGTTTACGAAACGGATACGTGGGGGGGTAAATTTTTCAATGTTGCCCTCATTGTCTGTGTTGTAATCAGCGTTCTCACGGTATCCTTCGACAGTATCGAACGAATAAATATTCGGTATGGAAAGATACTGTTATTTACCGAATGGATTATAACGATCCTTTTCACCATTGAATATGCGCTCAGGGTCGCTTGCATAAAGAAACCGTTGAAATATATCTTCAGTTTTATGGGTTTGGTTGACCTTCTTTCCATCCTCCCCTTGTACCTCAGTTTCTTTTTCACAGGAACAAAATACTTAGTCGTCATCAGAATGTTCCGTGTATTGCGGGTTTTTAGAATTTTGAAAATGTGGAATTTCATCGAAGCTTCTCACCATTTAACAAGGGCACTTTATATCAGTTCGATTAAAATTGGAGTTTTTCTCCTTTTTATTCTGGTGCTTGTTATTATCATTGGCTCTCTTATGCACCTGATTGAAGGCGGGAAACATGGCTTTGACAACATCCCCCAAAGCATTTACTGGGCTATTGTAACCCTTACTACGGTAGGTTATGGTGATATTGCGCCCAAAACTCCCGTAGGCAGATCATTTGCTTCACTTATTATGCTTTTAGGTTATGGAATTCTCGCTGTGCCCACGGGGATAGTTACTGCCGAATTGGTGAAATTTGCCAGGACACCGCATGTCAAATCTACCCATAGTTGCCCTTCGTGCGGCAAAGAGGGACACGACACCGATGCTCACTTCTGTAAATTCTGCGGTGGGAAATTAGGAATTTCGCCAATATCTTAAATCACTTCAATCCGGTGAAATCCGGAAAAATTCAGTACCTCTGGGAAATCATTCAGCATTGCCGGCAATGTTCATTGCCCGAAAATAAAAAGGTGGCACATTAGTTGAGCCGTGCCATTCAGCGCTGTCGCCAATTGCAATGATATTATTAAACACCTCAAAGGCATTACCCGCTATCATACAGTCTTTTACCCTCCCTACAATTTCTCCGCGCTCAATCAAATATCCAAGGTCTATGTTTACGGAAAATTCACCGGCAAGGATATTGCTCTGACCACCACCGAGCACCTGATCTACCAGCACTCCATACTGAACGTCCTTTATCATGGACTCGAATGACCTATTACCAGGCTCAACAATAATATTTGAATTGCCCGGAGAAGGTTGGGAAGAAAAGCCTCTGTTGCCGTTGCCGGTAGACCGGGCTTTCATGATTCCAGCCGTTTGTAAGTCGAAGATATAATTTTTCAAAATACCCCGTTCAAACAATGGCGTGCGCTGCGAGGGCATACCCTCTCCATCCCAGGGAAAGCTCGAATCTGCCATATCAATGGTAGAGTCGTCGTAAATACAGACCCGTTCATCGATGATCTTTTCACCCAAACGGTTTGTGAGAGGTGAAGCGCCTTTTTGCACCAGCTTCCCATTGCAACCGGTTTCAAAGGTTGCAAGCAGGTTCCCCATGGCTTTTGCGGTGACCACAACAGGATAAACGCCGGTTTTCAGTTTCAGTTCTTTTTGCGCCAGTTGTAAACCACGCAATGCTTTATCAATAAGTTTATTGATGTCCGTAACAAGACCCTTTGAGCCATCCCCTTCCCCAATCCAGAGCAGGCTCTGTCCTTTCACTTCTAATATCTCTAGACCAAGCCCAAAAGATGTAGATGTAATGGAAATATCCAGTCCTTTTGAATTAATGAGCCTTCGAAGCCCATGTCCTTTTCCCATACTCACACTGCACTCGTAGCTTGAATTTACCGACAATGCTTTTCCAATGGCCTCTTTCCCGATGTCTACACATTTATGAATGGGATAGTCTATGACCTGCTGATCAAAGACGGCAACCTTCGGAAAAGTATTTTTCGAAGGAAAATCAAAGGCGGCTATTTGACCAAATTTTGCGCTCTCTACAGCATTGGCAACCAGTTTCTCTGGTTTTCTGAAATCGGTAGTGCTGGAAAACCCAATCCTTCCGTCTTTAATTACACGGAGTCCAATGCCCCGTATGGATTTTGTGCTGACATATTTTAACTTGTTATTTTCAAAACTCACCGACCGTGCCTCACCTTCGTCATAAAGAACCTCTGCAGAAGGAGTCTGTTTCAAAGCCAATTCCAGAACTTTTTCTTCAACTTTATCCATCGATTTAACCTCGTTATGATGATTATTATTGTTTCAATCTAAAACTCGCAGCCTTGTCTTCCTTTTCTTCTCCAAGACCCTCCGTCTTTATCCGGATGCGCAGATCATTTGCGCTGTCAGCATAGGCGAGGGTATTTTCGTAACTAATCCTGCCCTCCTTATAAAACTGAAATAATGATTGGTCAAAAGTCAGCATGCCTTCCTGGGTACCCCGCGACATCGTTTCTTTTAATAGTTCAACCTCTTTCTTGAGAATAAGGTCTTTAATCCTAGGGCTATCCAGCAAGATTTCCAAAGATGCAACCCGCGTCCCATCGTTTGAGGGCACCAGCCGTTGAGAGATGATAGAACGGAGATTAAGAGACAGGAGTAAATATATTTGCTCATGACGCTCTGCAGGGAAAAAATTTATGATGCGTTCTATTGCCTGATTGGCATTATTTGCGTGCAAGGTACCAAGGCAGAGATGCCCTGTCTCTGCGAAAGTAATGGCCGATTCCATGGTTTCTGTATCACGAATCTCACCAACAAGGATAACATCAGGCGCCTGACGCAGGGTGTTTTTTAATGCATCGGCAAACGACAGCGTGTCCATGCCAACTTCCCTTTGCGTAATAACTGATTTCTTGTGCGGATGCACAAATTCTATGGGATCTTCCACCGTGATAATGTGTCCGGAACTATTGGTATTCCGGTAATCTATCATAGCCGCAAGGGTGGTTGATTTACCGGAACCGGTCGCTCCAACTACCAGGACCAAACCCCGCTTTGTCATGATGATGTCTTTCAGTATGGGGGGAAGCTGTAAATCATCAATAGTTTTGATATTGATTTTTATCTGTCTGATAACCATGCCAATATATCTTCTCTGGAAAAAGATATTTACCCGGAATCGCCCCAATTCCGGATAATATAAGGCAAGATTCATCTCCATCTTCTCGTAGAAATCTTTCCTTTGTTTGTCATTCATTACACTTTCGGCAAGGATGCGGATATCTTCGGCCGTTAAGTTTTTTGTTCCGTACGGCATATTCACGCCTTCTTTGCGGAAAACAGCCGGGAGATCAACGGTAATATAAATATCCGATGCATCAAGACGCACCATTTCCTGGAAGAGTTCTTTCATTTCCATTTTATTTATTTCCTATTTAAGACCGCTCAAAACACTTGGACTGCTGACCAGTGATTCTATCGACTCCTTTGCAACCAAACCTTTCTGGCAAAGTTCTATCAATGACTGATCCATCGTCTGCATACCATGCTGTCGCCCCGTTTGTATCGAGGAAGGAATTTGGGCTATCTTATTTTCACGTATCAGGTTTCTTACCGCCGATGTGCCTATCATAATTTCTAACGCGGCTACCCGCCCCGTTCCGTCCTTTTTCCTGACAAGCTGTTGAGTAATCACTGCCTGCAATGACTCAGAAAACATCGTCCGTACCTGTTCCTGCTGATTGGGTGGGAAGACATCAATGATCCTGTCCACCGTTTTAGGTGCACTGGACGTGTGTAACGTGCCAAAGACCAGATGGCCGGTTTCTGCGGCAGTAAGAGCAAGTGAAATCGTTTCCAAATCTCTCATTTCACCCACCAGAATAATATCGGGGTCTTCACGCAATGCCGACCTCAGGGCATTGGCAAAACTATGCGTATGCGAACCCAATTCCCTCTGGTTGACAAGTGAGTTTTTTGACTGATGCACAAACTCTATCGGGTCTTCTACCGTAAGAATATGACATTTTTCTTCACGGTTGATGAGGTCAATCATTGCCGCAAGAGTAGTCGACTTCCCACTCCCGGTAGGTCCGGTAACAAGGACGAGCCCTTTTTCTTTTTTCGTGAGATCACCCACAATCTTTGGCATGTTAAGCTGTTCCAAAGTAAGGATATTCACGGGAATTGTCCTGAAGACAATGGATTCCCCCCTGCTCTGGACGAAGGCATTCACCCTGAACCGTCCGGTATTACTCAGGGCAATGGCAAAATCAAGTTCATGGCGTTCTTCATAAATCTTGCGCTGCTGGTCATTCAGGATATCATACAGCATCTTGTGCACTGTTTCTCTATCCAACGGCGGTGCATCAATTTTTCTCATATCTCCATGAATCCGGATCATGGGCGGCTCACCTGCACTGATATGAATATCCGAAGCATTTTCCTTTTTAGCGAATGCAAGTAGTTCTAAAATTTCCATATTTATCTCCCGCCGATAACAACGTTTCGTATGCGAACATGCGGGCCGCCGTCGCTCACCCGAAGTGGCGATTGCCCGCCCTTACCGCATCCCCCAAGCCCTCCGTAAATTTCAAGATCGCCTCCAATAGCATCAATATTCATCAGCGTCTCAAACACATTTCCCGTAAGAACAACATCCCGTACTTTTTCTTGTAACTTCCCGTTTCTTATCATATACGCCTCTTCTGCACTGAAGGTAAACATCTCCATGTTTGTCTGCCCTCCCAGGGCGCCAATGGCATAAATGCCGTTATCCACCTCAGAGAGCATTTTCTGGAAGGTATAATCTCGGGGCTCCATATAGGTATTTGTCATGCGTACGATGGGTGCATGGGCATATCCTATTGCCCGCGCGTTACCGGTCGGGTTTTCATGCATTTTCGCAGCGGTCTCCCGTGAATGAAGACGGCTTGTCAGAATGCCGTCTTTAATAAGATACGTCTTTTGCGTCGGGGTACCCTCACTATCGTATTTATTGTACCCCGCTTCACCAACCAGAGACCCGTCGTCTACAATGGAAAGGTCATTCATCCCAAAACGTTTCCCAAGCACCATAATCTCACGCATCTTCTTGTTTTCGTAGATAAAATCAGCTTCACTGAGATGTCCGAATGCTTCATGAACAAAGACACCACAAAGTTTGGGATCAACAATAACGGTATATTTGCCCCCTGCTACCGGCTTTGTAGCGAGCAGCTCAATCGCACGTTTCGTTACTTCCTGACATTTATCTTCCATATGCTGGACATTACCGAATCCCCGTAAATCACCAACGGAATAATAGGACTGTTGTACATTCATACCATCTCTGGCCATGGCAAGCAGTGAAATGCCACAAAAGATCGTTTCCTGCACGATAAAACTACCGTCGGTATTGGCAAAATATACCGTTCCGTGCGAATCGAGATACCGCACATTAGAGGTTTGTATCTGCTTCGACGAGAGGATGATATTGTTATATTTATTACACATCGCCTGTTTATCTGTTAAAGAGACCGTGGCAGGATCAATCTCTACCTTTGTTTTCACAACATCATGTACCGCGGGTATTGGAGCAAGCCGACTTTCTTCTCTACCGACAAACCGTGCTTGTTCACAGGCCATTTCCACATATCTTGGAAGATTCGTAATATCATTAAAGGCGACAAATCCCCATCCGCCTTTAACCGACGCCCTCACACATCCGCCAAAGGCGCTATTTTCACCAATACTTTCGAGTTCTTTTCCTGTATACGTAATTCCAGTGTTAACACCTTCCTGTGCTCTTATTTCAACATAATCTGCCCTGGCTGATTTCAGGGCGTCTTTCATGAGTTTTTCCATGAGAATTCTTCCTTTGAATTATCAATTATATGCTAAATGCAATCATTTTTTTGAAAACAACTATTATTGTAACATCTTCTCAAATGCCTCTTCATCCAGGATGTGGACATGAAACTCTCTGGCCTTATCGAGTTTGGTGCCAGGGTCTTCGCCCACAACAAGATAATTGGTTTTTTTGCTCACCTGAGACAGGATCCGTCCTCCCTGATTTTTAATGACTATCTCAGCTTCCTTGCGGGAGTATTTTTGTAACGCACCGGTAATGACAAATGATTTCCCAGAAATTTTCTGGTTTTTTCCTGATGTAGATATTTTTTGTTTTCTGATATTTACACCGGCAGTTTTTAATTTCTCGATGATGTGTTGAGTGTGTTTGTCCTGAAAAAATTCAACAATGCTCCTTGCAACAACGGGTCCAATTTCATATATCCCCTCCAATTCTTCCTGCGTGGCATGTGCCAATGCGTCCAGGGTATCGAAATGGTCCGACAAGACTTCTGCCGTATGAACGCCTACATTGTTTATTCCCAGGGCACAAATCAATCGGTCTAAATTCCGTTGTTTGCTCTCTTCAATGGCACAAACCAAATTCGAAGATGACTTTTCGCCCATCCGTTCCAATTTCATCAAATCATCGTGCTTAAGATAATAAATATCAGCGTAATCTTTAACAAAACCCTTGTCAACCAATTGTTCAACGAGTGCGGGGCCAAACCCCTCGATATCCATGGCATGCCGGTTTGCAAAGTATTGAATGCGTCTTTTTGCCTGCGCCCGGCAAAAAGGATTATGACAGCGCAAGTATACACCATCCTTCCGGACAGTGCCTTTACATTCGGGACAGTTCGTTGGCTCTTGAAAAGTCCGTTCCGTGCCATCGCGTTTTTCTTTTACCACAGAAACGACTTGTGGGATAATCTCACCGGCCTTTTGCACCACAACATGGTCTCCCACGTGTATATCTTTTCGGGAAATTTCTTCAAAATTGTGCAGCGTCGCACGACTGACCACAGTACCTGCAAGGGGAACCGGGGAGAGATTGGCAACGGGTGTTATCGTCCCCGTCTTCCCTATCTGCATGACAATTTCTTCAATCTTTGTAACGGCCTGTTCGGGCTGATATTTATAAGAAATCACCCAGCGCGGAGCCTTGCTCGTAGCGCCTAATTGCTCATGCAGGGGAAGCGAATTAACCTTGATAACCATGCCGTCTACCATGTAATCAAGATCGTTGCGTTTCTTATCCCATTCGTTACAATACTCAATGACAGCCCCGATATTCTCACATACCCTGGTATGGGGATTTACCGGTAAACCAAAATCCCGAATAAGTTCCAGGCACTCCATGTGGGTCCCGATTTCAAAATCCTCAAAATATCCGATGGCATAAGCAAAAATGCATAAATGCCTTTTTGCCGTGATACGAGGATCGAGCAGTTTCAGAGTGCCTGCGGCAGCATTCCTGGGGTTGGCAAATTGCGGTTCACCAGCCTCCTCCCGTTCCTCATTCAATCTCTGGAATTCCGTGTTGGGCAAGTACATTTCTCCCCGAATTTCTAAAACAGGCGGGAGGCTCTGCTTTCTGCCAACAGATTCTAATTTCAAAGGAATTTGCCGAACTGTCCTTAAGTTTGCTGTTACATCATCACCTTTGAAACCGTCGCCCCTGGTAGCCCCCCATACAAACAAACCTTTTTCGTACCAGAGCGTAATAGCAACTCCATCAATTTTTAACTCAACAACATATTCAATATCCCGATGCGTATCAATACCTGCCAGACGCTTGATACGCAGGTCAAATTCTTTCAATTCCTTATCTGAGTACGTATTATCAATACTTAGCATAGGAATTTTGTGCTCTATCGTAGGAAACTGGGTAAGGGGTTCTCCCCCTACACGCCGGGTAGGAGAATCAGAGGTAATGAGATGTGGGTGTATCTTTTCAAATTGTTGTAATTCTTTTATGAGTTGATCATATTCATAGTCAGTAATCTCTGGACTATTTTCTACATAATACTTTTTGTCATGATACCTTATTGCTTCGCGAAGCTGTTCAATCTTTTCTTTAATCGAAATCATAGGAGGTGGGGGCGAAACATAGCCATGACCAGATACCTTGATACACCATAATGGCTTACGAGGAGTATAAAATGTTCAATTTTTAGACAATCTACCTCTTTTTGCATCCTAATCACAAATCTTACGCGGGTTTAGTATATCACAATTTATATCTCTGTCAAAGAATTATGTTTAAAGATATAAATCACTTGACTTTATCGTGTGTTTGTTATAAAATCCGATGCACGCACGTAAAATGATTTATTGGTATAACTCCCATAGAGATAAATTCTTACGTATTCTATAAATCATCCTAAGCATGGAGTGGAAAATTTATGACAAAAGGAAATGATTCAAGGGAGTTTTTTGAGATATTTAAACCGATGCAGAAGGTAGAGCATGAACAAAAAAGTGAAGTTAAATCTCAAGAAGAGCCAACAGTAGCACATCCTCAGTCTAAACCACTCAACCATGATGAGAAATCAATTGATAAATCTATTACAACAACTGACCCGCTGGGATGGATCAAGAGAACAAGTGCAGAAGACCCATTTTCTAAGGAAAAGAAAAAAGACACACCATCCATTTTTACTCCTGCAAAAGAAGAACGTCCTCTGCGCAAGGATGATGTGGTAATAAGGCAGGAAACCCTGATTATTGGTGCTATTGCGGCAACATTTTTATCAATAGCATGTTTCTTCGTTGGACACAAAGTTGGATACAATAAAGGCATCCTGAGTCAGACGGAAGAGTGGTTGGAAACAATAGAACCACAGGATACAAAAAAACATGAATTTACACAAACAGCACCGGAAAATATTCCACAAAAGGTAGCAACAAAACCGACGACGCAACAAGCAGAGAAACCGAGTGAACAACCGAAGCCAATTATCAAGGATAAGTGGACATTACGCATAATTTCTTATAAAAATACCAAAGAAAATTTGGAAAAGGCAAAAGCCTGGCAAAAACAATACAGGATATAGTCAGACATGAAACCTTTATCGTAAACACCGGCAAGGAGATTTTTATCTGCGCCGGTGAATTTGAAGAAGCTAATAGCACTGATTTAATTGCCGCACAGAAGATCCTAACCGAGTATAAATATCAAAATAAAAAACAATTTGAGGGATGCTATCCCGTCCGTATGAGATAGAAATCAG
The DNA here is from genome assembly GCA_002009475.1 of Candidatus Brocadia carolinensis. Classification (GTDB taxonomy): domain Bacteria; phylum Planctomycetota; class Brocadiia; order Brocadiales; family Brocadiaceae; genus Brocadia; species Brocadia carolinensis. The sequence goes on along the minus strand of AYTS01000101.1, from coordinate 2,631 downwards.
GAGGAAATATGAGTGTCGACAAAAGTTTAAAATTGAAGGGAAAGTTGGTGAGGCCCAGAAATGTATTTACCAGGACTGAGCGTATCAAGTTGCTTAAGGGGGAAGGAAAATGGACGCCAACAATGTCTGTATTTGGTATTCCCAAAGTGAAAACCGTTAAGCTAAAACGAAAGGCAAAGGCAGAGAAAAAGGAGGCGAAAGCTGAAACAACACCGGCTGCAGGAACACCTTCAGCAAGTGGTAGTGCATCGGCATCTCCTGCTGCCAAGGAAAAGGCCAAGAAATAATGATCGCCCACAGGATGTCGAAAATCGACTCCTCGGGAATAAGAAAGGTCTTTGATCTGGCACAAAAAATGCGAAATCCGGTGAACCTCAGTATAGGTCAGCCGGATTTTGACGTTCCTGAGGAGATTAAAGCTGAAGCAATTAAAGCCATTAAAGACGGCGCTAATAAATATACCGTTACCCAGGGTATTGGCGAACTCCGCGATGGCTTACTTAAACGACTCCGGAATCAACGCGGAGTAAACGCAGAGGACATCCTGATCACATCAGGAGTCTCTGGGGCTTTAACCCTGGCCTTCCAGACACTGATTGATCCTGAAGATGAGGTACTCATACCCGACCCCGCGTTTGTAAGCTATAAGCACTTAGCAAACTTCTGCAGCGGCAAACCGGTTTTCATTGATACCTATCCCGATTTTCAACTGACGGCTGCACGTATCCAGCCCTGCCTCACCAAAAAATCCAAAATACTCATTATGAATAGCCCTGCCAATCCAACAGGGAGTATGTGTACCAGCCGCGATACAAAGGATATTGCAGACCTCGCTAAAAAGCACGACCTCCTTGTTATTTCAGACGAGATATACCACGATTTCGATTATCATCATGAATTTGAGAGTATTGGCAGATACTATGAAAAAACCCTCGTCCTCGATGGGTTTTCCAAATCCTTCGCCGCAACAGGCTGGCGTATGGGATATGCAGCAGGCCCCGCACACATAATTCGCGAGATGATCAAACTACAGCAATATACCTTTGTTTGTGCTCCTGCCCCCGCTCAATATGCCATAGCAAAATCTTTAGACACCGACCTGAGCAAATATATCGCAAGCTACAAAAAGAAAAGGGATCTGATGTATGATGGTCTCAAGGATAATTTTCGAATAATAAAACCTGGCGGAGCATTTTACTTTTTTCCCCAGGTGCCGTGGGGCAACGACGAAGAGTTTGTAGCATCTGCTATCAAAAACAATCTCCTCATTATTCCCGGCAGCGTCTTTTCTGAACGCCATACCCACTTCCGGATTTCTTATGCTGCCTCTGAAGAAACCATTAACCGCGGCATAGACATCCTCAACAGTCTCACCCAGCGATAAGTAAAGAGCCACCTGCGAAGCAGGTGGCTCTGGGATAACCCTCGGAGGGACAAGAAAAAGCACAGCAAACAGAGAACACCTCCATGGTATTAAAGGAAGACTCCTCAACCGGGACGAAAGGTATCAATGGGGAGAACTCATCCGTTATCACTATTACCTGGAACTTCCTTTCCTTCATCGGAGAAAGCATCTGATACATAGCCGTGTATCAGAAACAAAAGAATCGCCACAGAAATTCATAAAATCGGGTCTTCAAAGTTTTGTGTGGGTAATTTTTCATAATTCTGGTAAGAATGACGACAGTATTTTAAGTTTGAGATATTCACGATCTTTAATACCGTAGGCTCTGCGTTGAATAACACGGACTTTTCCAAGAGAGATATTATTGTTGGGATTACAGTAACTCACAATACTGTCCCAGTGCCGCTCAATCATTTTTACAAACCGGTGAAATGGTTTAAGCCTTGACCTTCGAAGCTGAGATTTCCAGTTGGTAAAGAATCGTTCGGCGTTGTTGGTGCTTTTGTAATCCCGGAGCTTACCAGATGATTCTTTCAATGGGTAAGCCTTGTAGATACGTTTATTGGCTTTAAAAAGCAGCATTACTGCACGTTTGCCTTTTACATTCAAATTGGTTCTCTGTGACAGAAGCGTATACTTCTGTCCTTTGATAAATATTCGTTCTTTCTCACTTACACGACAATATTCCTGCTTACGGACTGTGTCCATAGCGTCACCGAGATAGCGAAGGATATGAAATTTGTCGTAGATGATTTGTGCATGAGGAATATGCTTGAAAGTGGATATCCTAACCCGAACGAGTTATACAATAATAAACGAATAGTCATTTTCAACCCACTCGTTCGGGTTAGCCTAAGTTACGCATTTAAGAGCATAAGTAGCTGGCATACAAGGGTCTTCAAATATTTTCCTCACTACAAAGCTGTTTTTTTTGAAGGTTATCCGCTTTCTTTTTTATCGCCTGTGGATCAACTCCGAGTTTTTTGTATATCTCCCCTTGTGCTGCCTCCACTTCGGTTGCTACCCGAACATGGTGTACATGGATACCATCTGCATCGGGCAGGACTACGGTTACTACCTGATGCGTCTGTAATATTTGTTTTATCGTATTCCAACTTCGTGTTTCTCCCTTCTCTCTCAAGGTGTGCTCAATTGCATGCAAGAGATGGTATGCAAGTACAGAGATAAATAGGTGTGAGTCTACCCGGTGTTCCTTCTGATGATAG
>AYTS01000100.1 GCA_002009475.1 Candidatus Brocadia carolinensis | reverse complement strand
TTTCTTATCACCTCTCTTTTTGTATGCATCTCTGATATACATACCATGATTATACCAGAGAAGACGAAAATGTCAACACAATCCTCACTATTCATACACTACATCGCCGGCAAAAATTCTCGACCCGTATTATTCAACCACTTACGACTTGCTCACTATGCAAAAGTGCGGCTTCGTCTACACTTTTTGCGTAAGTTCGGTTAGTGTCATATCAACCTTGCTATGACCTAAAATGTTTTGTGTCACGATAGCACCCGTGCCGATGTCGCCATGTAAGCTTGCAAATGAATGTCTCAGGTTATGGTATGTGAAATCATTAATACCGAGTTCTTTGAATAACTTGCTAAAATATTCACTGTGTCGAATTACTACGGCATTGGTTATTTCTTTGACTTCAAATAGTCTTTCTTCTGTATGACCTTCTTTATATTTCGTTAATTCATCGGCAAGGTAGCTTGAAAGGGGGACGGTAACTTGCTTACTGGTCTTGCTCTGAATGAACGTTATCAGGCATTTAGCAAAGTCAATATCCGTCCATTTTAAACGTAATACTTCACCAAGACGCATACCGGTAAAGAGACCTGTCAATACCATGAAACGGCATTTGCCTTCTAGTTTATCAAGAAGCATGGCTATTTCTTCGGCATTTAATACCCGTTCTCTTGACTGAGTAACCTTTAGCTTTTTAATGTCTTTGCATAGATTTTTATCAAGAATACCTTCTTTGATTGCTCTGCCAAAGATATGACCTAAAGTAGATACATCATCATTAATGGTGCTGTCTTTAACCTGGTCTTTCTCTTTCCTGTCGATTCTGTACTTCTCTATCACAAACGCCGTGATTTTATCAAGCGGGTAGTTTCCAAGATATTCCACAAGAACGTTTACCGCCCGTTTCCTTGCACAAAGCGTATTTTCTTTAGCACCTCTGTGTGATTCAAGGTATGCCTCTGAATACTCTGCAAGAGTAGGAACAGCCTTTTTCTTTGGCAGATTCAGCTTACCCCGCTCCCTGTCACTGATGAACAAAGTTAACCGTTTCTCTGCTTCCGTCTTGTTCCGTATGTCTTTAAAGGTAAGGGATTGCCATTGCTTGCTATCGTCAAAGAATTCAATACACCACGTCCCGCAGGTCTTATACTCACCGTTTGACCTCTTAGGACGGTCACCTGGACAATAACTCTTGTTCGGTCTACCACTGCAAGGGATAAGCTTGCATTGTGGGAAATACTTCCTGAATCTTACTGCCATACAATCACCGTTCTTTCAAATAAAAAAAGGCAACAAGCTAACATGTGACAGCATGCCAGCCGTTGCCTTCTGTTGCCCGATTGCTCAGGCATATACTCACATAAGCGTCTGTCACCGCTTTACTATTTCCGTACGTACTACCGTACCTTTAAGACATTGTCAAGTGTTTTTGTCTCTTTCTTTTTCCTTTGACGTGTTTTGATGAAATTGGTATTATCCTGTAAGATTATGACTAAGAAACAAAGAGAAAGTACCGCTAAATATCTGTATGACATGAGTAAAGGGATTGCCCTTGTTGCTATTGTTGGAAATTTTATAAAAGATAAATGGGATATTCCCGTTATAATTCTTGGGTTCCTTGCAACTATTATCTTTTTCTTTTGGGCATATAACCTGGAAAGGGAAATTGAACATGAGTAACCTCGCTATACTTTTTGCCATTATTTGTGCAATTGGACTAGTTGGTCTCGTCTGGACGTTGTATCGCCAAAAATACCCGAAACATACTCACTGAGACCAACACGGACAAACTATTCTGTCGCTGCAATCTCAAAAGACTTGGGAATAGATAACACTTTGATATATAATGCGAAAATTTTTCGCTAAATTGTAACTCCTATTATATTTTTCCAACGTCTGATAAGATACCTTATGTTACACTTACGCATAAGTATCAATGTGTAACGCCCTGCAATATAGTAACTTATGACTTGTTTCCACAAAATCAACTACCCTACCCCCCCAAATAGTTTAATACACTTATACGTAGATATCTTCTCTGTATAGGTCGGTGCAATTATGACGTCATAACTTATTCGTACAACTGTAGTTATGTAAACTTTCCAAGTGTGCTTATTTCAGATAAATAAGTATTACTCCAAAGGCATTCAAGTGTCTTTGGCTTTTCTTCCCCTTCCGACTTATAACTTCCCTTGAAGCCTGAATACTCATACCGATGCCAACCTTTGTATAATTCATCGTATAGGCTATTCTGCCAGTGTGAAATCAGTGCCTTGCCCTCTACCACGTGAAGCAGTTCTGCAAGCCTACGGTGGTCATCCTGTGTGAAGGAATCCTTACCGTAATAGTGTTCTGTTCCAAGATACGGTGGGTCGCAATAAAACAGGGTGTTTTCTGAATCGTATCGCCTGATACATTCGGCATAGGGTAAGTTCTCAATACATACGTTCTGTAATCTCTTTGCAATGTCATCCAGCCGATAGGTAGCATTCCTGAAGCTTTTGACAGGATTACGGCCAGTGGTAGAAGGTACAGCAAAACCACCTCTTAGCTGGTCACCGGCAAAGGTGGTTCTATTGAGATAATACCACCAGGACACCCGCTCTATTTCATCCGCTGGGATATTGCCTTGTTTCCAGTTTGTTCTTATCAGGCTGTCCGAGAATGTGGCATTCCGATTTTCTTCATTTAGCCAGAAAAAATAGGGTAAATCGGTTGCGATGGTGAAATTGAGTGATATAATAAGGCGAAATGAAATCTTCAGAGCAAAACCACACGGAGCAGCTAAAACTTTTCATTGAGCCGATCCTTTTACCGAGCAAACCAACCGTATCATTCTTTTCCTTACCAGAAGATACCCAGCCAAGGAGAATCAATCATATGGCTAAATTTAAGCCGTTTCATGAATTCCAGAAACCCCTGATAGGATTTACCCCTGAAGCGTTTTT
>AYTS01000099.1 GCA_002009475.1 Candidatus Brocadia carolinensis | reverse complement strand
TCTTTCTCTGTAGGTTAATTGAGCAAATGCCATACAGAGAAATTGATCAAAGCATGAAAAGCTTTTTACTTTGTGATTGCCTTCGTAACGCTGAACACATTTGCGAAATTCATGCATGGGTAAAAAATCGATTACTTGTGAGAAAACAGTTTTTCCTATATTCATGAGCCATTCCTTTCCGTTTGTTATGAAGAATAGAATGGCTATAGTATACTTTGAATTTCAAATCGATTACGACCTTTTTTGCTTGTATTTCTCTTGAATTATAATACTTACAACAAATATTTATTCAAACGTCCGGACAGTAGTGAAATAATATTTTTAAATTATAAGTAGCGTTTAGACAAAATCACCTTTTGAACGAAAGACACTTCGTTTGATTATATACCGCTTATAAATACTGAACCATAGTTCAATTTGTATGATCCACGTAGCATGGATAAAGACGAAGGGAATGGCCAGAATGTTCAACTAGCCACACTTTTATTTTTTGATGTTCATGGACACTAAGATTGTCCGTCATCAAATGAATCTCCTTATCTTAATGCCTCAAAGACTTCTGTAAAATTCATAACCTATTGATAATAGGCACTTTATATTTATTGTTCTCTTGCCTTTTCCTCCAGCCTTGCTATAATATAATCTCTTGTAAATAAATGAGTTAAAGCAAATATTGGGGGAAAATTCTATGCAAAAATTCCAATTGTCTCTTTTTTATAATCTGCAAGCGGTCGTTGAAACGTCCTCCTTCTCTCGTAAGTATCACCTGATCTTTCAGTGTCTTCCTCTTTCAAAGTTTCCCGATAAAAACTATGGCGTTGGGCGTACTGGCTATTCACGACATGCTATGCTCAAGGCTTTCATCATTAAACATATCGAACAGATCAAGTCCGTTCCCCGGCTTATTGAATTTCTCGATTCTCACCCGATACTTACTCATCGATGCGGCTTCGAAATGGGTTCACTTCCTGACGAAAGCCAGTTTTACCGATTCATCAAAGAGATACCCACCTCACTCCTTGAAGACATCCACACCGAAGTCAACCGCCAACTCATTGCCGCAGGCGTCGTATCGCTTGACACCTTTATGATAGACTCAAAACCCGTTATGGCTGCCACCAGAGAAAACAACTTCAAGAATCCCAAGCGCAATACTCATAGCAAGGAAAAACGCCCAAAACGAAATCGTCAAGCCACACTCGGTTACTATTCCTATCAGGAAGTTCAGGGGAAAAAAGACAACTTTATCTTCTTTTGGGGCTATCGTACCCATGTCATTGTATCGAAAGAAGGCGTCCCGCTCGTCACGAAAACCCTGCCAAACAACTCCACCGACACCCAGGTTGCTGTGCAGCTTATCAAAAAACTCAAACGTCTTTTCAAATTCAAAAAAGGCGCCCTCTTTATTGCTGATGCCGCCTATGATGTCCGGGAGCTCTATAACCTCATCGTCAATACCATGAAAAGCCAGGCCTTCATACCCCTGAATCCCAGGAACCGACAACCAGACAAAACCCTTGGGCATCATGGATGCCCTTTGTGCGATGCCGGGCTGGAGATGAAATCCGCAGGTTCATGGACTGAAGGGCCACGAACTCGCCTCAAGCTCCGATGTCCACCCAAGGCCGATAGCAAGGTCTCTGCGAATTACCCCGAGGGTTGTCCCATTCAGCATCCCAGCTTGACTCAAGACAAGGCCTACGGCTGCACAAAATATCTCGACATTACCCACGATGCACTCCCTTGCGTACCACGAGACACAGATTTTTTCAAAGAAACTTACCAGCTCCGCATTACGGCTGAACCGTATTTCAGCCGTCCTGGTGACCGGGAGGCTGAACAAACCACCCATTACAAACTAAGGATTGTTCAAAACCAGATGGCCATTGCTCATGTATCGATGAGTCTTGTTGCCTCGGCTGCGGCCCTCCTTCTCAAACAACCTGAAAAAATCAGGTGTTTTAGAATATTCTCGCAACTGCCTCTTCTCAAGCAAAACGCTTAAAGTATCGTAAAAGTCATCTTTCAAAGCACTGCCACAGAATCGGTACGCCCACACTTCCCTGGGTCCCAGTCCTTTTTGACTTTTCCCTCTTAAACGGCCCACCAAATCCATTCCGGCCTAGAAAATCCCTGCACAGCCAACCTGCTCTTACTCATCCCTCACCAACATAAGCTATTTTGCAGAAGTCTTATTTTAAAATGAAGATTCCTATACGCACCAGCTAGCGACAACACTTAATCAATGTTACAAAGTGTCATTTTTAAACATATGTCCAAAAAAACTGCACAATACATTGAATACTTCTACGTTTTGTCGTTAATAAGCCTTCTATAGTGTTCATGGAGCAAACAATATGCCTGATTATTTTCGCCCTTCATATTGCCTAGTGTACTAACACATTATTAACGAAGCCTATTGGTATTATCCAATAATGTAAAAATGCCATAATTACCAGTACTATATCAATCAAAACTAACGTGTCTGTATACTAGTATTACCATTACTTTGTTAAAAAAACGTTTATAAAAAAAATATTTTTGAGTCACAAGTTGAATCCTACGCAACTTACAACAAATCAATGCTTTGCAACTTATCTTTCGCTTGACTTGTTCCTTTACTCCTGCTATTAATTACACTTGTGAACTTTCCGGTCAACCGACCACAGGAGCAAAGGATTTGAGTATTTTTGGCGCAAACATCCCTCTGCTAATTACGTTTCTGAAATATTTCGCCTCTTGCTTGAGCAAAAAACAAATGGCCCTGCTTACCCTGGTCATCTATGCCTTGTTCAAAGACTACAAAAGAAACTCCCTTGACGCAATGGCAAGAGCCACTCATACCGATTATCAGAAGTTTCAATACTCTTCTCAGATTCAAAATGGGATATCCAGGCAATCAAGCGCACAAGACTGGAAATCATTCAAAAACAAAGAACCACTGCTCCCA
>AYTS01000098.1 GCA_002009475.1 Candidatus Brocadia carolinensis | reverse complement strand
TTTCTTCGTCCTTATGGTCTCAACCAGGACCAGACAGGAATATTTCTTATCACCTCTCTTTTTGTATGCATCTCTGATATACATACCATGATTATACCAGAGAAGATGAAAATGTCAACACAATCCCCACTATTCATACACTACATCGCCGGCAAAAATTCTCGACCCGTATTATTCAACCACTTACGACTTGCTCACTATGCAAAAGTACCGCTTCGGCTACACTTTTTGCGTAAGTTCGGTTAGGTTCTGTAACAATAGCCCGCGCAATGGCAATGAGCTGTTGTTGTCCCCCTGAAAGTCTTGCAGGATAGTCGTTGGCATACTTTTGCATATTAACCTTGCCGAGAACAGCCTCAATCCTCTTTTGTCTCTCAGCCCTTGTAAGCCCAATGGTCTTTAATCCAAACTCTATATTTTTATATACCGTCATATGTGGCCAAAGGGCGAGGTCTTGAAATACCATTCCGATGTGGCGCTCTTTCTGAGACATCACGATCTTTTGGCTGCGACTGGCAAGCGCCCCATCTATCCAAATCTCACCATAATCGGGTATTTCTAAACCTGCAATCATTCTTAACGTCGTCGTCTTTCCGCATCCGGAAGGACCTAAGATGGCCAGCAGTTGTCCTCTTTCAACCTCAAAGGAAACGCCTCTGACAACCTCCTTTTTACCAAGGATTTTTAGCGCGTGTTTTACTTCAAGCACATTCATAGTAAACCTAACCGGAACAAGTCGGACGGGAAACCCTGACAGGGTTCTTAACCCTGTCAGGGTTAAAATAATCTTTTTGGAAGATACTATTATTATAAACAACCGTATTACCGCAGGACTCTGCTACCCTTTGCATCCATTGTCAGGAAATATCTCGTGGCCGCAAGGAAAATACCGAGAGGTAATAATGTTATTCCCACAATGATAAGAGAAAGCGCTGAAACAATGTTTGCCGGGCTATTTACCATCACCGTAAATAATGTTATCGGAAGCGTTTCGTGTCCTGGTGGATATACCAATATCGTTGTACCCAACTCTCCAACACAAAACATGAAGGAAATCAACCATGCAGCAACTATCCCATACCCTTGTAAAGGTACGATAATTTTCTTTAAAATACGGAACCATGAGGCGCCCATTACTATGCCTGCTTCCTCTGTTGAATTGGAAATTTGCTTAAAATAATTCGCCATAATACGGCTCGATAATGACAAAAAACGCGCTCCATATCCGAAAATAATGATCCATAAGGAACCATAGATAAACTGGAATATACCTTCAGGCCTATTGCAGACCTTAATGAGTCCGACACCTATCACCGTTGCAGGCACTGCAAAGAATAGCCAAATAAACGGCGTTATACAGTTTCTCAATTTTGATTGGACTTTTTCCGAAAGGTAACCCAAAAAAAACCCACAACGGTAAGAAATGTAGCTCCGAGAGAACCGTAAAGGATAGTATTTTTGATACCATTCTTCGCAAGATTAAACGCATCATAATACGCCGATACTGTCTTACTGCCTACCATAAGGGTAGTAAGGGGAACAACAACACAGAGAATGAAAATAAAGGCACAGAAGAGTATGCCTGTCACCGTAAGCCATCTTTCCTGATAGCGAATCGTACCATGTGAAGCCCTTCTTCCCAATATCTCAAACGACTTTCCTCGAAAATAAACCTGCTCTACTATCATAAGCATGATGGTAATTACGATGAGTGGGAAGGCAATTGCCGTTGCAGCCTTCTCATTATAGAAGGCGCTAAACTGGGTAAATATCTGGGTGGTAAGTACATTAACCTGCAATAACGACGGTATCCCAAACTCAGAAAGCGACAGTATAAAGACAATCATCATGCAGGAAAGAATGGCAGGTGCAATTAATGGTAACGTAATTTGTCGTATTACCTGAAAAATACTCCCTGCTATAAGGCCACTCTCTTCAAGCCGTGGATTTATATTTTTTAGAGCATATTCAGTCATTAACATTACGACCGGAAAGAGATTTATGGAAAGGATAAACGAAGCACCATATAAACTATACATAAAGTTTGAGATTGACTCAGGTGAGAGTGGCGTGTAGTGAGATAGGAGGGTATTCAAAAATCCCGTCCTTCCTAATAAATTTGCCCACGCAATACCTACTATATACGATGGTATAATAAATGGGATAAGAAAACTTATTTTAAAGACATTTTTCAGGGGAAGATTTGTTTTCGCCAAAAAAAATCCTGCGGGAATACCTGCAAGCGAAGACAATGCGGTTGTGATAGAAGCAAGGATAAGACTATTAAGGATAACCCTTACATACCTTTGTGTTAAAAAAATATCCCTGTAATAAACAAGTGAAAACCTACCGTCCTCATAGAGAGAGCTTCCAAACATCCACACAATTGGTATGAATGTGGTACAGATAAACAGCATAAAGAAAAAACCCAAGGTTAACCTTTTTTGCATCTTTCAATAGTATCTCCAAAATTTATTAAATTGGGTCTTCAGCAACTTTAACAGCGTAGTGGCGAGACGCACCTTGCCACTACATGTTCGTTTGAAATTCATAAACAATAGATTACTGCCCTGCCCACTGCTTGAGAAATTCACCGATTTCTTCAAGCTTCTTTGCAACGTCATGGTAATTGACATTCATGCCTTTTACGGCATCAAAGGTTAACACGTCCGCAGGCGTTCTCACATCGTATCGCAACGGCATCTGTGCACACGGTGCCCACGCGAGACTCTTTTCAACTTCCTTGCTGACGAGATAATCAATCAGTTTTTTCCCATTTTCCGGGTTAGGCCCGTTTTTTATGAGACAAACCATATTCGGCATAATAAGCGTCCCCATACTGGTCTGGTCAGGAAATACGATCTTTACCGGACTTCCTTCCCGAATAGCAACGTTCGCATCATCCGTATCGGTAAGACCCGCCATAACCTCTCCCCTTGCAACAAGTCGTTTTACCTCACCGTTCGATGAGACGATTTTTACCCCATTTGCTTTCAAGTCTTGGAGAAATTTCTTTGCCTTCTCATCGCCCAATGTGATAAATAGGAATGCCATATGTATGGAGGTAGTACCAAATAATGGGTTTGCAATTGCTACTTGGCCTCTCCATTTTGGTTTTGTAAGATCAAAAAGAGACAACGGTTTCTCACCTGTGGTTACAAGATTTGTATTATAAAGAATAATGCGGGCACGTGCTGAAAAACCAGTCCAATGCCCCTCTGCATCCTTGTATATCTTTGGAATATCCGCCGCAGCACTTGAAATATACGGTGTTGTAATACCTCTCATCTCAAGCAATACAGGTCGTACCGGGTCTCCGCTCCAGAATACATCAGCCCGTGGATTACCCTTCTCAGCAATCAGGCGGTTAACTAAACCGGTACTCTTTGTCTCTTCCGTATCGTAAATAGCACGAACCTTTATCCCTGTTTTTTTCTCAAACTGTTGAAGAATAGGTTCCGAAAAGACCTTATCTTCTGAGGTATAAACAATGACCTCTCCTCCAAGGCATATTTTTAAGAAGAGTAACGGAACGAAAATTATCAAGGTAATAAATCTCATAATTTCACCTCTCTGTTTTTTTGAATACTTATTAGCTATCTATTTAAATTCCTAAATTCTTTCTCTCAACTATTTCTTCACATGATTCACAAATCGCAAGGTAATCTCTGCTGAGGTTGAATGGTCCCAATAAAGTTCGTCATTGAGCACTGCAATGGCACAGACGTTGTCTTTACTTGGATCAATTACCGCATCGTCATTATGTCCTGTATTGAGCTTGCGTGACATCTCCAGTATCCAGCCCTTCCCATCATGTATTCCTTTTCCACGTACATCGGCCACGCTACCGGCAGGTTGTCGTTGTTCAAAGGAATCCACCACATTCCCCTCAAAACTGGAAGGTTTTGTTTTTAAGAAGTAAGAGGTTGTTCCTTCATCCATGAAACGTGCAATATAGGCAATGCCATGGCCACCCATTGAATATTCAATTCCACCCTGGATTGGCTTCTGGCTGATAATGTGTTTTTTGTCGTCTGCCCAACCAACAGGATTACCCCGTCCTGCCTTCCAATGCCATACATCGGCACTATATTCATGGGTAAGAGTTATCATGCGGATATCAAAATCTCCCGATAGAGGAAATTCTAACGCAAACTGGTCGTCAGGTTTCGACGGGCGATCATACTCCTTCTTATCAGCATTCCAAATATAAGGATCGCGCATGTCACTTTTTGTAGAGTCGGGCCATTGAGCCATAACGTATAAGGTATCATCGATATGAAGGGCGCGTAAAACAACTTCTGTAGGGTTATCGCCTCCCATAGCCTCTCTCACCATTACAGTAAGGGGTTTAGCCTGTTCCCATACTTTCTCCATCTTTCCATCAATAGTAGGAGTTGTTTTCGTGTAAGAAGACTCCCAAATAAGGGGTGAAATTTCCTCACACCAGCCACAGCCAGCATACAGAAATGAAATATAACCAATAAAGAGTACAAAGAAAATTCTCATATCAAACCTCCAGTTTTATTCCATGCGCTTTTTCTGGCACTTTTAGTGCAAAAATAAATGACGATACTATCAACAAAAGGGCAATAATAAGAAACGAATATTGATAACTCAGACGCGATAAAAGGAATCCGGCTAAAATAGGGCCCGAGGCATGACCAATATCAAAGATACTTCCAAACGTCCCCATGGCAGCGCCGTAGTTCTGTTCCTTACAGAAATCAGCGACCATAGCAGCCGAAGAAGAGGTCACAAATGCCTCACCAACACCAAAGACGGCAGCTAAAAGGATCAAAAAGTAAAAATTTTGCGTCAAAGGGATACACGCAAATGAAACAGCACATATCCACATCCCGGAGAAGATTATAAGCTTTCTTCCGTATCGATCGGAGATCTTCCCCATAACTGGTTTTGCAAGGATGGTGGTAACCACCTGTGCACCCCACAGAATTCCGGCCAGAAATGGATTTAATTTTGCCACAGTAACGGCATAAATAGGCAAAAAAGCCTCCATGGCACCAACCGACAGATTCTGTATACCTTCCATGTTACTGGTTATAATGATCCGATAGTCACTGGTGACCTCCCGAATGCCTTTAAAGAACTTCCGCCATACTTCACTCAGGGGATTTTTAATTTGTATGGTTTCTGATCTTCTTGAAGTCATCAGTTTTACAGTAAAACCAAAAGAAATCAGGCCAATAATCCCACAGATGAGATATGCACAATGAAAATGGTGTACAGAATTATTCCCGTTGCCGGCCAGATACTTGAGGATATATCCGCCGAGCGGTGCACCAATAAGATTTCCGATAATGGTAATCGATGAAAATATCGAAAGCCTTTCCCCCTTTTTTTCCCCGGCAATATCGGCGATTGTCGCCATGACAACTGGTCCATAGATCGATGTGGCCAATCCGTGGAAAAACCTGAGAGAAACGAGCTGCCAGTAACTTGTTACCAGATAGTAAACAAAAGGGGTAAATGCAAAAACCAGGACGCTGAGAAACAGCATCCTGTATCTGCCGTAAATATCGGAAAGTGTACCTGCTGGTAATTTGAAAAAGATCCCCGTTATGGTAGAAGCGCCAACAACAAACCCAATTGCCTCTGGGCCTGCGCCTAATGATAGCGCAAAGAGGGGCAAGAGTGGGGTTCTTGCCATAGCATAACTCATCCTTGCAAAGAACCCCACGGTGCAAAGGGTAATGAATGAAGATAACCCACTGGTAGGGTTTGTCATTTGAAAAGCCCAAAGTATTGCAGATTTTCCTTTAATCTATGTTCCAGGTCTTCTTTTATATGAAGCACAAACTCCTGAACCGCTGCTTCCCCCCATTGTTCACGAACATATGCTATATTCTCATGAATTTTTGCAAGGTCGTGAATTTCCGGGGCATTTGTCTTATTGTCATCTATCCAGTGATGAAGCTCCTCATAAGCATTTCCTGTTCTTTCCTTACTACTTTTAAAATGATCACCAAGTGGTGGCATTTTAATTACCTCCTTTCGTTTTTGTAGTGTAATAGTGATAGAGGGCATCAAAGATCTCCATACCCTTCTCTAATAACTTATTATCGTTGTTGAGTTTTTTGCTAAGCCCAGTAATAATTTGAGCTATTCCTTCGGACTCTTTGCGATTATATTTATTATCTTTCAAATCGATATCATGCACAATTTCTGCAATTGGTCGTAAGGCATGATCTTTTAAATCAAACGCTTTGATTAAGGTTTCAAGGGTACAGGCATCGCCATGATGGGTAAATTCTGCACCATACATATCGAAAGGTATAGCATTTTTTGGCAGGTTATTTTCTCCTTTGGATATAAAGACGAACTTTGCATTTGGATCGATAAATCTTCTGATAAGCCAGGCAGATGCTAAACGGTCGATATAAATATCTTTTCGCGTCACCCATTTTTTACCCAGGAAGGCTTTTTTTTGATAAACTGTATTGACCACCGGTGCTTCTTCTTTCATTTTTTTAGACCATTTTTCTATCCTCTTTCGTATAGATTCAATTTTTTCCAGGAACTCATCTCTCTGTGGGGCATGGAAAAAATCGATCTTTGCTATCTCGTCAGCACTTTTTACTATCTCGCTTAATTTCCTTTTCAAATCTTCTACAGAACGGTCCGTCACCCCCTCAGTCCCTTCTATCTGTTCTATTTGTTTTAACACATCACTGCATTGATCAATACATGGAACATACTCCTTATTACAGGCTTCCTGAAAGGTTTTTATAATCTCTTCCTTGTGCTTTTTGTCCATTGACTCAGTAATAAAGAGTGATGCATCACTTCCACTATCCCTAATTTGCTTACAAATCCACTGCATACTCTCCTCGTGTTCCTTCGTATAAGGGAGTAAATATACGGCATTCTTGAAGAGTACTGCCCCCCGCTTTTTCAGATTTCGCCAAACTTTTACCCTAAGGTTTGGTGCATCTTGTGCAATTTGATGTGTTAGGAGTATCCATTTATCCATGAATTTTTATTAAGACACTATGTCGGCAAATATTTATGTCTTACCTCATCTCTTCTTGCCGATAAAAAAATGTTATACCCATTGTTATGCCCCAAGCCACGCTTTCGTTGTTTAAACCTGTAAACCCTGCAATATCATAATCTATATTGAGCGGTCCTTCCCATACTACTCCACCTAATAATTGATGGTCTAAGACAGTATTCTCTACTTTTTCTCCACTATATTCTGATACAAGGTGAAGTTTTTTTATACCAGGGCAAAGGTACGTCCAATATAATGCCGTAGATAAAAAGACCTCGCGTATTGTGCTCAAAAGCCTCTTTTTTTTGTACCTCCACCTAAGGTAACATGGACCGTTAATCTCTCTAAGTACCACGAGAAGATACCGGTACCTTCAAAATCTAACCCTGAGGTTCCTTTTTCTGTAGGAAACACAAAACCTGTCTCGGTAGCAAAATTAGGTATCCAGCCACCAATCTCGCCACTACGCCACCAGACCTTTTTGTAAAAGGCTGCCGTATCAGCAAATTGTTTCTCCTTTATGCCCAGCGTTCCTGTATATTCGTTATCGATTAATTCACCTACAGTCTCAAGCACGATTTCACTATCCCATGGCAGACCATAGTTGAAACGGATACCCGGTACATCTAATACGAATTCGTCAGGACCCGGGTGCTTTTGCTCATGCAATCCAAATATGCCCAACTCTATCTCCGCAATATTGGGTTCAACTACATCAGCATCTGTTGTAACGAAAGGCCTTAATGCCAGGACATTTTTAGGGGCAACAAATCCTGCCAAAGCACAAAGTAGTATTATGAGCCATAATATTTTATTATATACCTTGTCCACGGGTAAAATACTTATCTCTTGATACGGTGATTCAGACAACTAGGTATCATTAAGCATGAGATTATCAAAATACGTCCATGCATCAGCCTTTGTCCATAAACCAATCTTGCCAGTCTCTGGAAAAGTTGAATCCTTTACCGCTGAACAGAGAGGTTTAATATATGTTACATACATAACATAATGTTATTATTGCAACAACATCATTTTTTATGTCAACAGACTTTTATATATAGTAAACGCATTAAATAAGTTAACATGTACTGGTCATTGCAAGCGACAGTGAAGCCGAAGTTGCGAGCCCAAGCGAAGCAAACCCATGAGATTCCTCGCTTTGCTCGGAATGACAGTCATAGAGAAATTGCTTCGGGCTAGCGCCCTCGCAATGACAACTTTCTTTAAGCGTTTACTATAGGTAAGATTCGATCTCGCAAATTAAAAGAGGGAAAAGAACTGCGATGCCAATGAATTTCATTAATCTTCTCATACATGAATCCCCTCAGAAAGAATGGGATATGGGTTTTCAGCCGTGGCCCCATAGTAGATCTAACTGTTGGACAATTTTTTTGCCGGATGAGCAGGTGAATCCGGCGGATATAGTACATTCTCATGGAAAGCAGCCACTCAAGAGGGCCGAAGAGTATTTTGGGCAGGCTGGAGAGGTGCTTAACGATTGATATGATAACCGCGCGGTGGTTGATGTATTTAACCAAGCGAGACAGAGAGACACCGGAGGTTGCCTGTGATTTGTTTATTGGTGAGCTGGAAATAGAAGTTTTAAAGCTGATCAAATACCGTGGAGAATATGCAGCACAGAGGGGCAAGGGCTTATCATTGCGTGATGCGATTCTTACTTATTGCAATGCTTGAGGGATTTGTAAAGGGCAAAAACAGAAAGTCCGGAGCGGAAGGATTGTGGAGGGAGATGCGAAGGCTTGCTAATATTTTGACAGGTGTTTCTCTAACCATGAATGTTCATCAATCTGACTATGGGTAATTTGTTCAGCAAAAAAATTGTCCAACAATAAGCATAAACGGGGAAATTATGGGGGGGATTGAAATTCTTGTACACGAACTTACCAATTCTTATCCTTGTTTCTTCTTTGACATTCATTATTCTGTAAACCAAACTGTTATGGTTTCAGAATCCTTACCTTCCGGCCCTCAATTTTTAGTCTCCCCTCTGCAAAGAGACGTACTGCCTCCGGATATGCCTCGCATTCCTCCTGAAACACCCGAGCAGCAAGGGTGTCGGGTGTTTCATCCTCAAGGACGGGTACCGTTCTCTGGATGATAATAGGGCCGTTGTCGTACACATTGTCTGCGAAATGCACGGTGCACCCGGAAACCTTTGCGCCATAACTGATAACTGCCTCATGGACTTTTTTCCCGTAGTAATGATGACCGCAAAAGGCAGGGATCAGTCCCGGATGGATATTCATAACCTTGCCGTGATACTTTTCCGGAATATTATAAAAATGAACAAATCCTGCAAGGGTAACGAGATCGATAGGGTACTTATCCAATTCAGCCGTGATTGCACGACTAAAGGCATCGATACCCGTATAATTTGCATACGGAACAACTGCCGTTCGAAGGTTGTGTTTTCGTGCACGGTCAAGCCCGGAGACATCCGGTTTGCTGCTGATCACAATTTGAATCGTGGCAGGTAATTCCCCCGTCTCTATTTGATCGATAAAATTTTGCAGGGTATTACCACCCCCTGAAATTAAGACACCTAAATTTATTCTTTTTGTCATAAAAAATACGCAAACATATTGACAATGAATTTATGATTTGCTATTATGCTCGTCTTCGTAATTCTTAAAGGAAACTTTTGTAACTGTAGATAGTGCATAAATTATACTAATAGGTTTTCCATGTCAAAGATAATTCTTGAAAAATCAAAAAAAAGCGTTTGCTGAGGCGCAGGGTTTTATACCGGGTGGAGTGAATAGCCCTGTCAGGGCATTTGGTGCCGTTGGTGGTACTCCCATTTTTATAAAGTCTGGTTCGGGTTGTTTTCTGACCGATGCTGACGGTAATACGTATGTGGATTACATAGGGTCGTGGGGGCCGCTTATTTTAGGGCATGCTGATCCGCGGGTGGTAAAGAGGATTAACGAGGCTGTTTCCAACGGGACAAGTTATGGCGCACCAACAGAGTTAGAGATTACACTTGCACAACTTATCAAAGAAGCCATGCCTTCGATAGAGAAGGTGAGGATGGTGAATTCCGGCACAGAGGCTACGATGAGTGCCATCAGGCTGGCCAGAGGATTTACCAAACGGGATGCAGTGATTAAGTTTGAGGGTTGTTACCATGGCCATGTGGATAGTTTGCTGATTCAGGCGGGTTCTGGAGCTACAACGCTGGGGACACCAACCAGCCCAGGCATACCGCAGGATTTTGTTAAGCATACCATATCCCTGCCGTACAACGATATCGATGCCGTAAATGAAGTTTGTGCAAGACGGGGGAAGGATATTGCGTGTATTATTGTTGAGGCTGTTGCCGGTAATATGGGGGTTGTATTGCCAAAGAAAGGTTATTTAGAGGGACTACGGGAGATAACCAAAAAGCATGGTATTGTGCTGATATTTGACGAGGTGATGACCGGATTCAGGGTTGCACACGGCGGTGTACAGTCGCTGTATCATATAACCCTGATTTAACCACTTTGGGAAAGATTATTGGCGGGGGACTCCCGGTTGGGGCGTATGGCGGGCGGAAAGAGATCATGGACAGCATCTCCCCGGTGGGCCCGGTATATCAGGCGGGTACGTTATCTGGCAACCCTGTGGCTATGACTGCCGGTATTGCTACCTTGGAAATACTCAGGGACAGCACCATTTATAAAACGCTGGAGGAAAAATCAAGGCGATTGGCCGCTGGTATTGAGAAGGCGTGCACGGATGCCAGGGTGCCTGCGTTTCATACGCGTATCGGTTCGATGTTGTGCACCTTTTTTACCGATCAGGCGGTAACGGACTATGCTACGGCAAAGAAATGTGATACCAGGCGATATGCGAAGTTCTTTCACGGCATGCTGGAGCGCGGCTTCTATTTTGCCCCGTCTCAGTTTGAGGCAGTATTTGTTTCAATGGCTCATGGTGAAAGAGAACTCGATGCGACGATTGACGCCTTCAGGGATGTTATAAAGGATTTTTAGAAGTTCTTTGTTCTTTGAATCGCAGAACTGGTCTGCTGGTGGCCGCGTTTTTTTGAAAGATGGAAAAACCATTCTCAGTTTTCCTCGGGGCATGGAAGGAGATGGAGGGACATTATGGATGCAATAAATTTGAATAGCGACTTAAAAGATGTAGTGGAGCGTGTCCGCGGGATGTGCTTCAAGGCAGAGTCGATTTTAAGTCTTTGCATGGATGGTTTTATGAAACACAAGATCGGCATGATTGACGAGGCGAAAAAAATGAGTCAGGCTATTTATGACGAGGAAAACGAACTAATAGCAATGCTGACTCGTGCGGCTTCAAAGCCTGCTATGGATAAGGAGACGATAAAGGCTGTCATGGCGGTTATTAGTCATATTGAAATGGCAACGAATGGCTTGGTCGTCATACTTCAAGGGGTTAAAAAAAAGGTAGATGAGGGAGTGCTCTTTAGCGACAAAGGTGTGAATGAGATATCCCATCTCTTCAGGGAAACCCTTGACATTTTGAGGACCGCTGGTGACGTCATTTTGACTAAAAATGAAGTATTAAAAAAACATCTTGCTGATAAATATATAAGCCTCGGCCAAACCATCGATGCTTATTCTGAAGAGCATGAAGACAGGTTAATTAAAGGGGTGTGCCAACCCAAAAGCTCCTCGTTATATCTGAACATTGTCGATTCCCTGGTGAAGGTGGCTGGCCATATAAAACAGGCAATCGACAGGCTTTTTGAAAACAGGTGACGGGTGTCTTTTTTAAAGAATGAGGGTGAGACCTATCGTATCGTCGGGGTGATCGGAAGTTTTGGTTTTACAACGGCTGGCGCTATAGCAGGGGGATATTTTATCGGTACATATCTCGACAAAAAACTCAATACCTATCCCTGGCTCATGTTAGTGTTTATGATGTTGGGAATTGTAGCAAGTTTTATCGAGTTTTTTAAAGTTGTAAAGAAGTTATTGGGTGAACAGAAAAAGAAACCATGACAACAGAGAATAAAAGAAAAGATTTTTTGTCGCTTGATGCTGGTTTTCCTGACAGGGTGCTCAAGACGTCCTTTTATCTGTCGGTGATTACTATCTTAGCTTCCTTGTCATATATGACCGTAATGGTGACCGTGAGTTTTGCCGTAGGGTGCTGCATCAGCCTCATTTTATATAAGATGTTGTGGTGGACGGTGCAACATGCGGTGCAGAATAAGCGGTCTGAAATAAAGAGTTTTTTTCTTAAGGTCAGTTTGGCGAAGTATGGTATCGTTGGAGTAATATTGCTCTCTGTGTGCCTGATTCTGGAAGTCCAGATAGTTGCTCTGGCTCTGGGGCTCAGCATGGTATTGATCGTGCTTATTATGAAAATTGTAAGTAGAATACTGGTAAATTTTATGAACACATCGATAAAGGTTTCTTCTCAGAAGATCGACGGTGTTTCTGCCAAAGTTAGTAAGAAAGGGGTGTAAGTGACGTGTCTGCTGAAGGTGAACTGACAATTGAATTACCATCGTTTGTGGACTTTGCGCCTATCGAGGCTCATGCTCATTTTTTCGGTCTTACCAAGCACGAATGGGTGCCGATTATTATGTCCGCGCTGATCATTATTTGTCTGGGGATGTTTGCAATCATTGCTACCATACGGTTGAAAAAAGTGCCTGGCAGACTTCAGGCGCTTTTGGAAATCATTGTGGAGGGGCTTGAAAATTTCACCAAATCACAGATGGGACGCGCTGCGGGGCCGTTTATTCCTTTTGTTGGTACCCTGTTCATATACATCTTTGCGATGAATATGCTGGGGCAGGTACCCCTCTTCCATTCGCCCACCAGTAATTTCAATACCACGATAGCCTTAACGTTAATCGTGTTCTTTGTTACCCATTATCAGGGAGTGAAAAATAATGGCATTATGGGGTATCTGAAGCATATGGCAGGTAAGCCGATTTGGCTTGCGCCTCTGGTATTCCCCTTACACTTAATGCAGGAGCTGCTTTCCCGTCCCCTGTCGCTCTCTATGCGTCTCTTTGGAAATATCATGGGGGAGGATACTATTATTGCGATATTCATCGGGCTTTCACCCTTTCTCCTGGGTATTATCCCTGTCCCGATGCATCTCCCGATGGTTTTTCTTGCCTTGTTAGGAAGCACGATACAGGCAATGATATTTTCTCTTTTAGCGAGTTTTTATATTGCGGGTGCAATTGGCATCCATGACGAAGAGCATCATTAATTTTTTTAGAAGGAGGTCTAGGCGTGATTTATTTTGCATTGTTGGCAATAGCAGTAGCTTTAATTGCGATTGCGGCGTTTGGTTGTGGTCTGGGGCAGGGTATTGCCGTTTATGGTGCCGCGAATAGCATGGCCAGGCAGCCTGAGATGGCCGGAAAGATACAGTTGGTTATGTTTGTTGGTTTGGCATTTATTGAGTCATTAACGATTTATTCACTGATGATGTCCTTCATCCTGATGGGTAAACTGCCAAAAACAGAAGCAGTCCTTGAGATAATTCAACACGCGGTTAAATAAGCGTAGGAGGAGATAGGATTGGATATTTTAAATACCCTGGGAATTGATTTTAAATCCATAATTATTCAGGGTGTGGGTTTCTTAATTCTGCTTTTCGTCCTGAAAAAATTCCTTTTCGGTAAGATCTCGGCCATGATAAAGGCGAGAGCCGACGAGGTAAAAAATACTTATGAAAAGACCGAAAAGGACAGGGCAGAAGCTGAGAGGCTGATGCTTGACTATCGCAAGAAGCTGGCTGAAGCTGAAGATGAGGCTTCGAGAAAGGTACAGGAGGCCATCAATGAAGGAAATCGGATAAGCGAAGGGATTGTTAAGCGTGCCAAGGAGGAGGTGGAGCAGATCAGGATAAAGGCGCAGGAAAGCATTGATCTGGAGCGAAAGAAGGCCCTGACCGAAATCCGGAATCAGGTAGTGAATCTTTCGATTTTGGCCTCTTCCAAAATCATTCAGCAGTCCATAAGTCAAAAGACTGCAGAGAAGCTCGTTGACGACTTTATTGAAGGAATAGGGGAATTGAGTGTTAGATAAAAGCGTCGCAATTAAATTTATCAACGCCCTCTTAGAAGTTGCTTCAGAGAAAGGGCAGTTTGACCAGGTTGAAAAAGATTTGGATCTGGTGAGTGGCGTGATGAAAAAACACGACAACCTGAAAAAGGTCTTGTTTCATCCGTCGATTTCACGAAATGACAAGAAGGATGTGTTGAAGAATGTGTTTGGTAAATCGGTGACTTCCGTTATGCTTAACTTCCTGAGTTTGCTGGTTGACCGGAGGAAGGAAGAGATTCTGGAATATATTCCTGCCGTGTATCGGGCGGTCACCGATGAAAAGAAAGGGGTTGTGAAGGCTACCGTGCAAACCGTTGTGCCCTTAACGGGCGAGCGTTTGGATTATTTTAAAAAGCAACTGAAAAAGATAACCGGTAAGACCGTAGAATTAGAGGTTGTTCAAAATCCTGATATCCTTGGCGGGATGGTAATTCAAGTCGGCAATAAAATGATAGACGGAAGTGTTGCAAGTCGATTGAAAAATCTAAAAGTCAGATTGTTGTCATTAAGGACTGTGTAGGTATTGCGCAGTCTTCTTGAGAGAATTCCTCATGAGGCTTGAAATGCAGGCTTTTTTTAGCGGCATGGTCAGCCTGATGAAATGCATGAACATAGTGGCAGGAGCGGGGCTCCTGCCACACATTTTGACAATTACGAGTTTTCGGTAACGAAAATTCTTTAGATGGTATGGTGTTTCAGAATATTTTGCGGAATGGTAAGATACCGATCCGTGTAAGATGAAGAATCTTAACTATTATTAGGAGTAGGGTATATGGCAATAGCATCCACTGATATTACTTCAATTATCAAGAAAGAGATTGAAGGGTATGAAGAAAAATTAAAGCTTGAAAACGTGGGACACGTCATGCAGGTGGGAGACGGGGTTGCGCGTATTTACGGACTTGATGATTGTTTGTCCAGTGAGCTCCTGGAATTTCCTGAAAATGTGTACGGAATTGCCATGAACCTTGAAGAGGATAACGTAGGTGCGATTCTCCTTGGGTCTGATGAAAAGATCCGGGAAGGTGATATCGTAAAGACTACCGGAAAGATTGTCCAGGTTCCGGTAGGGAAAGCCTTGTTGGGGCGTGTGGTAAATGCCCTGGGTCAGCCTATTGACGGGAAAGGGCCTATTGCTACAGATCAGTACAGACCCATCGAAGGATCTTCTCCCAACGTTGTCGAGAGACAACCGGTAAAAGAACCCTTACAAACCGGTATCAAAGCTATCGATGCAATGATTCCGATCGGAAGAGGACAGCGTGAGCTCATCATTGGTGACCGGCAGACGGGTAAGACCGCTATTCTTATAGACACGATCATTAACCAGCGTGAATCCGGTGTATACTGCATTTATGTGGCAATTGGCCAGAAAATGTCAACCGTTGCAGACGTTGTGAAGACGCTGGAAGAAAATAAGGTGATGGATATCAGCATTGTTGTCGTGGCTTCTGCATCCGACCCTGCGCCACTTCAGTATATTGCCCCGTACGCGGGCTGTGCCATGGGTGAATACTTCAGGGATAACGGCATGCATGCCGTGGCCATTTATGATGACCTTTATAAACATGCCATTGCATATCGTCAGATTTCCCTGTTATTAAGGCGCCCTCCCGGACGTGAGGCATTTCCTGGCGATATATTTAATCTCCATTCAAGGTTACTGGAAAGAGCAGCAAAATTAAACAGCGATCTTGGCGGCGGTTCTCTGACAGCGCTTCCTGTGGTGGAAACGCAAGGCGGCGATTACTCAGCGTATATTCCTACCAATGTGATTTCTATTACCGATGGCCAGATATACCTAGAGAGTGATTTGTTTAATGCCGGTATCCGTCCCGCCATCTCGGTAGGTCTTTCGGTATCCAGGGTTGGTGGAAATGCCCAGATCCCTGCAATGAAAAAGGTTGCCGGTACGTTACGATTGACCTTGGCTCAATACCGGGAATTGGCCTCTTTTGCTCAGTTTGGCTCCGAATTGGATAAGTTTACTCAGGCGCAGTTGTCCAAGGGCAGCAGACTGGTCGAATTGCTGAAGCAACCGCAGTACGCACCTGTGCCGGTAGAAGATCAGATTATGGCGATCTTTGCCGGTATTAATGGATATCTGGACGACATTGCGGTGGATACGGTAAGGGTTTTTGAGAAAAAATTCCTGAAGTTTATGAAGGAGAAATACGCTTCGATTGGTATTGAGATCAAAGAAAAGAAAAAACTCGATCCGGAAGTGACGGGTAAATTAGAGAATGCTATCAAGGAATTCAAACAAATTTTTGCAAAAAAGGGCTAGGGAATGCTGAGTACAAGAGAAATTAAACAGCGAATCAGAAGTATTACAAGCATTAAGCAGATTACCCGCGCCATGGAAATGGTGGCCGCAAGCAGGCTTAAAAAGGTTGAGTCTCGGGTACTTGCCTCACGTGCATTTACCGAAAAGATGCACGCTGTTTTAAGCCATCTCGTTTCTTCGCTTGAAGGTACCCATCCGTGGTTTGCAGAAAAAGAGCAGAAGGTTCCGGCAATAAAAGTCATCTTGGTTACAGCAGACAAGGGGCTTTGCGGTGCTTATAATAACAACGTAATCCAAAAAGTGGTAAAATTTATTAAGGAAAAGACCGGACAGGAGATCAAACTTACCCTTATTGGAAAAAAGGGTTACTCGTATTTTTCGAGAGGTAAATATGCCTCTTTGATAGAAAAGTACATCCCTGAAAGTGTTGAGAAACTTGGATACAGTCATGTGCAGACCTTGGCAGACCAGTTAATAAAAGGATATGAACGCAATGAGTTTTGCGAGTTACATCTGTTCTTTACAAAATTTCATACCGTGATGCAATCTTTTTCAACCAGTATGCGTTTGTTGCCTATTGATAAAGGCGCATTTGAGTCGAAAGAGAAAAAAGCTGGTGGAGAATATATTTTTGAACCTACAGCAGCGCAGATCGTTGACCATCTTTTCCCTAAGTTTATTGAAACCAGGCTGTATCAGTGCATTCTGGAATCGTTAACTTCCGAATACGCTGCCAGGCGCGTCGCTATGATTGCTGCAACGGAAAACGCCGGAGAAATGATCGAAGAATTGACCAGTTCATATAATAAGGCCCGGCAGGCAGCAATTACGAAGGAATTGCTCGAAGTCGTTTCCGGTGCTGAGGCCCTTGTGAAATAGAACAGTGATGGATATCACGGGAATGTGAACCAAGGATTTCGGCAAGGAGTAATTCCGTTCAAAAAGGGAAAAGAATCATCTGTTTTTATCCGCTCTGCGATTAGTTTTTGAGTGAATAACAAGAAGGAAGGAGTAAGGAATTTGGCTAAAAAAGCGAAGGAAAGTAAAGAGAATAAAGGAACCATTGTGCAGGTAATTGGGCCTGTTGTTGACGTACGGTATTCACCCGGAGCCCTTCCTGCGATAAAGAATGCAATTCATATAAAAGATGCAAAAATGAATATTTCCGTTGTTGCGGAAGTTGCCCAACACCTGGGAAATGATACTGCCCGTTGTATTGCCATGTCTTCAACGGATGGGCTTATGAGAGGGATTGATGCAATTGATACCGGCGCACCAATTAGTGTGCCTGTGGGAAAAGAGGTGCTGGGAAGAGTTTTTAATTTGCTTGGCGAACCGATTGACAAGCTGGGTGAGCTAAAGGCAGCAAACCGACTTGCGATTCATCGCCCGTCACCGTCATTTGAAGAGAGGGAAACGGTTACCACGGTTTTGGAAACGGGTTTAAAGGTCATTGATCTTCTTGCTCCTTTTGCGCGTGGCGGAAAGATTGGTATGTTTGGTGGCGCTGGGGTGGGTAAGACGGTATTGATTATGGAACTTATCAGAAGCATTGCCACGGAGCATGGTGGTTATTCAGCGTTTGCAGGGGTTGGCGAAAGGACCCGTGAGGGAAACGATCTGTGGCTTGAAATGAAAGAGTCCGGCGTTATTGATAAGACCGTGCTGGTCTTCGGTCAGATGAATGAGCCGCCGGGAGCCAGACTGAGGATTGCCTTAACGGGTTTGACCATGGCGGAGTATTTCAGAGATACCGAAGGGCAGGACGTGCTCTTGTTTATTGATAATATCTTCAGGTTTGTGCAGGCAGGTTCTGAGGTGTCCGCGCTTTTAGGCCGTATGCCTTCCGCAGTAGGTTATCAGCCCACACTAGCAACGGAAATGGGTGATTTGCAGGAAAGAATTACCACGACCAAGAAGGGTTCGATTACGTCATTGCAGGCAGTTTACGTACCGGCAGATGACTTTACCGATCCAGCGCCGGTAACGACTTTTCCTCATCTCGATGCGACCATATCTTTGTCACGACAAATAGCCGAGTTAGGTATTTATCCTGCGGTTGACCCCCTGCGATCGACTTCCAGGATTCTTGATCCGAGGATTGTCGGACAGGAACATTACGAGGTTGCCCGTGAGGTGCAGAGGATATTGCAGCGATACAAAGAACTTCAAGACTTTATTGCCATTCTCGGTATGGAAGAGCTTTCTGAAGAGGATAAAATCCTGGTGGGAAGGGCAAGAAGGTTGCAACGATTCTTGTCTCAACCATTCTTTGTGGCCGAGCAGTTTACCGGAACAAAGGGGAAGTATGTACCGCTAAAAGAGACGATCCGGGCATTCAAGGAGGTTGTCGAAGGCAAACACGATAGCTTGCCTGAACAAGCCTTTTACATGGTTGGCGGAATTGAAGAAGTGATAGAAAAAGCAAAACAGATGGGTGGATAACTATGGCGAAAACATTCAAACTGGAAATCATTACCCCTGAAAAGGTAGTTTATAACGATTCAGTGCTCGGCATTATTGCCGTTGGGACGGAAGGATCATTAGGAATACTTGCAGACCATGCACCACTGATTACAGAGCTTAAGAAGGGCCATCTCACGGTAAATGAAGTAAACAACAAGGAGTTACGACTGATCCTTGATGGAGGTTTTCTGGAAGTACTGAACAATAATGCCGTCGTACTTACCGACCGGTGCGTAACGGAAAGCGAAGTTGAAAGGGCTCGAGCTAACAATGATAATATCGAGTCCTATGCGTGGGTACCCTAATCAATAAACCCTCCTTTTATGGACGATGTCATTGACTGTTAGACCGAAACTTTTTGTTTGAGCCAGGCTCGATGGTTTTGCGTACGAATTTAACATTAAAGTGTTGCTGAACAAGGACTCTTTTTTCACAGAGTTTTTACCATCCTTTATCACCTCCTTGCGAAGGACGGGATAAAGGGATGAGCTATTTAATTATGGCTGTACAGTAATATGACATCATACTGTTGTTTTCTAATCTTGAATTCCCAATTTCATTCCATCACCATAAAATAATTCATAAAAAAACATATTCTGGTGTGTCTCAGAAAAAAAAGGTTTTAGCCAATTTTTTTTGTAACTACTCAGTTTGTGGTAGGGTGGGTTAAGCGAAGCGAACCCACCATTTACGAGTATCGTTAAGTCGGATTTGGCACAAAAAGCCGTGCCTTAATTCACCTTAACATATGGGTTGATTTTTGCAAGTTTTCATCCTCGTGGTAGAAGTGCTAAGGTGTTTATGGCAATACTCATTACTGGCGGTGCGGGATTTATCGGAAGTCACTTTGTCCGTCGAATGATTCATCAGGGCAGGCGGGTGGTGGTGCTGGATAAATTGACCTATGCAGGAAATCTCGAAAATCTGAAAGATATCATTGATGATTCAAAGATGTCACAGCAGTTTAAATTTTACAAGGGTGACATTTGTAATCAGGAGCTGGTAGAACATATCTTCTCAGAGGAAGATATTGACACGCTGGTCAACTTTGCCGCTGAATCACATGTTGACCGTAGTATTAGCAGCGCAGGCAACTTCATTGATACGGACATGAAGGGTGTCTTTGTACTGCTAGAGGCGTCGAGACGGTTTAGTATAAAAATGTTCATTCAGATATCCACCGACGAGGTTTATGGAACGGCTCATCAAGGCACCTTTAAGGAGACGGATGCCTTGAATCCCAGCAATCCATATGCTGCAAGTAAAGCGGGAGGAGACCGGCTTGCTTATGCTTACTGGGTGACATATAAGCTACCGATCATTATTACCAGGGCATCTAATAACTATGGACCCAACCAACATCCAGAAAAATTTATCCCCCTTTTTATTACTAATGCCTTAGAGGATAAGGCGCTACCCCTTTATGGTGACGGAAGGCAGGTAAGGGATTGGATTCATGTTGAAGACCATTGTGCGGGTATTGATTTTCTTATGCATCACGGGAACGATGGCGAGGTATATAATATTGGGGGAGGAAATGAACGATATAATATCGATACGGCGCATCTTATTTTAGATGAACTCAGGAAACCTCACTCACTGCTGGAACACGTGAAAGACAGGGAAGGGCACGACAGGCGTTACGCCTTGGATAGTAGTAAGCTAAAGTCTTTGGGATGGAAAGCACAGATACCATTTGAAAAGGGACTGAAAGATACGGTACAATGGTATGAAAATAACCAGTCGTGGTGGAAACGGATAAAAAACAGGGAATTCATGGAGTATTACCACAAGCAATATAAGCATCGGTTTGCAGACACCGGTTTTACGGTAAAATCGTGAGAGAGTCATTTGTTACGAAAGGATTGCAATATGTTGCGTACGACATTTTCCAAAGGGACAAAATGGGTTGTTGCAGGTGAGAAAAAAGCAAGGCAGTTGCTCGTAACTGTTTGTGATACAATAGCATCGCACAAATCCTTTCTGTTGAACTGTGCCACCACATTTATGGCGGTAAAGATCGGGATCATTCTCCTAGCAACGATCACAACCATGGCCTTCTTGCTGAATACGGCAACTTCATATCTTAGCATCGAAATGTCAAAGGTGCACTCCATACTCTTTGCATTTCCTCTCACCATGATCATTCTCTTAAAGTTGTATTTTATTGGAAAGATATTGATGACGTACGGCAGGTCTAGGCAAGTAATCAAATCAGTCGTTCAGGTAATCTTGTTGAAAGGCAAGCAGGGTATGCAACAGATAGGGGAGAGAATTCCTGCGGATGTATCGCCGCTTTCCCTGAAAAAAGCCAGAAATCGCTAAGTTATGGGGTACAAATTTCTGTTTGAAAATTTCAAGAGTAGAAAGCGTCACGGACAAACGCAAAGGTGAGGAAATTTTAAATTGATAACTATCGTCTTGTTAGTGCCGAAAAGTAGCTGGAAACCTATAGTATACGTCTTAAATAAGTCGACGTGAATTTTGTCATTACGAGCGGCAGAGAAGCAACCTCAGAGCAGAGATTGCTTCGTCGTCCCTCCTCGCAATGACAGCCTTCTATTCGCGTTTACTAAATATAGCGTCTGTAATATTCATAATATCCACAAAGTTTTTCCTTGTGATCCGGCTCTTGGTTGTCTAAAAAATAGCTCCCTTCTTTAATTCCCTCTTATTTGGGCGAATTCGTGTTGAAAGCAGCTATTTTTTTACACATGCGCTTTTCAATGGCCTCGGCTTGTCGTAAATAAAGAGGCAACAGTTTGCCGGTCTCACATCGATATCCTGATTCATACAACCTTTCTCCTAAGAGAGCTACATATTCAACCTTTGGTATTGCCCACTCCTCTTTGCCAATAAAGATGTCTTTGTCATGAAATACTTCCTTATAACGTGAGACACCATTTCCAAAGATAATTATTGGTCGTGGAAGCATAGATACAAGACTTTCCGGCTGAATTACCATAAACTCCGTCTCTCTTTTCCATTGAACACCTGCTAAGCCCCCTTCAAGGCCAACCGGGACAAAGGTATAGATGCATGCATAAACATGACTTCGCCTTGCGTCAATAACAGGACATAGTGAAAATTGCCTCCTGTGAACCGTTTCATAAAACTTTTCTTCTTCTTTCGGACCTGCTGCCGGTGAAGAGGAACGTAGCGCGGCTGTTTCACATAAATTCCCTTGGTAATTCTCTGCGATGATGTCGAATATGGGCACATCAATGACGGGTTTACGCAATGCATAAGCCATCGTTTTTGCACAGGCCACGCCCACCCGTAGCCCAGTATATGAGCCCGGTCCTACATCCACGGCGATAAGGTCGATATCATGAGGCGACCAGCCAATGTCCTGAAAGGCGCTCTTGATGGCAGGTACCAGCTCTTTGCCATGTTGCATGCTACCAAATTCCTTAGAAAGGATAACCTGGCAGTCTTTGCTAAGGACGATACCACCCATACTTCCTGATGTTTCTATTCCGAGTACTTTCAATGTATGTATAGGAATTTCAAAGTTGAGATTCTTCGGTCGTTTCACTCCCTCAGAATGACAAGATAATACGAAAATGTCATTCTGAGCGGAGCGATGATTCTAATTAAATACAATTATATTACCTCAGCTTCTTCCTGGAGTTTTTGGAGTATTAATTAGTAATTCCTGCTGTGATATTTATTCAGGCGCTTCAGATATATTTTTTTTGATTTCGTCCTCCGGTAGATCAAGAAATCTTTTATAGTATTACTCTGTTAAAGCTTCTTTTTTTTGAAAATATTTTTACAACCCTATTTACCCCTTATCAGGAGTCACTGTTTGTTTATGAGAGAAAGATTGCTTCGCTTTGCTCGCAATGACAACGTACAATATGTCATCAAAGGCATAGCCAGTGTCATTGCGAGGGTCTTTTCCGAAGCAATCACCCGCTTTCACAACGGAGAATTGGTTGCGGCTTCGCTACGCTAGATAATCCGAGAAGAGAGAGATCTCTGGAAAATTGGGATAATTCAAATGCCTTAAGCAGTCTCTGCTCAGGAGACATACGGCGGAGCGCCTGGATGTACAGCCTGTGATTCGGGCGGTTTTTGATATTCATAATGGTTTTGCTAGTTTTTAATATATTGATGAATTCCCAAAAATGTAACTGTGCCAGTCAAAATAAGACTCTTTTTTTCTTTAGCCCCTTTGGGGCTGTTTATGAAGGTGATTTCAGTGTCCAGTCGTTGAAACTTTTTATACGTCATCAAAGCAAGGGTTCAGATTGTAAACCTGAACCCACTAAGGAATATTCCTAACAGAGTGCAGCATTAAAAATAAGGTAATCAGAGAAATCGTTGAATCATAGTGTTTCAAACCATTTCTTGATTTTTTGTGCCATTAGCTTACGTCGCTCTTCAAGAAACTCATCGTATGATGGGATTGCGCCTTCCAATAACGACTCAAGCAGGCAGTTCGCCTTCATATTAGCTTTCATCTCTTTAATGTCAGTGATACCACCGTATTTTTTTCTTTCCACCATTACACTGCTCAGCCAGTTCTACAAAGTATGTTTCCGGTGATTTATCGCCGATAGCAATATTGACTTCACTCTGAGCAAGTACAAAGTTGGCTATCTGGTTGTATCGTCCGCGGGCGAGTCCCTGTTTCTTCAAGTGGTTTTTGGGATAGATGTGGTGCACGTCACTACGATTGAGTACTAAATCTCGTACCGTAATATCACGCGACAAGAAACCCTTATCGCCAAGTTTTATTTGGGCTGCCTGATAGCAAAGAAAATAAGGACTATTTGATGACGATGTGTCCATAACTTGGGGAAGCATCCCCGTCCAGAAGCTTTCGGGTAATTCGTTTTCAACTACCAAAGCCGCGTATGATGCCAACCCGCGACCTTCGATTTGGCGAATGTCTACATCAAAAGCAGTTTCGGGGCTGCCTGCATAACGTCCGCGTAATAATGACATGGCATACCAGCGCCGCACTAAACGCTCAAGATCAGCGGCAGGAATGTCTTCTGCTCGACCACGTAGGTAAATGATGTAGGCGAAGTTGACGGCATTGCGGCCACCAATCAAATCACTTGTCACGAAGCCGGCAGAACGCAAAATCATTGTGATACGCTCGAAGTGGGTTTTGTTGATAAAAGAGAGAATACCTTTCTTGAGTTTTCCGAAAGACTTTTCAGCAATAGATTCTTCAAATTGCTTCGTCTCGAAGTTACGTCCGGAGAGCAGTGCCACCAAATCCTGAAGCTTTCCTCTCCCAAACTCCGATGTGAATGCTACACGTAACATATCTGTGTATGTGGGGTCGTAAATATCATCGTTTACATCCTTAAGCCAGCGCATCTGTGATAGAAATTCGGAAGCCGCAAAAGCCTTATCGTTCTTTTCAATTGTCGCCAAGAACTCTGGCGCTACGGCCAGATGACAAAAATAATCGATTGTCTTGCGTAAAAGATTTCCGCCGTAAGTCTCGTTGACGGCAATTTTCGACATGGCAAAGTCAGCTTGCGAGAGCTCTGTGCCAGCCGAGTTCACACGGATGAATATTTCAGTGACGGTTTCAATATCAAGGTCGTCGGCAAGCTCAATTACTCCGACGTGATTGTTGATGATCTTGAGAAGTCTCTCGATGCTGGAAAAGACCGCATCTTGGGACACTCCAGTATTGGCAGCGCAGTAATTACTAACAAGTTGGAATATACTGGTTGAGGGCTTAAACACATCAGCCACATCATAAATCCACGATGCATCTTTGCGTATAGCTGGGTTAGCAACCTCAAAACGCGCATCTTGCGGATGAAAGGCAATGCGGATACGTACGATCTCGTAGTCTTTGGTCAAAACTTCGCGGCCTAGAAGTGCCGCCATGAGCGCCGTTATTCGCTGTTGACCATCTATAAGAATGCGCTTTCCGATCGAAGATGTACCATCCTTAAGTTTTACCGTTGGATTACGCCAGGCGATCAAATAGCCGACTGGGTAGCCTTGATAGAGTGAATCGAGAAGATTGCGGACTTTTGTCGCCTCCCACACAAAGGGACGCTGTATCTCTGGGATTGCGATTTCACCTGACTTTACCCATGTAAGAAGGGTTTCGATTGGGTGGGGAGTTACCGAATAGCGTTGTGTACTCAATTCAAATATGCTCCGTATAACGGTTATTGAAGTCTAAGTTGCTCTGTTCTTCCCAACCGTCTGTTAGGTCGGGAGGAACATTCATTTTTACCTTTATTCTATAAATGACAGCATGTTATATCAGGCCATATCAGTTGTCAAACAGAAACCGATTGAATTGTGTTGAAATTATAGGTTACCCAACCGTCAAACACAGAAATAAAATGTAAATTAACGAAGGATTCCCTAACCCGAACAAGTCGGAAAAGAATACTTTTTTGTTTCTCACACAAAGACACCGAGACACAAAGAAATACATACATAATTGAGTGACGAATATCGAACAAGGAATTTTGAATCATGAGGTTTTCTCGATTAAAAAGATGCCGGGTTTCCCCCTGCTGTCGTTCGACGGTTAACCCCGCACCCCGAACATGCCGAACGGTAACCGTTTCGTTTTCTGAAAAAGTATCGGCAAAAGCTCCTTTAGGAGCGATATATTTATAGACAAACCATTATGCCATAATCAAGCTCCATCGGAGCGGCATGTTGTTTCTGTGTTTCACATGACGCTCCTATGGAGCTAAGATTTTGTATATCGCATCTTCTATAAACATCTCACCCCTACGGGGCTGTTTTTTTAAAAGACTGTCCAGATGAGGTTTACGCAAAGTTTTGAGCATTGAGTTTTTTTGTCATTCGGAAATCGTTTCGTATTTCGATATTCGTATTTCGAATTTGGTTGCGGCCAGAGGCCGCGCCAGGTGAGTATTTCCCTTATTCATAAAAAATATTTTTGCTGAAAATATCAAAATAGGTTTTATAAAACACTATAGTAACCGGCTTAAATAAGTTGACGCACAAGTGTCATTGAGAGCGATAGCGAAGCCGAAGTTGCGAGCCCAAGCGAAGCAAACCCATGAGATTTCTCGCTTTGTCCCTCGTAATGACAAGTTGCTATGCTGTCCCTTTTCGGCTTTGGTATCCTTCACCACTTCTGCATGACTTCGTTTGCAGAAGTGGTAATAACCATACGCTGGACACTCTAGTAACCGCTTAAAGAAAGCTGTCATTGCGAGGGCGCTAGCCCGAAGCAATCTTGTCTTGAGATTGCTTCGTCGTTCCTCCTCGCAACGACAACGTTTTTTGTGTTTACTCTGGTGTTTATTCTCACCAGCAAATACCTCCTGCCCTGTCATCCCGAACCCTTGGCTTTTTTTCATTCTGAGCAGAGCAAAGAATCTCATTCAATGCATAGGGATTTCAATTACGCCCCCCATAGTCCCCCTGTAAACGGGGGGAAACAGGGAGGAAAGTTGCCGAAGGCTTAATTAACGCCAAGAAATTCCAATCTTTTTGTCTCATGTAGAGCGACCAGCCTGGTCGCCTTACAAGGAGAGGAGATTTACAGTCGTTGCCATAGGCAGCCCAATTCAATTCCCTTGCCGGGCTGCCAGGACGCTCAATTGCCCCTCCAATTGCTGGTAATTCTTATTGTGCGGATAATTTTTGGACAATCTGATTGCAAACCTTAATGCGCTTTTATACTCACCTCTGTCACGGTGAATTGTGGCCAGGGAAACCAGCAGATCCGCGTCGTAAGGATTATGGTTCAAGGCCTTTTTAAGAATCGATAGTGCTTGTCCTGACATTCCACCTGAGTTCAGCGCAATCCCATAAACGTAACTGTATTGCGCATGCTCCGGGGCACGTATTGCAGCTTTACGCAAATGGTGCAAGGCTCTCGTGTGTTCTCCGGTACGAATCATCAACAGGCCCAGGGCGTGATGGGCCGGAGCAGATTCTGGTGCAAGATCGATCGCATGCTGTAAAATGTCCCTTCCTTTTTCATCCTGGTTCTGCGCCCGATACACATCTGCAAGGTTGATATATCCGGGGATAAATACCGGTTCAATCTCAATCGCTTTTTTGTATGAAGCTGCGGCGCGATCGTACTCACCGCGCTCCAGGTAGAGATTCCCCAGGTTTATGTGTGACGCCGGATAATCGACATTAAGCAACTGCGTCTCTTCATATTCCTTGATTGTTGTCTCCCGTTGCTGCAACGCTGCTTCTGACAGCACATTTTGCGGAACTGCCGCTAAAGATCGTACAGCAAGCGTACGCACCAGACGCACCGGATCCTGTAACATCGGTATCAGGTATGATACCCGATCCTGTGGCGGTATGATATCCAAAGAATTGATTGCTTCAGAACGAATGAGAGGATGAGGGTCTTGTAGTATTTTCCCTACGATTTCTAACGAAGATTCCGTGGGATAATTGCGCAGCAGGAATACTGCTGTGGCGCGCACCATCGGCGATTGTTTCTTGTCTTCAGCCAGATGAATGAGATCGGCACCGGCAGCAGATGTGCCCCTGCGTGCAGCCCAAAATACCTCGCCATAATGCCTTTCCCTCTTCATCGTCCCGTACCATTTTTGAAGATATCCGGCTGCCCATCCCGGCGATTTGCCGGTATGACACTCGGTGCAGGCATTCGGTACACCCAGTTTCTCCGACAAGTCAGGTCGCGGGACACGGAAGCTATGGTCACGACGGGGATCGACGACCATGTACGTACGAACCGGCATATGACATGCGACGCATTGAGAACCTGCAGAATCCGGCTTATGAAAATGGTGTGCGTGTGTGTCATATTTTTCGGTCTGATGACACGAACCGCATAGCTCGTTACCTTCCTTCCGGCGGCGGGTGCTGTGCGGATCATGGCAGTCCGTGCAGACAATACCGGCCTGATACATCTTGCTTTGCAAGAATGAGCCGTACTCATAGACCTCGTCACGAATCTGTCCGTCCGGGTAGTAGAGGTTCTCCTCCAATACCTGAGGGTAGTGGGTGTCAAGCAACGGTTTTCCGTGCACATAGTCCTCACTGAGAACTCCCCGCCGGCTGTGACATCGTGCGCACATTTCAACCTGCTTTTGTTTGCGCTGAGGATTACCTGGTTTGTATGTGGCCACCTTCTTATCGAATACCCACGTTACCTCTCCGTCTTCTTCGTCCTTCAAACGAATTGACAGACCCATGTCAGCATAGCCTTGTGTATCCTCTCCGTTAGCATCCGCTTCGGCCCATTCAACGTGTAATGAGCCAGGACCGTGACATGCCTCACACGACACATCGATTTCCGACCACGTGGTATTGTACCGGTCTGTTGCTGCCTCGTAGTTTTTTTTTCAGGTTGGTTGAATGACACTCAGCGCACATATAGTTCCAGTTCTGAGATATGCGCGTCCAGTAGAGTATATCCTCCGGCGGAATGCGTTCGTTGCCGTAAATATGAAACCAGCGCTGTCCGCCCTGCTCTTTTGGTCTTGTATCCCAGCACAGAGGCAGGGTTTGCACTCGTCCATCAGGAAATTCAACCAGATACTGCTGCAATGGACGCACTCCGAAGGTGTATTTTATGGCAAATTCCTGGAATTTACCCTTAAAACCTTCGGTGAAAACAAAAAACTTACCATCTCTTTTGTAAAACTTCGATATCACACCCAGGTGATTAAACGAAGTATTGTTAAAATCACCGAGCACCGTAGTGTCAGTAGCAAAATCCATGGCAAGGTCATGATCAGAACCTGTATACAAGGAGTAGACATCTTCATGACACGGCCTGCAGGTTTCTTTGCCAACGTAGTGTGCGTTTGTTGCCATCTGAGAGGAAACGAACTCCTTTGCCTTATGACAGCCAACACAGATCAGTAAAACGATACAGAGAATCAAACCTCTAAGCATGGGGAAAAAGAGAGAAGGGTACTCCATTATTTGTCAGCGTGATAATTATTCAAATTCCCCCTTAGTAAACTTACTGCTGGACAATTTTTGTGCTGGACAAAGCAAAGGGCGAGTAGTTGCTATTATTCTCTGATGTTTCGGCGTGTCCTCACGCCGAAACCCACTGTCGATGACTCCGGATTCGTCACGGTGCCGAGGATTAATTCTTGTTTCGGTGAGAGGACTCACCGAAACATCCAA
>AYTS01000097.1 GCA_002009475.1 Candidatus Brocadia carolinensis | reverse complement strand
AAAAACTCAAATATGGATTGCAATCTCCGTTTACGTGCTTGTTGCAATCATCAAAAAGCATCTCAATTTAGACATGAGTCTCTACACAATTTTACAAATTTTGAGTATTACCCTATTTGAGAAAGTCCCTATTTTACAAGTACTTACAAATTCTGATTACAAAAGCGAACCATACTTTCCTTATAAGCAATTGTCCTTGTTCAACTTATAACCGGACACTAGTGGTCGCACGTTAAAAAATAATCCGCATTTCCCTTTACAGCACAGGCAAGATGCAATGAATCCCTTGGCTTTGCCCCTTTTGATTCAAATTCCTTTGCCATATTATATACGATCTCATCGTGAGTCACCATATTATTTGCTAAAGAGGAAGCCATTTCTATTTAAACCCTTATATCATCGTAGGGGTTCTGGCTATTTTCATAATCAATCACAAAAGACCACAAAAGTCCGAATTCACCGCTTTTTATCTTCTGCAAGATTGAAAATATCGCTATTGTTTCAAGTCTTATCCTGACTTCCATTTGGTCATCAAAGGGACGGTTATAAATGTTTACATCAAGGTAGAGTTTTAACATTTCCCAATACCGTATTTATAGTGTTTCTGATTTCTGTTTTTGCATTCCACGGGTCTCTGATCTCCAGTAATGCCCATGCGCCAAAACCGCCGTGGTTACTAACGGCTGGCACACAGAGATCTCTTGCAGTAGCGACCTTTGCTTCTTTTTCTTCCTTCCTTTCCCCTGTGACTTCGATAATTAGATTGAGGATAGACGCACAGACATTCGCCCTTGAGCTAAAAACCCTCACTTCGTGAACTTTTACCTTTTGAGATACCAGGGATTTAAACCTTTTTACGATTTTAATTTCTCTTTCATGCATGCAATGTCACCTTTTATTCCTAGTCACTCAAGAACACCAACAATGGCTGGATTATCGTACAATATTTTTCATATTTCAAGGATTTTATTTCTATCTGTTTTTGTTTGACAACTTATAAGGTACAAAATAAAATACTGGCATTTACAGAATAAAGATAAAAATGAATGTCCCTTCCGACCGCGGGCGAGAGGAACGGAGCAGAAGGGACTTCTCCCCTCAGCTCAACTGCGCTCCGTTAGCCGCACGGAATTACGAGAACGACATGCTTACAGACATTTTTGCCTACCGCTACTTGAATAGGCCTATCTGGTCAGAGTATACAGAACTCGAAAGACGCCTTCTGAATCAAGCATTCGGTATTGTTAAGGACGCCCTGCCTTATTACGACTCGAACGGCAAAGAGATCGAATCAAACAAAATCAAATGGGAAACACTACATGACCGCTTAGCAAGAGAATTGGGCGTCAATGAGCTCTCTCAGCGGTGCTATTCATACACGCAGAAAAACTATCTTGGTCAAGAGGTCCCTATAGCCGGTTTGTTCTCATGGGATGACGTCTGCGGCCAGTTCGTGAACACCACATTCAACGGTCAGGTCGACCCTGACCGATTCATCAAAGAGCGGCTCAGCTTCGTAGAATTGGCGATGCGACTTCGAGGAGATGAAATCGCACAAGCAAACGCTAAGATTCCCAAGGCGCTGGCCGACGCTGCACTACGAGATGCAGGCCCGCGTCTCGGTCTCCGACTTCAGGGAAGCGAAGTGGACGGTGTGAAAGCGTGGAACGCTACTTTAAATTCTGGTTTCGAGGCTCAAGTCGCGGAACTCAACGAAAGATTTCGTCGCGCGAAGGCGCCGCTCACCTATCATAACGGATTCATCCAACTCGCACTGGATGAGACAATAGAACAGAACATCGCGAAGCCGTTCTGGGCCCTTGTCGCAGACCCACTTTGGAAAAACGTCGATATCGATATGAAGGAGTCCCTAGATCGTCGAGATTCTAACGACAAAGATCCCGCTATCTTTGCGGCAAAGGCACTCGAAAGCACGATAAAGATTGTGTCCGACACAAAGGGATGGACTCGTGGTACAGAGACAGGGGCTTCGCAGTACATCGATAACCTCATGAGCAAGGCTAACGGTAGCTACTTAACCGTCTGGGAGGGGGATATGCTTAAAGACTATTTTCGAAAGGTGCGGAACCCGGTGGGTCATGGTCCCGGTTCGGAACCGATGCCTAAACTGACACTGATCCAAACGGATTGGGCAATAGAGTCTGCCATGTCATGGGTGCGAACACTTATAAGGCGAATGTGATAGAGCGGCTAACAAATCGCTCCACGCTGACATGCAAAAGCGGAGCGCCGATTTTGCACGCCTGTAAGCTCAATCGTTAACGTGTCATTGAAAATCAATCAAACCGCTACAGCCTTACCCAACCTGAGAAAAATGAGTTTGAATTCAGGGTTATCTATTTTCAGGCAGCGTTTGACGGCCTCAACATAGACCTTTTTTTTGGTAGCAATATTTTTCTGCCCTTGACGGCAGATCGTTCATGGTAATATGATCCGTCTTATAATCGGCAATGATGAGATGGTCGCCTATCTTATAAAGGATATCCATCATACCCCGCATGATCTGCCCATCCCAGTTAAGCAGGATAGGCACTTCACGTCCAAGGATCTGTGCGGCCTGCAGTTCCTTATATGCCTCTGACCCGATGAATCCAGAGAACATCTTTACCACTTCTCCTTTTATACATTCCGCGTCCTGATTTTGTAACGTTTCGAATGGTATTGCCTGCTCTTTTAATACCGTCTCTCTTTCTAGGGTGATCGCCCATTTTACGGCTGAATCTACCAACTTTTCCAATCCTTCTTTTATTCCTTGAAAATCCGAGACAAAGGGGTCACCCATTAGAAGGCTTTTGTCAAGCGAAAAAAAATTCTCCAGAGCAAAAAATCGCAGATTTTTTGCCTTATCAAATAAAAAAAAATTATAATGTCCAAAAGCATTTATCCCATTGACCGCACCCGTATTTTCAGGTTTTTTAGTTACGGATGTATAGAAATCCGCACCAGTCA
>AYTS01000096.1 GCA_002009475.1 Candidatus Brocadia carolinensis | reverse complement strand
ATAAAACTCTGAACGAGGAAACAATTGCAATAACTGACTAAGCATGCTACAAAATTTATTCATGCATGAGCCCTCCTTTGGTTAATGCGGCTTACATACCAACTCTCTTATACCAAATCAGGGCTCAGCTTTAAAAACTTAATTTGGACAAGAGTGCTCTTTTTTATCCTTTTGGGTAGTGCTATCACTTCACGAGCAAAGTCGTCTTCTTCGAGAACTTGCAGGAGATGTCGCCCTGAAGTATGCTCTTCAAGATGGTAAAAAACGAATGACTTCGGCTGATGTTCAAAATTCAGTTGCAAGGGTTTATTTCCTCGCGCCTCAAGCGGAGGCATGTCGATAAAAACAGATTCAACAGGTTGCCACAATTCGGTGGAAGAGGGAAAGAGGGCGCTGATCGATGACATACGATACTTTTTTTATATAACGACACTGAGGGAGAGGACTGCAGAGGAGATTGTGGAGTTGGCGAATGGGCGATGTGATCAGGAAAACGTGATAGAGCAATTGAAGAACGGGGTAAATGCGTTGAGGATGCCCGTAAGGGATTTGGAAAGCACCTGGACATACACATGGTAATAGCGTTGTTGGCGTGGAATCTGTAGGCATGGTTTGGATTGTTCATGCCAAATATAGTAAGGGGAACACCGGTAACGAAAATGGAATTCAGACGGTTTCTGAACACCTTATATTATTGCCGTGTCAGATACTCAGTACCGGCAGAAAGATCGTGTATCGTTTGCTTGGATACAATGATTGGCTGAAGGATTTCTTTGCAACGTG
Organism: Candidatus Brocadia carolinensis; assembly: GCA_002009475.1. Lineage (GTDB taxonomy): Bacteria > Planctomycetota > Brocadiia > Brocadiales > Brocadiaceae > Brocadia > Brocadia carolinensis. The sequence continues at coordinate 2,226 of AYTS01000096.1, read as the reverse complement.
GGAACGAATCCGAATATATCTAAAAACGAAGCACACAAGATGCGGACGAAGGGATAGTATATTCTGGTTTTGCAATTTTTTGTAAATTTCATTGAAAAAATACCATTTTCCACCGAGACGGAGTATTTCTCCATATGAGCAGTCAGATAATACATTTTAACAAGAAAAAGTGCTTCAAAAAATTGCTTGAAATAGGTCAAATTTTATACCGGGCGAGGTTTAAAAAACCTCGCTTGTTTTAGGCCTAGTACACAATATTACAGAAGAACTATTCCCATTCGATCGTACTCGGTGGTTTGGTGCTGATATCATAAACCACACGATTAACGCCCTTGACCTCATTAATAATCCGGCTGGAAATGATTCCCAGCACTTCATAGGGGACACGGCACCAGTCAGCCGTCATAAAGTCGGTTGTTTCCACAGCACGGATGGCGATGACGTTTTCATAACTTCGTTCATCTCCCATGACCCCCACCGTGCTTAAGGGTAAAAGCACGGCAAAGCACTGGGCAATAGAGCGATATAACCCCGCTTTGCGAATCTCCTCAATAACAATCCTGTCCGCGTTGCGAAGGATTTCCAAACGGCGGTGTGTCACCACACCAAGAATCCTGATGGCGAGTCCTGGGCCGGGAAAGGGGTGGCGCCAGACTAATTTTTCCGGCAATCCAAGTTCCTCTCCTATGTTTCGCACTTCGTCCTTAAATAGAAATCGCAGAGGTTCTACGAGTTCAAACCCTAATTCTGCCGGTAAACCGCCCACATTGTGATGACTCTTAATGGTAACTGTCGGACCACCGTGCACGGGGATGCTCTCAATGACGTCTGGATACAAGGTGCCCTGTGCCAGAAACTTTGCCTGAGATATCTTCTTTGCCTCTTCCTTAAAAATCTCAATGAATTCGTGGCCAATAATCTTGCGTTTTTTTTTCAGGATCGGTGACGTCTTTTAATTTGTCTAAAAACCGGTCACGCGCATCGATAGCGTGCAGGTCTACGGCAAAATGTTCTTTAAACGTGGTAATGACTTCTTCGGCCTCATAATTTCTCAAAAGTCCGTTATCGACAAAGATACAAGACAGGTGATTGCCGATAGCTTTATGGATAAGCGCTGCTGTTACTGCCGAATCGACACCGCCGGAGAGCCCGCATACGACTCTTCCTTCGCCGACCTGTCTGCGGATGTCCGTCAAAGAATTTTCTATATACGAATGCATTTTCCAGTCACCGGTACAACCACAAATTTCATGCAGAAAATTGCGAATGATCTGACTTCCTTGTGGAGTATGAGTAACTTCCGGATGAAATTGCACTCCATAGAAAGCCCTTTTTCTGTGTTTTACTGCAGCATACGGGCAGTTTCTGGTACATGCAAGTGACTCAAAATCCGGCGGTAATTCAATAACCTGGTCACCATGACTCATCCAGACGGTGATGTCTTTGTCCATTGATTTAAACAGCTTGTTTTCATTGTTAAGCGTGCAGGTAATTCTTCCGTATTCTCGCGCAACCGTGGGTTGTACCGTGGCTCCCAACATCTGGCATCCCAGCTGCATCCCATAGCAGATACCTAATATGGGAATCCCCAAAGTAGCTATTGTTTCATCACACTGTGGGGCATTTTTTGTGTACACGCTGGCAGGGCCACCGCTGAGAATAATGCCCTTCGGTTTATTCTGCAGTATTTGCTCTGCAGTAATCTTATGTGATACGATCTCGCTGTACACGTTATGCTCCCGTACCCGGCGTGCAATCAGTTGTGCATACTGAGAGCCGAAATCGAGAATGAGAATTTTTTCCTTCTTATCTTCAATCATTTCCTGTTCCTGAATGCAAAAAGTGGTTGTAAAAATTCCTATTTATCGTTTTAAAGTCTTTCTTCGCGTTCTTTGCGGTGATTTAATAAACTTCATCACTACTGTCCGGACGTTTGAATAAATATTTGTTGTAAGTATTATAATTCAAGAGAAATACAAGCAAAAAAGGTCGTAATCGATTTGAAATTCAAAGTATACTATAGCCATTCTATTCTTCATAACAAACGGAAAGGAATGGCTCATGAATATAGGAAAAACTGTTTTCTCACAAGTAATCGATTTTTTACCCATGCATGAATTTCGCAAATGTGTTCAGCGTTACGAAGGCAATCACAAAGTAAAAAGCTTTTCATGCTTTGATCAATTTCTCTGTATGGCATTTGCTCAATTAACCTACAGAGAAAGC
>AYTS01000095.1 GCA_002009475.1 Candidatus Brocadia carolinensis | reverse complement strand
AAGGATACCTTTTACTTTGATCACTACCAGGTCAGACATATCAACAAGATTGAGCGGTACTGGAACCTCTGTCTTGTTGCATGGACTCTCACCTACTGGATCAAACAAAACGCCTATCTTACGAAAATCCTTGAAACAAAACCTACTACCTTCAACGGAATCAAACAGGCTATCAATGCCATGCTCGAATTCGCCTCTACCAATGCCTTATCAAAGAACGAAAAACTTGCCAATGGCTATTTCAAAATTAAATCGAAACGACTGAAGAAAAAATGCGCCGCTTAATTTTTTAACAAAGTAATGTTTCTGTATTAACCAGTTCTCTTTAGGATGCCCGTGAATCAGTATTACCATGTCATCTGCGCTCCGGATAAATTCAAGATTGTAGTACCCGCTGCGGCGGGTTACTTCCCGTGCCCGCTCCATCATCTCATCCACTTCGTTGAGGTAAAGGTTCGACAACAGCGGCGATATGATACCGCCCTGCGGCACTCCCTTCTCCCCATTTGCCTTCAGGATGAGTTTTACCAGATGCATGATATCATCGTCCTGCACCCTCCGGGCTATCTTCTCCAACAGGATGTGATGCCTTATGTTGTCGAAGTATCCACTCAGGTCTACATCCACCACTCTGGTAAGGCCATGCAGTATCCCTTTCGTCACCCCGTCGATTGCCTGATGTGCATGACGTTTGGGACGATAGCCGTACGAGCAGTCCTTGAAATCCGCTTCAAATATCGGTTCCAATAAAAGCTTTAATGCTCCCTGCACTACCCGGTCTTTGACCGTTGGTATCCCAAGCATTCGGGTCTTTCCATTCCCTTTCGGTATTTCGACCTTTCTGTTGGGCAACGGTCGGTAAGCCCGGTTTAGAAGCTCCTGCCCTATCCCTTCCAAAAATCCCTCAACCCCCTCTGCCTCGATGTCCTCAAAACTCTTGCCATCGATTCCGGGTGCACCATCGTTGGCCTTTGCCAATCGATAGGCTTCTCTCAGGACTTCTTTCTTGCAGATATGACAGTACAGCCCCCAAAACCTCCATTGCTTCTCGGTCTTCGCCTTCCTGTATATCTTTCCCCTCAGCTCTTGCAGACTTATGGAAGCCTTTGTCATTCTTCCCTGCTTTACCTCCGTAGAAAGATTTAAGACACAGCAGAGTCCCTTCGCTCCGGTCAGGTTATGCTGTCCTTACCATCCTCACTACTACGGACTCATCCGCCACCCTCTTGTCTGTCAGCCCATTTCGCCGTGTGACTTATGGGGCTTACCTTTGTTCCTGATATTTCTATCAGGGACAAGGAGGGCTTCCCCAGTTGCTACTGCTCCTTTCTATCCGTGTCGCCGCTGATACCCCGCCTCCGTTCTTTTCCCTCGTAGCCAGTTTCGGTAAAAGAATTCTGCCTTCGCCTAAAATTGACAGGCTCGGCCAGTGGTACTTGACTTTTACGAGGCTACCTCTACGTTCACGTACGTTACGACCCGGATATTCGCTCACCGGCCTTACGCCGACTTTGTCGATGGGCTTCAGTAGGCAACGTTTCCATCGCCCCCCTGCCATCCAAGCTACATGGCTCCGGCTTTTACCATGTCGGGACTTTCACCCGCTAGAAAGCAGTACCCTTCCCTGGGCACGCCAATTATAAAGATTTGACCCCTTTGCTCCCCCTTTTTCATAATTTCCAGCATTTTTTCCGGGATCATCGTGACCACCTCCTGTTGTTTGGTTTGTTGTTCTGTCTAACGCTTGAGCTCAGATGCCAACAGCCCGTGTAGCGGGATGGCAGTCAGCCGCAGCGATTTGTTAGAGTATATAAGGCTTTAATCCGGTGATCCTCTCTAAGTCTCAAGTATTATTTTCAATAATTGCAGTAACACGTATTTCTACACGCATCTTTGGGTCACCCAACGAAGGAACTCCAATACATGTCCAAATAGGTGCCCGACTACCCATATGTTTCCTGAATTGATCCGTCATTGTAGAAAGATGGTCATTTCCAATGAAATCGGGTGCGGTAGGTACATGATAGGAGTTTACATGAACAACATCTTTCCATGATGCTCCTGCCGTGGCAAGTGTGCGTTCCACATTTTCAAATGCCTGAGTTATTTCTTCTTCAATAGACTCAGGAAACTCCCAATCGTTATTCCAGCCACCTTGCCCGGAAGTTTCAACTCGGTTTCCGTCTCTGAAGGCCTGGGAATAATGAAATTTCTCCAAGTTTCTGTCGCCGTAACCAGGTGTAACAAAAAATTCAACCTTACTCATATCAATATTCTCCTTAGAAATAACTGGTGCCAGCCCTAACTATGTTATTAACAAGTTTTCTTTCATTTGACAAACAGTACAGTGTCCGGCAAGAAATATTTGACAGAACTACGGACGTATAAAATTCTCACTATGATAATTCTAACTTATTAACATTACAAATTGAGCGATATCAAGAAAACAGCATACGTATTCCTGTTACATATCCCCTGCCGATGTCGATGGTAGTCAAAAACACCTTTAGGCAAGTTCAACACGGACAAACCATGTTTGTCCGTGCCCCCCCGATCATTTTATTTGCGTTCATGATTCTTGTTGCTGGTTCAATCGTCCTCAATTGAATCGCAGTGTTTGAATGGCGCTTTAAGATTTGAACTGGTGCAGTGACAAGGGAACCATGCCAAATGTTTCGGTTCAATCTGCAAGATTGAACCAGCCCAGGGAATATTACCACAGAGGTCTCCGTAAACACGAAGGTGAGGAAATGGGGAAGTGGGAGGTGTGGACACACTCCCGCAACCTCACCATTTCTCAACCTCCCTGATTCTCTGCAGCCTCAGCGCTCTCTGCGGTGAGTTGTCCTGCTACGAAAAACTTCTTTGTGACTGTGTAGTTTAACTCACTACACAGGCGACCATGCCGCCTGGTGTTTGAGTAATTTCCACCTTCTCTGGATTTCTGCCTCCGCCTGCTTCATGAGCGCTGCAGCCACTTCCGGATTGCTTGCCTTCAGCGCACGATAGCGGTTTTCTTTGTAGGCATATTCTTCAAAAGAAACTGACGGGTCTTTGCTGTCAAGAACCAGAGGATTCTTCCCTTGTGCCTCAAGCTGCGGATTATAGCGGTAAAGGGGCCAGTAACCACTTGCAACCGCTTTTTTCTGTTGTTCTATGCCCCTGCTCATGTCAAAGCCATGGGCAATACATACCGAGTAGGCAACTATCAGCGCCGGGCCGTTGTATGCCTCAGCTTCCGTAATTGCCCTGACCGTTTGCGCCAGATTCGCCCCGAATGACACCTGAGCAACGTATATCTTTCCATAGGTAGCCATCATTAAAGCGATGTTTTTCTTGTGTGTCCTCTTTCCACCGGCTGCAAACTGTGCAACCGCCCCCATCGGGGTCGCCTTGGACATCTGCCCGCCGGTATTCGAATAGACCTCGGTATCCATAATGAGCAGCTTTATGTTTTCGCCCGAAGCCAGCACGTGGTCAACCCCACCATACCCGATGTCATACCCCCATCCATCACCACCAATCGACCATACCGATTTCTTCACCAGGTAATCAGCAAGAGAAAGAAGGCTCTTTGCGTCGGATGAGGCATCCTTTGACAGCCGCTTTTTCAACTCTTCTATACGTCCTCTCTGTTTTTCAATTCCTTCCTGGGTAGATTGGTCGGCGTTTTTCAAGGACTCAAAAAGTTCTTTTGCATCCCCATACGCAGGCGTCCTGGCCAGTTTTTCCAGCAACTCTACTGCCTGGGAATGAAACTTATCCACGGTCTGCCGCATACCAAGACCAAATTCTGCTGTGTCCTCAAAGAGGGAGTTCGACCACGCTGGCCCACGCCCATCAGCCCTTTTTGTATAGGGTGTTGTTGGTAGATTTCCACCGTAAATAGATGAACACCCGGTGGCATTGGCAATAATCAGGCGATCACCAAATAGCTGGGTAATCAATTTGATATAGGGAGTTTCCCCGCATCCCGCGCAGGCGCTGTGATACTCAATGAGCGGCTTTACAAACTGGCTCCCTTTCACGGAATTAACGTTAAACCTCGAAGCGTCCGTTTCGGGGAGATCGAGGAAGAACTGGTAATTCTCCGCCTCGTGATGACGGAGCGGCTCCTGAAGCTTCATATTGATGGCCTTGACACCGGGGATCTTGTTCCCCTGTTCATCCTTCTTTTGGCCGGGACAGTTGAACACACAGGAACCACAACCGGTACAATCTTCCGGCGCCACCTGAACGGTAAACTTTAGCCCTTTCAATTCTTTACCCGTCGCATCAATCGATTTAAATTTTTGGGGTGAATCCTTTAATAATGCAGGATCATACGCCTTTATCCGGATCGTTGCGTGGGGACAGACAAATGAGCACTGACCGCACTGAATACATGCATCAGGTTCCCACTCAGGAATATGTACCCCAATATTCCTCTTTTCATACTGCGTCGTTCCGGTAGGCCAAGTGCCATCGGCTGGTATGGCTGAAACGGGCAGATAATCTCCCTTGTTGGCAATCATCTTTGCTGTCACATTTTTTACAAAGTCAGGCGCATCTTCAGGCACCGGCGGCCGCATCCTAAGCTTGCTGGTAACCTTGGCAGGCACTTTTACCTCCACAATATTCTGAAGAGCCTTATCCACAGAGGCATAGTTCATCTTGACCACTTCATCGCCCTTCTTTTGGTACGTCTTTTTAAGCTCAGTCTTGATTGCATCGACAGCTTCTTCCCTGGGAATAATCCCCGAAATGACAAAGAATGCCGTCTGCATAATGGTATTAATCCGTGTGCCCAACCCGATCTCCTCGGCAAGGGCAATAGCATCGATAATATAGAATTTCATTTTTTTGGAGATAAGATGTTCCTGCACTTCCACCGGCAGGCTGTCCCATATCTCGTCCTTGTTTTTTGAGGTAGTCAGGAGAAACGTTGCGCCTTCCTCCGCATGAGACAACATATCGTATTTTTCAAGGAATGACGGATTATGGCAGGCAATGAAATTTGCCTTTGTGACAAGGTACGGATTGAGTATTTTGTCCTTCCCAAAGCGCAGGTGGGATACCGTCGTGGAACCCGACTTCTTTGAATCATACACAAAATAACCCTGGGCGTAGTTATCGGTTTCAGAGCCAATAATCTTGATCGTGTTCTTATTTGCGCCAACGGTACCGTCTGCCCCAAGGCCATAAAACAATGCCCGATACGCCTCTTTCCCTTCAATCGTAAAGGATTCATTGTACGTAAGGCTGGTGCCGGTAACGTCATCGTTAATACCAATGGTAAAGTGGTTCTTCGGTTTACTCTGTGCGATATTATCAAATACGGCCTTCACCATAGCTGGGGTGAAATCCTTTGAACCAAGCCCATAACGGCCGCCAACCACTACCGGGTAATTCTTGAATTTTGCCGTCCCCCTATCCAGTGCTTCACCGATGGCCGTTCTTACATCGAGATATAACGGTTCACCAATAGCGCCGGGCTCCTTGGTGCGGTCAAGGACGGCAATCGCCTTTACACTGGCAGGCAAGCTATCGGCAAAGGCATCAACATCAAACGGTCGGTACAGCCTTACCTGGATCAATCCCAGTTTTTCTCCCTGTGCGTTGAGTTTCTGGATGGTATTAAACACTGTCTCTCCGGCTGAGCCCATAATGATAATAATGCGTTCAGCATTGGGTACGCCAGAGTAGTCAAAAAGTTTATACTGGCGACCGGTAACCCTAGCAAATTTGTCCATTGCCTTCTGCACAAGGGAAGGTGTCGCGGCATAATATTTATTCACGGTTTCCCGTCCCTGAAAGTACACATCAGGGTTCTGAGCAGTGCCGCGGATAGAAGGATTGTCTGGGGTAAGACCCCGCTTGCGGTGGGCTATCACCAGATCGTTATCGATCATTGCCCGCATATCATCAAAAGACACCTCTTCAATCTTTTGCACCTCGTGGGACGTCCTGAATCCATCGAAGAAATGCATGAACGGTATTCTGGCTTCAAGGGTGGCCGCCTGGGCAATCAAGGCAAAATCCATGGCCTCCTGCACATTTTTCGAGCACAGCATGGCAAAGCCCGTAGACCGCGCAGCCATGACGTCAGAGTGGTCGCCAAATATGGATAATCCCTGACACGCCAGAGAGCGTGCGGTTAAGTGGAAGACCGTTGGGACAAGTTCTCCGGCAATCTTGTACATGTTGGGAAGAAGCAAGAGAAGCCCCTGAGAACATGAAATCGTGGTTGCCAGCGCACCCGTTGTCAGCGACCCGTGCACCGCCCCAGCAACGCCTGCCTCCGACTGCATCTGGCTTACCTTGGGGACCGATTCCCAGATGTTCACCTGTCCGGCAGCCGTCTTGGCATCGCATATCTCCGCGATGGGCGAAGAAGGCGTTATGGGATAAATTGTAATAATCTCATTCGTGGCGTGCACCACGTGTGCACACGCCGTACAACCATCAACAGTTACCATCTTACGACCCATGTCACTCTCCTTGCTGTTTTTAAATATTGGCAAAAATTAACCACAGAGGAACTGGATTTCTTCATTTTAAAATTGCGATTTCAGATTTATGATTTTCTCGTCTCAAATCGTAATTCGTAAATTGTAAATCTCTTATAGGTCTTTCTCTGTGTCTCTGCGGCACAACCCTCTTTCATTGGTATTTATTCTTTATCAGCATACACTATTTTTCTCATTTTGTCGAGGAAATGTATTGATTCCTGATCATTTCGCTTGACTTGTAGAAATATTCCTTTAGAATTTGGGATTAATCCTAATCCATGATTTTTCTATATTATTGATAAATAAAAATATCAATAGGAGGAAACTGAGGATGCTTCGATTCAACAAACGGCGCAATACATTAGAACCAGAAGAATATAGTTTTCAATTACAGGATTCAGCAGAACCCAATCTTTTTCGGGATGTCTTCCCCTATAACAAAATACCGAAAATATCGTTTAATTATCGGCTTAATCCGATGAACCCACCTGAGGAGATATGGATTACCGATACCACTTTTCGGGACGGACAGCAATCCCGTCCACCGTATACCGTCAAACAGATTGTCGACCTCTATGACCTGATCCATAAACTGGGCGGTAAGAATGGGCTTATCCGCCAGTGTGAATTTTTCCTGTATAATGAAAAAGACCAGCAGGCTGTGAGAAAATGCATGGAACGGGGTTATAAATACCCGGAGATTACGGGATGGATAAGAGCGGTAAAGAATGACTTCAAGTTAGTCAAAGAAATGGGACTCAAAGAGACAGGAATCCTGTGCTCTTCGTCAGATTACCATATCTATTTGAAATTAAACAAGACAAGAAAACAGGCAATGGATATGTATCTGGATATCGTGCGGGCTGCACTCGAAGAAGGCATTATTCCGCGGTGCCATTTTGAGGATATTACCCGATCCGATTTTTATGGTTTTGTGGTTCCCTTTGCCAAGGAACTTATGAAATTATCGAAGGAAAGCAAACTTCCCGTAAAGATTCGCGCCTGTGACACGATGGGAATGGGCATCAGCTACCCCGGCGCCGCCTTGCCGCGCAGTGTGCCGGGCATTATTTACGGCCTCAACCACTTTGCCGGAGTTCCGTCAGAATACATGGAGTGGCATGGTCACAATGATTTTTACCTTGCGGTAAGCAATGCTACCAGCGCATGGCTTTATGGATGCAGTGTAATTAATGGTACGTTATTAGGATTAGGAGAGCGTACGGGAAATACACCCATTGAGGCGCTTATCATCGAATACCTTGCCTTAAGGGGCAACGACGACCAGATCGACACGACGGTAATAACGGAAATTGCGGATTACTACCGCAATGAAATCGGATATTCCATCCCACCGACGCAGCCCTTTGTAGGCTCTGAATTCAATGTCACCCGTGCCGGCATTCATTCGGACGGATTATTGAAGAACGAAGAAATCTATAATATCTTTGATACGAAAAAGCTCTTAAACAGACCCCTTGGCGTTGCGGTAACGGATAAATCCGGCGTAGCAGGAATTGCCCAGTGGATAAATATCTTTTTTGAGCTCAAAGGTGACGAGCAGATTCACAAAACCCATGAAGGGGTCACTAAAATAAAGGAATGGGTGGAAAAGCAATACATCGAGGGCCGTATTACTTCTGTCTCTGACGATGAAATGGTAGAACAGGTGCGTATCCATTTCCGGGACACGATCAAAACTGATAAATTACAAAAATCCGGGACGAATCAGACGAAATAACATCTTTGAAGTTATTTGAGTTTCAGGCAAAAAATATCTTAAAAGAGTATGGTGTTTCAATACCCCGTGGTACAGCTTTATCCCGGAGCGCTGATGCCTCAAAGACATTTCAGGAAATCGGTTGTACTCGTTGTGTTATAAAAGCACAGATACTTGCCGGCGGCAGAGGAAAAAGCGGTGGAATTCAGTTTGCCAGTTCTCCTGAGGAAGCGCAGTCATGTGTCGCTGGCATGCTGGGTTCATATCTTGTAACCAATCAAACCGGTCAAAAAGGCACGGAAATTAAATATGTACTTATTGAAGAAGCCCTGCCCATAAAAAAAGAATTGTACCTTGCAATAACGATTGACCGCGGCCTCCAAACACCGATACTGATTGCCAGTGCCGAAGGTGGAATGGAAATTGAAGAAGTCGCAAAAAAAACACCTGATAAAATTATTAAAGAACCGATTGACGTATTTTTTGGTATCCATCCATTTCAAGCACGTCGTATTGCCTCTCAATTAAACATATCCGGCACGCTTGCACCGAAGTTGAACAACCTTATCACGAATCTGTTTGACGCCTTTCTGAAAAATGATTGCTCATTATTAGAAATCAATCCCCTGGCAATAACAGCTCATGAGGAAATATGTGCGCTGGATGCAAAGATGGATGTTGACGACAATGCCCTCTACCGTCACCCCGAATTCAACCAATTTATCCCTTCTCAGGATATCTCTCCTGCAGAGGCATTGGCAAAAAAACACCGGCTAAGCTACATAGGGCTCGAAGGAAATATCGGATGTCTCGTGAATGGCGCTGGTCTTGCCATGGCTACCATGGATATCATCAAGCTGCACGGTGGAGAGCCGGCTAACTTTCTGGATGTGGGGGGCGATGCATCACTGGAACAGGTCACACAGGCGTTCAAGATCATCTTGTCCGACCCAAAAGTAAAGGCAGTCTTAATCAATATCTTTGGAGGAATCATGAAATGCGACATAATCGCCTCCGGCATTATTCAGGCTATTAAGGAAGTAGGAATTCACATCCCTTTAGTCATCCGGCTGGAAGGAACCAATGTTGAAATTGCAAAAAAGATCCTGGATACTTCTGGCCTAAAGATTGCCACTGTCAAAGATATGAAAGAGGCTGCGAACTTAGTGGTGTCAAAGGTTCTCTAGTATTTTGCAAAACTCCTAACCCAAATGAATTGGGAGAGACAAAATCCGAAGCGCGAAATTTGTGAGCTAACCCTGTCAGGGTTTTAAACCCTGACAGGGTTACTTTGTAAGACACTAAAACGATGGGAATATTAATACATAAGGATACACGGGTTCTGTGCCAAGGCATCACAGGACATGCAGGCAGTTTTCACTCTGAACGCATGCTGGAGTATGGCACCAGACTGGTTGCGGGTGTTACCCCAGGTAAAGGCGGTACGCTGCACCACAACCTTCCTGTTTTTGACAATGTGCTCGAAGCGGTAACAAAGACCGGGGCGAATGCTTCCGTTATTTACGTACCTGCCCCTTTTGCAGCAGATGCTATTATGGAGGCCGCTGACGCTGGAATTGGGCTGGTAGTTTGTATCACCGAAGGAATTCCTACCCTGGATATGATCCGGGTAATAAAATATCTCTCAAACAGAAAGACTCGTCTTATAGGTCCCAATTGCCCGGGGATAATAACACCTGGGGCTTGCAAGATCGGCATTATGCCCGGCTATATCCATAAACCTGGTACTATCGGAGTTATTTCACGCAGCGGAACGCTCACCTACGAGGCTGTCTGGCAGTTGACCCAGAGAGGTATAGGCCAATCCACATGCCTTGGGATTGGTGGCGACCCCATCGTGGGAACCGATTTTGTAGAGGTACTGAGATTGTTCCAGAACGACCGGGAAACACAAGTGATCGTAATGATTGGAGAAATTGGAGGCAGTGCAGAAGAAGAGGCTGCCAGGATAATACAGAAAGAGATTACTAAACCGGTTATCGGTTTTATTGCGGGCAGAACAGCGCCCCAGGGCAAACGCATGGGACATGCCGGGGCAATCATTACCGGCGGTAAAGGCACGGCAGCGTCAAAGATTGATACCCTGAAAACCGCAGGTATTACCATTGCAGACAGCCCCGCTGATATTGGCGACACCGTGGCAAAGATACTTGGAATCACACAGCATCCCGAAAAATGAGCGGGAACACTGAAGTTTATCCCCAAGCATTCGATGCCTCTTTCATTGCTCACAGAAAAGCCTGAAACATTACCGCAAGTACCACTGCTATGAGGAGAATCCTTCACATCGACATGGATGCATTCTTTGCCGCAGTTGAGCAAAGGAGAAATCCAAACCTGATCGGCAAAGCCTCGTCATTGGCGGAAGTGGCGATCCCACCCAAAGAGGTGTTGTATCAACGGCATCGTATGAAGCCAGGAAGTTTGGGATACACTCTGCGATGCCATTAAGAACTGCATACAAACTCTGCCCCCATGCTGTTTTTCTTCCTGTTGATTACCGGGAATATGCAAGGGTATCCGGGAAAATAAAGGATATCCTGCAAAAGTTCTGCCCACTCATGCAGGATGTTGGAATTGATGAAGCATTCCTTGATATCTCCCAAATAGATAAGCCGCCAGAAGAGATCGCAAAGGAGATCAAAACGGCAATCAAACAGGTAACCGGCCTCACCTGTTCTATAGGGATCGCTCCCAATAAGCTCCTGGCAAAGATTGCCTCAGACATGCAAAAGCCGGATGGGCTTACCATTATCAACAACGATGATATAGAAAACCGGATATGGCCATTGCCGGTAAGAAAACTTTGGGGTGTGGGGCCAAAAACTGAGACCTACCTGAAAGAGATGGGTATTGAAACCGTTGGAGCGCTCGCTTTACTATCTCTGGAAAAACTCCTTGAGAAATTTGGAAATTCTTACGGAAAATATCTCTACGAGGCATCCAGAGGAATTGATGATAGCCCTCTTATTACCCATTGGGAACCAAAATCCACAAGCAGAGAAGTTACCTTTCAATGGGATATTGGTAATTGGCAGGTTATAGCCAAGACCATTGCAGAACTCACCCGGGAGGTCGCAAAAGATCTGAAGCAGTCTGGCTATAAGGGCAGAACCGTTACCGTGAAGATAAGATTCAGCGATTTTGAAACACACACAAGGGCTAAAACCCTTGAGCAGTCAACGAATTCTGTGGACGAAATCAGGACGGCGGCCTTTGATTGCCTCAGGAGGTTTGAACTAAAAAAGAAGGTCAGACTGGTAGGAGTAAGGATGGGAGGATTAGAAAAGCATGAATGACACTATTCATGATGCCATGTCACTCTTTATCCAGGGTTTCCTGGTACAGTGAAGCTGTAATTAACAACATAAAATGCATCATGCTCCAGAAAAGAATATCTTTTCATTCATACAAAATACCAAAAATTATGTATGGTACTCTGCATTAATAGTTACATATTCATGCGACAGATCGCACGTCCAGACGGTGTCCCTGTTGTCCCCCAACCCAACTTCCAGTTGGATGAGAATGTCCCTGTTCTTCATGGAGGCGCTCAGGGCATTCAGGTCACACTGAGCAGGCATTCCATTCGCAAATATGAGGATATTGTTGATATGAAGGGTAATCTTTGACATGTCGAGTCCTACGCCTGCATAACCTGCAGCCGAAACGATACGTCCCCAGTTGGGATCTTCCCCGTTAAGCGCCGTCTTTACCAGAGGTGAATCTGCAATTGACCTGGCAATCCGTGTTGCCTCGTTTTTTGATCGTGCACCAATCACATCGATTTGCACAAATTTTGTCGCACCTTCCCCGTCCAGCACAATAGCCTTTGCAAGATAGCTGGTTACATAATCCAATCCTTGCTGAAAAATCCGGAGTTCGTCATTTTTTACAGGGATAGTTATCCCGGAGGCGCCATTAGCGATAATGGCGATGGTATCATTGGTGCTCATATGACCATCGATAGTAATGCGATTAAAAGAGGATTCTGCTGAGTTTCTGAGGCATTCGTTGAGAAGCATTGCCGGCATGGCGACATCTGTCGTAAGAAAACAGAGCATGGTAGCAAGGTTCGGGGCAATCATCCCTGCCCCTTTCGCTATCCCACCGATAGTCACATCTTTGTTGTTGATTTTCAGTCTTACGGCAATAGCTTTTTGTCTCGTATCCGTTGTCATGATGGCACGTGCCATGGAATTGCCATGCGCCTGAGTGCTTCCAAGGGCATTGACTGCGGCCTGAATGCCGGCATCAATCTTGTCCATGGGAAGGGGTCTTCCGATAATTCCCGTGGAGGCTGGCAGAAGTTCATCTCCGGAAATTTTCAGACACCGTGCAGCAATTCGCACCATTTCTTCAGCATCTTTGTAACCCTGCTCTCCCGTGCAGGCATTCGCATTGCCGCTATTAATAACAAATGCCCGGACACGCCCTTTTTGTATGATTGTTCTGCTGAGCTTTACCGGAGCTGCATAAACCTGGTTTGTTGTGAACAGGGCAGCGCCGGTTGCAGGATATTCTGAAAAGATAATCCCCAGATCGAGGCTGTCTTTTGCGATTTTTATCCCGCAATAGGTGGAGCCAGCCTGAAATCCCCTGGGAGCAACAATGCATCCGGTAGTAATTATTTCCACGGTACTGAGATTCCTTTTGGAGTATGAGAGACAGGTTACATAAGGTATGGGCACACGAACGAATGTCCGGTCATTTCATAACGGTATCACACATGCTGCTGTCTTACAACGGCAACCTGCAGAACATTCAAGGTAATGGTGAGACACGTGGTAAATTCTTGATCTCCTGTTCGGTTGTAAATCTTTCTTGTACCAGTCCAGAACTGATCCCGGCTTACGTTTCAGGAAACATCGTCGCACGTTTTTTTGTGCCGTGCATGGATACCTGACACAACAGACACGAGTTGCTTATAGTCTCTCAAGGACTATGGTAAACGGAACAAACACGTACCATGCACATGTCATTGCGAGGACGGTAGCCCGAAGCAATCTCTGCGATTTGGATGCTTCACTTCGTTCGCAATGACAACTTTCTTTTTGCGTTTACTATAATAAGCTACAGAATAAATACGGCAGCAGCGACTACCGTTGTCCACAATCCGTTTTTATCCCCTCGGGCAGCCTGCGTGATGTTTCTGGTTTTTACAATTTTACCACTCATCCGGTACATCTCTTTTCGTTCATCATAGTTTTTTTCGGAGTCAAATTCGATACCCAGGGTGGTGGCCAGCATGGTTGCGGCAAGGTCTTCTGCATAATCACCGGATATTTCCTCGGTTTCGCCGAAAGCGTGGTGTTCACTAAGATATCCATAGTGTTCCTGCTCAGCCGGAGCGGCCATACCCACAGAAGCAGTGATCATCCGGTTCGGCTCATTGGTAGAGTTTTCGCTCATTACGCAAAAAATCACCTGCCCGCCCTTTAACATGGCGGTGCCTTGTTCCTTCGTAACTATTTTGCAATTAGGGGGGAAAATACTGGATACCCTTACCAGGTTGCATTTTTCTATTCCTGCCTTTCGCAAGGCAAGCTCAAACGATTGTAACTTGTCTTTGTGTTTTCCGACGCCTTTGGTAAAGAACACCAACCTCGGTATCATCATAATTGATTGGCTCCCCTAAAATAGGTAAAAAAACATAAAATGAGATAATTAAATTTATGGTTGATTAGTGAAACAAATTTCTGGATAAAATTCAATAGAATTTTGAAATATTGCAATAAATTTTTGCACAAGAAACCGGCAATCCGTTTTTCAGCCATGGGGTTCTGCTGCAGACTTACTACCTGAGGACAAGCACACTCCGGAAATTGACTAGTCCAGAGAATGCCCACTCTTTTTTTCACTGATTTTAAGTTACACAAAACTCTGTCATTGCAAATAATCGGAAGAAGAAATTACCGTAGTTTCATTTTCATCTTCCTCTGTAACTCTGCCTCTTCACGGATCTTTTTTACCTCTTCTTTCATATCACTCAAATTTTCCTGGAGTTTTGCCCATCCGTTCAGGTGTGCATAACCAGGATTCCCATGATAAGCCCCTTTCCAGGCAACTGCAGCGCTCCGCATGAATTTGATAAACAAGCGTTCTATCCTGGATTTATTCGCATACGATGGCAAGGAATCCAGAACAAAGGCATGACCGGGCAAAGGTATGCCCGCGGTTTTTCCCATGGGCGGAGACAACAGATTTTCTCTTTCCAGACCTGAGACGATATCCCGCGCTTCTTTAATAACAGCCTCAATATTTTTGTACAGGTCATCAGCCCCCAGCAACGTCTTTTTTGCAAATGGTAATGCGTGACATGTATTACAGACCGACAACATATCTGCCCGTTTCTTCGCGAACTCAACCTCGTCTATGGCAGCGCCGTTCCTGTCGATGTAAGAGAGCCCGCTGCCTGCAACCGGGCCGTAGGTAAGTCCAAAACTGAGATCATGCGTACCCTGCGGCATGTGACAGGTAACACAGACAGGAGATCTCAGGGAAGAGATGGTTTGTGATTCTTTTAGTATGCCGGCTTGACTTGCCATATAAACACTCCCGTGCTTGGAGGAGATATACATCTCGTAATGCGGGATATCTGAACCCATGTGACACGTCCTGCAAGCCTCCGGTGTCTTTGCCTCAAGGATACTAAAGGTATGTCGTGTGTGACACGAATCGCATTTGAATTGAATGTTGTGGCACTGTTCACACCTTTCTGGCCGGACGTCGTTTGGAATGGACATGAGTTTTCTGCTCTCAAGCATCCTCTCCCAGCTCACGGAGTGTCGGCTCTTCATAAATTCCTGATGTTCCTTCTTATGGCATGTGCCGCACATGCTGGCGGTAACATGACGACGGACTCTATTATCCTCGCAACCGCTCCCCTGCGTGCCCAGATATTCCAACTCTGTCGTTTCCGTTGTCGCCAGTTTCGTGACAGAACCGACATGGCACACCTCGCAACCCACGCCTTTCCTCGCATGTTTGCTGCCTTCCCAATCCGCCACCCATCCATGCGTAACCCTGCGTTCCTCGTGACACGTTATACACTTTAAGGATTCTTCCGTGATTCCCCTCTCCTCTTTGACAACGGTCACTGCCTTTTCACTCTTGGGAAGTGCACCCGTTTCTTCCGGGGGAGGAATTACGGTTTTCTGATGGGTAATAGTTGTCTCTTTTTGAGTCGCACAACCGGCAAACAGAAATAATCCGGCAAGCATGGCCACGATGGTAAAATATTTCAGAGCCCCATGCAGAGTAGTATTTTGTACAAACTTCGTGCCTGAGAAATAATTTTTACACGGTACTGTTTTCGTCATGGTGAAGGAAGAAATTGAAGAGGAGTATTCAGGCGACCCTCCGTTTTTGCTGGCTACAGAGGAAGAGAGATGGGGCTTTTGTTTGTTACTGTGCCGTGTTTCGTAACATTTTACCGGGTGAAACATGTAATCTCCTTTGGCAGAATTATTGCAAAACGCAGGAAATAAGTATATGCGCAACGGTCATTGCGAGGGCGATAGCCCGAAGCAATCCCCTCCCTGTGATGACAAAAGATCGCCACGTCGCTCTGCTCCGCGCGATGACAAGCTGGAATGTCATTCCGGGCAAAGCGAGGAATATCATGGGTTTTGCCTCGTCTGGACTCGCAACTTCGACGAATACCTTAATAAAGCCTCTTGTCCGCCCGTTTATTCCAAAATTCAAAAAGCGCCAGATTCTCATCACGGAGACAATCGGAAACTATTTCTACCGGGCTATTGCCGCACTGTTTCATTTCCTTGTTCGGGATGGTAAGTTCATTAAATCCAAATTTTTTTGCGTCATCGATTCTTGTGCCATACACAATCTTTGAGATCCTTGCCCAGTGGCAGGCGCTAAAACACATGGGACAAGGTTCACAGGTAGAATATATCACACAGCCAGTCAGGTCAACGGTATCTAATATTTTGCCGGCCGCTCTGATTGCATGAATCTCGGCATGCGCCGTGATGTCCATCGTTTCCCAAACGATATTATGCACACAACTGATGACTTTTCCGTTTTTTACGATACATGCGCCAAACGGTGTTTGTCCTTTCTCAACGCCTTGCCGCGCCTTACTGATGGCGAGCTTCATAAATTGTTCATCCAGTAAATTCGTTTGCATAGATATTATTGTTTGTTTCTGTTTACAACCAGGAAGGAGAGCTCAACTCATATCTTTACGACCCTATCCCGTCACTTTGAATTCTCCTGATTTTGGATGCCAACTCGTAGTCTGAAATGAGTTCATCAAACGTATCGGGGTGTTTTTCTTTTAATTCGATGGCGTAATCCAGAAATTTTTGAATACCAGCCCCTAACACCTTTTTTATTTTTCCCATAAACAATATATTTTTCTCAGCTTCATAAATAAAAAGTTTATCAGGATTATTATTTTTAAATGCCTTAACATCGTAGATAAAGTTCAAGATAAAAATCATATCATGAAAAATTTCCTCAAAATTATACGTAATCGCCCGTTCCTTAAAACTATGCCAAACCTGCTCAGCCTTGACGTACTCCATAATTACCGATTCCATCATTTCTGGTGATTGGTATTCTATCGTATCAGCCTCCTTTCGCATTTGTCTTATTTCTTCTAAGGTGGCATTTCTAATTTTTGACATCGTTAGAGATGGGAACTTAAGTGCATCAAAATTAACAATAAAAAGATTCAGCAACTCTGACCGAAACACGCAACTTTTTATGAACATGAGTTGCCTTCGTCTTTCTTTTTTCTCTCTCTTCTCGAGAAAATTTCCTACAATAAAAACGCCAAGTAATATTTCAAGCGGAATTGCGGATAAATGGAACATAAACTCCAGATGTGTCATGTACTCAATGAGCAAAAAGAGCAGCGAAATGGAGCCTAAAACAATACAAAATCTCGTATGAATATTTTCTGTAATTTTTTTAATTTTCAATGGATGAGAAGAAGATGTTTAAAAGGTTACCTTTGAAAATTCCGAAAGAAATGTACAACTGATACAATAAACGAAAGAATTTTCAAGCCCTATCTCTATCATTGTCGGACATTGAGCTTCGTTGCTTCACACTTACAAGACCGTTGATTAACCCGCGATTGGAATCCTTCACAAAGCACAAGCGACAGCACCATTGAGAAGGGACAACCTCAGTAATCTGCCAGCATTTATACCTGCATTTCTTTGAGTCTGAAAGATCTGACCCCACCTATTCATTCATGGCAACTTCTCCCTCTTTAACATGCCAGCCGAGTTTCTTTGCCGTCTCGGCATTGAGCTTTCCTTCCCTGGTCAGGATGCCGTTGGAGATCAGAAGCGCCCTCATGACACTCACCGTCATATCGCCCGTCTTTGCGTAGGCACTCTCAAAATCTTTTTTTGTTTGCATGTCTGCCGTGAAGTGGGTATTTGGCTGGATCGGCTTGTGGCTCTCAAATCCTGCCCTCTTTGCAGTAATGAAGTAGTCAAACTCATAGGTGCCCGTGCCCTGCATGAGTTCTCCTACCTGGATTTTATCTCTGGTTACGACATATGCAGCAAGCCCCTTTGAATCGAGCGACCGTGGTGTGAACTGGACGGTTATATCCTCGTCTCTCCCGGCGACTACCCTAAAATATTCCGGGGTCTCTATCGTGGCCTTCCCGTCAATGAGCCTTGCCTTTCCTCTGAAGAACACCGCATGCTCAGGGCCTTCAAAGAAGGCATAGACCAGCTCCTTCTTCGGGTCGGTCGGATGGGGTTGGACAAAACTGCCGGAACCCTTTGTCAAACTGCCCGTAATAGTAACTTTTCCGTTAAATCTGAGAGAGTTTGTCGCGAAATCCCCATAGATGAGGGGTGCAGAGGTGGTGGAGTTGTCGATATAGAGTTTGTTGTTTCTTGTCTCAAGGTGTCCCGCGTTAGCACCAATAAAGACATTGGCCGTCCCCGTGCTTTTACGGCCTGCGTTTCTCCCGATAAAAGTATTGTTGATCCCGCTGGTGTTGCTCAAGCCTGCTTCCATCCCCAGAAAGGTGTTGTTGCGTCCGGTGGTGTTCATACCGCCAGCGCTAGCTCCAAGGAAGGTGTTGAAGGTACCGGTGGTGTTTGAAAAGCCGGCGTCTCGCCCGACGAAGGTGTTGTTGTGACCAGTGGTGTTTAAGTAGCCGGCATACCTCCCAATAAAGGTGCAAGCATCATCGTCACCACTCGTGTTGGTACCAGCGCCTAAACCGTAAAATGTGTTTAAATTACCTTCTGTCCCCGCAAAGACGCTGCCCGTATAGACGGATAAGGCGAATAATAACAATAAAGTAAATAAGCGTATCGTTTTCATCTTTCTCCTTCTTTCATGATTGAATCTGAGAATACTAAGTAGTGCCTGAACGAAAACACTGCAAAGTTAGGTAAGCAGCTTATATACTATAGTAACCGATTAAAGAAAGTTGACATTGAGAGGGCACTAGCCTGAAGCAATCCCGGCAGCCCCCGTATAATGAAGCAATTCTTCAGGCATGACAGAAACCGCTGCGCCACCAGGCAGAAGTGCCGACCGAGTCTTACGGCGGATCGTTTGTGCCAGTGGTATCAAATCCTGAAAGAAAGATGGGGGGGGGTTGCATATCGTTTTTGTCGATATTTCGTATCGAAAGACCCACGATATGCGGTATTGATTCCAAAGTCTTATCTTTCTTCATAGCGGCACACGCGGCAGATGCAATCACGAAAAATATCAGAAGCTATTTCTCATGGCCGGTTATGCCATCCTTTTGCATGTATTACTTCTTTTGCAGCCTGAGCCCAACCTCAGCAAGCCGGCGACCGAAGGCACGGCAAATTGCCGCCTCCTGCGGATCGATTTCCCGCATGCTGTCCAATCCTGCAATATGACCTGGACCGTAAGGAGAACCGCCTCCCTGAGTTGAAAAAAGTTCTTTAACCGAATAGGGAACGCCTACAAGGATCATTCCAAGATGCAGCAAAGGACCCATAAGGGTAAGGATTGTCGTTTCCTGGCCTCCGTGAAGACTTGCCGTAGAGACAAAAATACCTGCGGGCTTGCCTTCAAGTTCACCTGCGAACCATAACGATGTGAGTTGATCCACTTGATTTTTTAATTGTGCTGATACATTTCCAAACCTGGTTGGCGTGCCAAAAGCTATTGCACCAGCTTCCTTGAAGTCCTCTTTCGTAACCAGCGGAACATCCTTCTGCATCACCTTGCCTGCCTTCATATCCTCACGGGAATCGATGACGGATGCAGGTATCAATTCAGGAACGGTACGGATGACGGGTTCTGCTCCTTTAACCTCCTTAACCCCTTCTGCCACGAGTTTCGCCATCTTGTAAACGTTGCCATACGTACTGTAGTAAACAATAAGCACTTGCATTGGGCCCGCCTCCTCGTTCCTCACTGTTTCAAATAATTAATATTACAGTTTTTCTTCTGATAGATTTTTAGCCGAACTATTTCATTAGGCTGTCTTTGGCAGCGACTTTAAGCTCCCCTCATGGTAAGGCGACAAGGTTGGTCGCTCTCCATGAATCAAAAAGATTGAAATTCCTACACATTGAATCAGGCCATCGGCGACGCTCCCTCAGTTTCCCCCCGTTTACGGGGGGATTATGGGGGGTGATTAAAATTCCTTGCCGTTTAATCAAGTTGTCATTGGCAGCAACTTTAATCTCCCTTTATGGTAAGGCGACCAGGCTGGTCGCCCTACATGAGTAGAAAAGATTGAAATTCTTATACATTAATTAGGCCTCGGAGACTTTCCCCCCCTGTTTCCCACCGTAAACGGGGGGATATGGGGGGTGATTGAAATTCCTGTACTATCGAGTTAGATATGGAAATTGCCGGCCGGCAAATGATTGCAGGCAAGCCACGAACGCATATATTGTTCCATATCCCAAGCGCTTTTGTTGTTCGTAGCACCGACGCTACTTTTGGCGTCATCAAGAGACTTTTGGATAAGATACTTATTCTTCTTTGTTTTTACAGCATTTGCAAGAACTTTGCCATGTCGAGTTTCCCGTGCAACACCGTGTTTATTAAAAGAACTGGCATGGCCGACTTCCAAAACTTTCGTACAAGTTCTACCTGCAGACACACGATCCTTACTCTTTCGCATTACGACCTGACTTCCTTTTTCTCCCATAATACCCTCCTTTATTGTAGCTATCCTTTATTACTCTTCTCTGCTTATGAACTGTTGCTCAATACGCCTGACTGACTCTTAAACAAAAAAAGCCTTACTGCAAAGATGTTTTTGTGAAACATCTTCGGCAGTAAGGCTATCTTTTTATAAGCCGTATAAACTCCTTAATCGGCTCTCAAGATCCTTTACTTTGCGTCCCCTGATTACCCAGGGTTTGCCTTTATCGTAATGTTCCTTATCATACTGCTACTTAGACATAATTACTTGATATGGCAATTTAACATATAGAACAATTTATCTCAAGTAAAAAATTACCGTAAAAATTGAATAAGGCCTTCGGTAACTTTTCCACCCTGTTTCCCCCCAGTTTACGGGGGGATTATGGGGGGGGGTGATGGAAATTCCTTAACGTCAAGTCCCATCTTGATCGCATCTCTTATAACGCTTTGTGTCTGGTTCATTTTACATACCCCATTTCTTCGCAATTTCACTCAAGATATTTTTTGATGTAATACCATAGTGCTCGGCTAAGGCTTTTGCAGGAGCAGAGGCACCATACCCATCAATGCCAATGATAAGACCATCCAGCCCAACCAGTTCGTACCAACTGCTTTTTCCGGCGGCTTCTATGGCCACCCGTTTCCTGCAGCCAGGCGGGAGTATGCTGTTCCTGTATTCTTCCGAACTTGAACGAAACAGCTCAAAACTGGGCACACTGAGAAGCCTCGCCTGAATACCTTTCCCCTGTAACTGCAGAGTGGCATCAAGCGCAATAGAGACCTCTGAGCCGGTTGCCAAGAGGATAATCTCTGGTGGTTTGGATGAATCCTTCAATATATACGCGCCGCATTTTAACTGACTTTGCGACGGATAGATGGAACGGACAATTACCGGTAAATCCTGACGGGTGAGGATCAACGCTGTTGGGCCGTCTTTATGATTGAGCGCCGCTATCCAGGCAGCAGCCGTTTCGGTGGCATCCGATGGCCGTATTACCAGCAGGTTAGGTATGGCACGGAGGGAGGCAAGATGTTCTATGGGCTGATGGGTGGGACCGTCTTCACCGACAAAGATACTGTCGTGGGTAAACACATAGATCACCTGGATCTTCATCAATGCTGCAAGCCGGATGGGAGGGCGCATATAATCCGCAAACATCAGAAAGGTTGAACCAAAAGGGATAACGCCCCCGGACAGCGCCAGACCGTTTAAAATAGCGCCCATGGCGTGCTCCCGGATACCAAAATGAATATTTATCCCTGAAAACTGATTTTTCTCCACAGAAGGCGATCCTTTAATATACGTCTTTGTCGAGGGGCTGAGGTCTGCAGAACCACCGATAAAAGAAGGCATACGCTGGGCTATCACCTGCATCATATCCCCCGATGCAGAACGGGTGGCAATGGAATCCTTTTTGATTGTTTTCAGTAATTCGAGTTCTAAGTCATCAGGAATTTCTTTCTTGAAGAAGGCGCTCCATGTCTGAGACAGATTGGGGTTGTCTTTGATCTGTTTCTTAAATAAATCCTGCCATTGAGTATACTCCTCCTTGAGTTCGGCGATACGACTCCGGCAGAGATGCAGCACTTCATCAGGAATATAGAATGCCGGACTCTTTGGCCATCCGATATTTTCCTTTGTCAATTCGAGTTCTTTCGCTCCCAGCGGTTCACCATGAACGGATGCCTTATCCTGCTTATTGGGACTTCCTTTGCCAATATGGGTTCTGGCAATGATCAGTGAAGGCCGTTCTTTTTCATTTCGCGCTGCCTCGAGAGCCTCAGCAATTTCGGTATGATTGTGACCGTCTATTTTAGTCACCCTCCAGTTATACGCCTCAAATCGCTTTCCAACGTCTTCGGTAAACGTAAGGGAAGTATTTCCCTCGATTGAGATCTGGTTGCTGTCATAAATATAGATGATATTGGAAAGGCCGAGATGGCCGGCAAATGAAGCCGCCTCTGAAGTAATGCCTTCCATCAGGTCTCCATCGCTTACTATCCCGTAAATGTGATGACGAATAATCATGTTGCCGTCTTTATTAAATCGTTCTGCCAGGATTCGTTCAGCGAGCGCCATTCCTACGCCATTGGCAAATCCCTGCCCCAGCGGGCCTGTGGTAACCTCTACTCCGGGTGTGTGTCCGTATTCGGGATGCCCGGGAGTCTTGCTTCCAAACTGGCGAAATTGTTTTAAGTCTTCCAGAGACACATCGTAACCAAAAAGGTGCAATAACGAATACAACAACGTGGAGCCATGTCCCGCAGACAGGACAAAGCGGTCGCGATTGGGCCACTGCGGATCGTGCGGGCAAAATCGCAGGAATTGCATCCAGAGGACAAAGGCTATGTCGGCGCAACCCATAGGGAGACCGGGATGACCCGATTGTGCCTTTTCAACGGCATCTGCAGAGAGCATTCTTAAAGTGTTTGCAGCCAGGTTCAATTTCTCCTTGTCTATTTTTTGTATCAGCATTTATGATAATTCTCCTAATTTTTTTGATTTTAACGTTGCTGCCTCAACGGCGTTTATCACAGCCGATCTGAAGCCACCGTCTTCTAATGTGCTTACCCCCTCAATCGTTGTGCCCCCCGGCGAGGTCACCGCATCCTTTAGCTGAGCTGGATGCTGCCCCGTTTCGAGCACCATCTTTGCCGCCCCCAATACGGTTTGTGCCGCAAGAGTGGTAGCAACATCCCTTGGCAACCCCATCCTGACACCTCCATCAGATAATGCCTCAATAAACATATATACGTATGCAGGTCCACTCCCACTCAGACCTGTCACGACATCCAGATATTTTTCGTCCAGTTGAAACACCTTTCCAACAGCGCCAAACATCGATGACACCAATTGCCCGTCTGCGCGGGTGGCATGCTGACCCAAAGCAAAGGCCGTCGCCGATAAGCCAACCAAACACGGGGTATTCGGCATTACCCGAATGACCCGAATGCCCGGTTGCAGTCTGGACTCAATATATCGTATCGGTATGCCTGCTGCAATCGATACCACTAAATGTTGTTGCGTAATACTCTTTTTAAGATCGGTGAGTAGCTGGTTCATCATCTGTGGCTTTACCGCCAAGATAATTACGTCGGCAAAGGAAACAACGTCTCCGTTGTTTTGCGTAGTCTTTATACCGATCTCCTGACTTAATAGCCTGCATCGTTCCGGAAGAACATCGCTAACCATAATACGGTGCGGCTCGCTCAGTCTGGCAGCAATAATACCCTTGCAGAGCGCCTCTCCCATCTTTCCTCCACCAACGAACCCTACCTTTTCTTTTAGCATGATGGACATTTCTCCGGTTTTTTTCTCCTCTATCAAGACAGAAGGTTAAATTAGGTTGGGTTTTTGTCTTTTAAAACCCAACCTAATTTAAACATACGGGAATTTCAAGCACCCCCCCCATAGTCCCCCCGTAAACGGGGGGAAATAGGGAGGTATGTCGCCGAAGGCTAATTAAAACCGATAAGTTATAGTTCAAAGAATTTCATAGCGCAGCAAAGCCACACCCAATTCTCCGTTGTGAAAGCGGGAGATTGCTTCGGAAAAGACCCTCGCAATGACACTGGCTATGCCTTTTGATTATATATTGCACGTTGTCGTTGCGGGCGGATAAGATGCATCGCCAAGTCCAGTTGCGGCATGTCTTTGATTACATACTGCACGCTGTCATTGCGATGGTCTTTTCCGAAGCAATCTTTCTTTCATAAACAAACGGTACCTCCTGATAAGGGGTAAATAAGGCTGTCATAAACTTACAAAAAAGAAGCCTTACACGGCACACAATATTGTCACACCGTTATGAAGGTACGACACATTCTTTTATAACTATGCGCCTTATCGGTACAAAAAAATCCTTCCTATCTTAGCATTTTAGTTCCCCATAATTCTATATTATTTTACTTTACACTTCATTTTTCAAAAATTTTAAAAAATATAACCGTTTCGTAGAATCCACAGGCCATGCCAGCGGCATTTATTATAATGCCTTTGAACATTTTATTTTTTTCCGTATAATAATTTGACTCCCTTAGTTGTAAAAGCTCAGAACAAGCGACTTATCTTAATTCAGGATATTTATATCTTGAGGAAATACGATGATCGATTTCTTGTCAAACAATACAAAGATTATTGAAAATATTATCCAAAAAGCCTTGCTCCAGAATCGGTACGAATTACTTGAGCCGGAGGCAAAAGAATTCATTGAAGCCTGCGGCATAAATACCACAAAACAGCGAATGACCTCTTCTCGCGAAGAAGCAATTCAAGCAGCCAGATCCATGGGATATCCTGTTGTTCTTAAAATTGTCTCTCCTGATATCAGCCATAAAACAGAGGTTGGTGGTGTAAAGCTTGGCATACAAGATGACAACGGCGTTGTGAATGCCTATGACGAGATTACCAGAGATGTCACAAGCCGGCAGCCGGGCGCACGGATCCATGGCATCATCGTCCAGGAAATGGCAACACCTTCCACTGAAGTTATTGTCGGTGGGCTGCGAGACCCTCAGTTTGGTCCAGCGGTGATGTTTGGACTGGGCGGTATCTTTGTTGAAGTATTTAAAGACGTTTCTTTCCGCATTGCACCGGTAGAGGAATATGAGGCACGTGATATGATTCGTCAGATAAAAGGCGCCGAGGTTCTCAAGGGTTTTAGGAACAGGAAAGCCGCTGACATTTCCGCATTGGCTCAGACTATTGTGCAGGTGTCGGATATCATGGTAACCATAGAAGAGGTTAAGGAAATAGACCTGAACCCTATCCTTGTTTATCCCATAGGGTTGAAGGCTGTGGATGCACGGATTATTCTGAATCAATTCATTTCTAGCCAAAATAGCTGAGAAGCCCGACTTGGACAAGTTTTCGTTGTTTTTAAAACCAGGTTATCCTCCTACATGCCGTACGAAGTGAGACAAAGGAAAACTCAATTGTTCCCGTTCGTAAGAGACAGATGGTATTTCAAACGGCTTATCGATCCATACCCAAATCTCTCGGTAGAAAGGGGTTCATACGCAAGCGTGCCGGGGGCATTCCCGATTTTTTTATAACTCCTAAGCTAAGCCCCCAGCTATGCTGGGGAGAATGGCAAAAGCTATGCTGAAGTATTTGAAAAAAGAAAGCTCCTTTATTAGGATAGCAACTAGGTTGTTTGAGTGGCTGATCCGTAAGAAAGGAGCTAGAAGTGAAGAAGAGTTTAGCACATACGATGTGGGAATGCAAGTATCATATCGTGTGGGTACCGAAGAGGCGACGTAAAGTTGTTTACGGGAAATTGCGAGAGGAAATAGGAACAATTCTACGGAGGTTGTGTGAGTACAAAGGCGTGAAATTGCTCGAAGGGAAAGCATGTATAGATCATATACATGTGTGCGTTGCAATACCACCCAAGTATTCAGTATCAACAATCGTAGGGTATTTAAAGGGGAAGAGTGCAATAATTGTGTTTGAGAAGTATAGTAAATTAAAAAAGAACTTTATGGGGCATAGTTTTTGGGCACGAGGTTACTATGTCAGTAGTGTCGGCTTGGATGAGGGGAAGATAAGAAAATACATTCAGGACCAGGAGGTAAGCGAATCGGTTGAGGATAAGTACGATACCGACCTGAGTAACCCCTTTTAGGGGAGCCAATAGTACGAGCACTTAATTAAAATTAAAGTACGGGATTGGCCACCAAACAACCGTTATAAAAGGAAACAATAAGATATGGGAGTAATCCCTTAAGGGATGCTAGTAACGACGCCCTTTTAGGGCTAATCAAGCCACCAGCTACGCTGGTGGTACTGACTTCTGCCAGGTTTTAATGAAACGTACCGTGGTGTTAACCCTGACAGGGTTTGAAACCCTGTCAGGGTTGTTGTATTGCTTTACCCTGATCCCATGAACGGATATAAAAAATCGGGAATGCTCCCAGAATGCCACTCGACTCAAGAGTCTTTTCATTTGTGATTTATAAACTTGATACAGAGTCGTCAGAATCTAACGGGGTGGCACATATAAGCGCAGCGTGTCCGTGTTATTGCAACACCGATTAGTGACTTGTGCATACGTGGTTTGCCTTGTATTGTCTATCCACCTGCTAAAATGACCACTTCGTAAACAGTGCCGTGCATGCCCAACATCGTATTACTCTGTTAAAACGTAACTATTCAGCAAAACTGACGAAGAATGTTTTTTCAGAATGGTTAAGAGCCAACGGGGAAAGCAGGCAGACGGAAAAATCCCGAAGGGATGATATGATTATAGAAAAAAGACACACTACCATATTCAACCCAGTAGGGGTGAAATAGTGCGAAAACAATGGTATCATGCCACCTACGGGGTTAACCATAATTGCATAACGACATACTATAATAATGACATCCCTTCGGGATTCTATAAGCAATCTTTTGTTCATTTGTAGTGGCGTAGGCAAAAATATGCTGAATAGTTACCGTTTTTATACGGTAATACGATAGCGCAGCATAGCCACACCCAATTCTCCGTTGTGAAAGCGGGAGATTGCTTCGGAAAAGACCCTCGCAATGACATGCTTTTCATAGATGACACAGGCTGTGCTTTGATGACATATTGTGCGTTGTCATTGCGAGCGAAGCGAAGCAATCTTTCTCTCATAAACAATCTGTACCCCCTGATTAGGGGTAAATAGGGTTGTAAATAAACTTACAAAATCAGGTACTCACGAAACTCGTCCTCGTAAAAACGGGAAATGGGGAAAGAGGTTTTTACACGGCAATACGATAGTAAGGCCACTCTAAAGGAAATATCCCCGTGATGGTATTTTTATTTTTCACTTGACACGGCAAAATAAACTGGTATTGTGTTTCACAATTCTCACAATTCTCACAATTCTCACAATTCTCACAATTCTCACAATTCTCACAATTCTCACAATTCTCACAATTCTCATTAGAACTATTGAATAACGACAAGGGCAAACCCTGAGTGATCAGGGGACGCAAAGTAACAGGGTCTTTTGAATCTTTTCCTGCAGAGGCAGGAGAAGAGAAAGATAGCCTTACTGCCGAAGACAAAGATTTTTGAGGAATCGTCGGCGGTAGGGCTTTTTTTGTTTGTTTGCAGTAAGGCTTTTTTTGTTTTAGGGATTTTGCGGTTATGCGCATATGGTGCGGAAGAGGATATTAAGTCAGCTAAACAATCAAGACAAGCTTGTTTTTGTCTTATAAAAACGATGCAGCCGGTAATATTCAACAAACACAGAGATATTTGCTGGCATATAGTGATGTTGGAGAAGATGTTTATTTGTCATGTTCAACACAAATGAAAGGAGGTAAAATTGCCACAAAAATGATATGGTGTGAGCGATAGGTAACAATAAATGCTAAACATGGGGAAAAGGAGGAAGTAAATATGAAAAACGATCTTTTTATGAAAAGCTGCCATAAAAAGGAGAGGAGGATGAAGATGAACAAATTAAACCTAATGGCCTTGGTAGCGATATTATTCTTTTATGTTGCTACGGTCAGTGCGAAGACTTACACATTAGATGCCGATTTCGATGAAGGAACCCTTGTTGGAGTGGAGCATGAAACGGTACATGATCAATTGCAACTTTCTAGCCAGGCGGCTACTCTTCCTTTTATTTGGGTTCCAAATAATGAAGGAACAATCTCTAAGGTAGATACAGAGACGGGAAATGAATTGGGACGTTACCGGATTGCGCCATTTTCAGATTGTAGCCCGTCAAGGACAACGGTAGATCTTAAAGGTAACTGTTGGGTGGGTAACAGGCAGGCTGGAACAGTGGTAAAAGTAGGACTCTACGAAGCAGGTCAGTGGGTAGATAGAAATGGAGATGGTATTATTCAGACGTCCATGGACACGAATGGAGATGGAAATATTACAGACGGGGAAATTCTACCCTGGGGTGAAGACGAGTGTGTTCTTTATGAAGTTGTGCTGATTTCTGGATTGGAAGGCACCTTTGCTCCTGGTCAGTATCCTGGTCCCTATGATACAGCCTACTGGGGTACGGCACCGAGAGGACTAGCCGTCGATACTAAAAATAATCTCTGGGCTGGTACGTATAGTACAAGTAAATATTATTATATCAATGGAGAGAATGGGGCCATTCTTAAAACCGTAGATGTGTCTCCTTGGGGTCATTATCCTTACGGAGCTGTTATTGACAAAAATGGCATTCTTTGGTCTGCGGGTCACGATTCTAGCCATGTTTTGAGGCTTGATCCCTCAACTGACCCACCAACAATAAGTACGGTAGTTATTGGCCACATCCCTTATGGATTGGGACTGGATTATCTTGATCATCTCTTTATTTCTGGGTGGACTAGTAGTAGTCTCTCCAGGGTTAATATTCAGATAAGTGTCAAAGAGTGGACACAGTATAAATCTGAAACCTACCTAGCCCGAGGGCTTACCTGCACAAGCGATAATGATGTCTGGATAACCAACTCTGGATCTGGAACAGTGCTTCGGTATGATAATGACGGGAATTTCAAAGTAAGCATTCCCGCTGGATCGGTACCCACCGGTGTTGCTGTTGACGCTGTTGGCAAAGTTTGGGTCTGTAATAACGGCGATGAATATATTAAAAGAATAAACCCTGCTACAAATGCAATTGACCTATCAAAGGCAATAATTGGCAGTGGCGGACATTATTCCTATAGCGACATGACAGGTATCGTAGCAAGGTCGATAACCACACAAATAGGCAATTGGACGGTTGTTTATGATAGTGGTGCTACTGATACACCATGGGGCACAATTTCCTGGACTTCTAATGAGCCGGCAGGCACAGTTGTTATCGTCAAAGTGAGAAGCTCAAATGATCAGGCTACATGGTCGCCCTGGGAAAGTGCAACAAATGGAAATTCTTTAACTGCGACACCAAATGGAAGATACATACAAATTGAGACTACATTGCAAATTCTCACAGGAGAAATCTCGCCAATACTCTATGATCTAACAGTTAAAACTGTGGCAGTGATACCTACACCGTCGCCTGAGATAACGCCAACACCGATACCTTCTCCGACATGCACACCAACTGCCATTACCCTGGCTTACTTCCATGCCAAGGCGGGCAAAGGTGGCCGCGTCATCCTGACGTGGGAGACCGTTACGGAGGTTGACAATGCCGGCTTTAACCTTTACCGGTCAAAACGCAGGAACGGACATTACACACTAGTCAATAATGCAATCATTCCTGCCCAGAGTGATGCCGTAACCGGAGCCAGCTACCGTTATATCGACACCGGAATATGTCAATGGAAATTAGACACTTTATTAAATAATTTAGACTCTAAAGGTAGAGTCGATATTTGTTTTGGTTGATTAATCCAGGCAGCCACAGGCATACTTGGGGGGTTTAGGTGAAATTC
>AYTS01000094.1 GCA_002009475.1 Candidatus Brocadia carolinensis | reverse complement strand
AAGGATACCTTTTACCTTGATCACTACCAGGTCAGACATATCAACAAGATTGAGCGGTACTGGAACCTCTGTCTTGTTGCATGGACTCTCACCTACTGGATCAAACAAAACGCCTATCTTACGAAAATCCTTGAAACAAAACCTACTACCTTCAACGGAATCAAACAGGCTATCAATGCCATGCTCGAATTCGCCTCTACCAATGCCTTATCAAAGAACGAAAAACTTGCCAATGGCTATTTCAAAATTAAATCGAAACGACTGAAGAAAAAATGCGCCGCTTAATTTTTTAACAATGTAATGTTAATACAATAATATCTTCTGGGGGGGAACTACCTTTAAAAGTCTATCTGCTGTATCTTGAAAAAGAGATCTGTCATCATTTAATTTGAGGAATTGTTTCGGAAAGTTCTTTCTGTACAATGGCCAAAGTCTTTCATCACTACCTTCTGCAAGGATTATTGCCTTCTATCAAATGGACTCCAGTTTTTTTTAATTAAAACTATAATCTTTCGTAAATTATTTTTGGAATCGCATATGTGCGATTTTTCAAAACAACACCGATCAGATTAGCCTTCTTATGTTTCAGCGGTGCAAGCAATGACTTTATAACATGACGCCTAGTCTTTCCTTCGTTTATAACCAGGACTATCCCATCTAAATATGGGCAAAGGACGTGTGCATCTTTAAAACTCTTTAAGTTTGCATAATCAACAAGAACTACCTCATGTTTCTCTCTGGAGACATTGATTACATTGGCCATACGAACGGAATCCAAAAGAGGTGTTGGATTAAGTGAGGTATTACCTGCAGGCAATATTGTTAAATTAGGGCCTAGATTATGCACTGCTTTTTCCAATGAAACTTGATCTTCGAGTACATTTGCAAGACCAGTATTCTCAGGGATGTTAAAGATTTTATGTAAAGCCGGAGCCCTTAAGTTGGCATCAATAACCATCACCTTATGACCAGCCTTATTCGACAAAAAATTGGCAAGATTAGCAATAATAGTTGTAGACCCGTCTGAAGGTGAAGACGCAGTTATCAAAATAGACTTTAAATTCTTATCTTTCATCAAGAGATATATCTGGTCAGAGAGATTCTGATATGCAGGAGAAAAAGCTTTTATTTGTTTAGAAGTCTTAATCAGCTTTTTATCTTTAAAACCTTTCCTCGGAATAGAGCCTAACAGTGGTAAGTTAAGGAACGCCTCTACATCTTGTGGCGATTTAAATGTATGATCAATATATTCAAATCCAAAGGCAAGCAGCACTCCTAAAAATACACTTAAAAAAAAATGCAAGGAACACCGCTTTTTGTTTGTTGATACCCGCAGGATCCAAAGGAACCTTTGCCTGTTCAATAACCTTAACACTCGCCGGACCAATTGCCTCTATGTTTGAGTCAAGTACCTTTCCAGTAAGGTTTTTGGTCATCTTATCAATATTATCTTTTAACTGAACCACAGTTGGATGCCTCTCACCGAACTTAAGTTGAAGCTCCGCCATTTGTTGTTCAAGATCATAAATAACATAAGATCGGCTAACTACATTTGCAATTTTAGCGGCTACTTCTGGATCAAAATCATACGCATTTATGGTAAATAAATTGGTACTTCTTATTGGTTCAACATATATTTTATTTTTAAGTTCTTCGACTGCCCATAGGGAAGAATACATCTGTTCGTCTTCGGCTGATATCTTTTCAGATTTTAACCTAAACTGTGATAACCAACGTGTTAAATCGATCTTCAAGGATTTAATGACAGAGCAATAATTCTTCTCGTAATCCCAAGGACGTTGATCAAGCTTAAGCACCTTTGCGGCACGCTCGATAACAGGGTTTGAATTAACAATCTCACTCTGGGTAAAAGATA
This sequence comes from Candidatus Brocadia carolinensis, assembly GCA_002009475.1. Classification (GTDB taxonomy): domain Bacteria; phylum Planctomycetota; class Brocadiia; order Brocadiales; family Brocadiaceae; genus Brocadia; species Brocadia carolinensis. The sequence goes on along the minus strand of AYTS01000094.1, from coordinate 1,250 downwards.
AATCTTCCTGTTGAAAACCGCCCAAAACTTTATAATAAGGAGACTCAATCAGTTTTTCCGCCGAAATAAGCATTTTTACCCGTGCCTCGTAAACCGGCGTCTTGAGTTCTACACCAACAATGACACTTATCATAGTAATCAAAAATGTGCTTAGGATTATGGCTTTACGTCTAAAAATAATTTGCAAATAATCTCGTAAAGTGCTTTCAGAAAAATTTAAATCCATTGCCCCCCCCTAAAGAATTCCTTCCAACACAACTAATATATCACCAGACTCTATGCAAACATCCTTACTAATATTTCCTTTCACTGCGCCTTTGATATCGACCTTGATGCTTTCATATTCCCCTTTACCAGAAACTCTTCGAAGAATTTTAACCCTGTCGGGAGAGCCATATTTCGCAAAGCCTCCGGCGATGGATATTGCCTTAAGGACTGTCATATTATCCTCAAGGGTATATTTGCCGGGTTTAATAACTTCACCATACACAAAAAAATCTTTACTCCGTTCAACAACCACTATGTCTTCGTCCTCAATGAGTCTATCACAATTCATATTGCTTTCTTTTGTACTATTAAGATCAATGATACTTTCCTTGTATTCACTTCCACCTTTCTGCTTACGTCTGAGTTTTATCCTGCCATAAAGACCATCCTGGGTAATACCGCCGGCAGTAGAAATCGCCTTTAATATCGTCATGTTACTCTCAAGAGCATATTTCCCTGGTTTTAAAACTTCACCATATACAAAAAATTTTAAACTCTCATAACTTGTCAGAGACACAGAAACAACGGGATATTTTATATAACTACCAGAAAGTCTTTTTGATATTTCTTTTTCAATATCTGACAAACTCATGCCTTTAACGTTAATACTACCTATATAAGGGAAAGATATTAAACCATCAGACAATACAGGTGTTCTAGTCTTAAGTTCATCATGATCAAGTACACTGATATCAAGCACATCACCTATACTGACTTTATAGTATTGCTGTTCCTTAGGTTCATCAGCATAACATAAGAAGGACATAAAAGAGATATGAACTGACATGAAAAAACCTACAACAAAATTTTTAATCATCTTTGTCACCTTTTTTAAATTTTATTTTGCTAAATAATATCACTAGTGTCCGGTTATAAGTTGAACAAGGACAATTGCTTATAAGGAAAGTATGGTTCGCTTTTGTAATCAGAATTTGTAAGTACTTGTAAAATAGGGACTTTCTCAAATAGGGTAATACTCAAAA
>AYTS01000093.1 GCA_002009475.1 Candidatus Brocadia carolinensis | reverse complement strand
CTTGCCATTCGGAAAACTGTTTCGTATTTCGATATTCGTATTTCGAATTTGGTTGAGGCCAGAGGCCGCGCCAGGTGAGTACTTCCCTTATTCATAAAACATCTTTTTGCTGAAAATATCAAAATAGGTTTTATAAGACACTATACATCAAGTTAAAAAGACACAAAACGAATTTCAGGATATCGGTGGTGGTGCTTTGGCTGCTTGTTTAAAAGCACTCTCGGCAGACCATCTTGACAATATCTAACAACGTGATATAGTAAGGTTGAAAGAGAGTAATGTTATTTGTGTCCTCTCACCGGGAGTACCTTTCAGGCAATTTATACTGCAACGATAAACGGGGCGCACGCCCTTGGCATTGCAAAACAGATTGATAGTACAGAAACGGGAAGACGGGCAGATATGATAATTCCTGCTCTCGTGGATTATAATCAACCACCTTATTACTTTGGCAGGAATCCTGTGGTAATGACGATAAAGCATGGCAAAATCGTAATGAAAAGTAATCAGTTCGTGGATGAATCGGATCACGATTGTTGTGTGTCGCGTGAACTCAAGTCATCGTACAAAACAGTTTAAAGAGGAGGATGTTTTATGAAGGTGAACCGTTTAAAAAAGGGTTGGAAACGGCTTTTTATTCTTTTCATTGTGATACCGCTCTCCCTTGGAACATCCTATGGTAATCCATCCAGCGAAAAGAAAAAGGCAGAAACCGTAATGACCGGTGTAACCATTGTGTCGCTGGATGCGCCGTTGCGGGCTTCAATCGGAAGAAAGGTCACTATTGAAGTTGTTGTTGGTAATGAAAGGGCAACAAAGGCAACAACCATCCTGACGGTAACGTGCCCAACAACAAAACAGCAAATCGGCAGAGAAGCGGAAACGCTCGAAGGGCTGACTTCACAGAAAATTACCTATAGCTGGAGCACCGATGGATTAAAAGAAGGAACTTATATTATCAAGGCAGAAGTGGAAAAGTTGCCAGATGAGACCGTTCTGGACGATAATGTGCGGCAGATAGAAATACTCATGCAACGGTAGGTAATGCTGCGTTCATAACGCAGCAAGTCGCAATCAGGTCCTCTTAAGAATGGGGTTGTCAAAAACCCTGGGAAAAAAGCTTTTACGCAGCAAACAAAGGAAATGCTCGTCATTTACAAGATGATCTGTTGCTTTAGTTAACAAATAAAGAGTGAGTGACATTTGTTAATTGTTTTGCACTTTCAACCTTTCGTATTCAGCAAATTCTCTATCAGCGTCAGATTGCATGCCCTTCTTTTTGTAAGCAAGGCCCAGGTTGTAGTGAATGTTTGCCATATTGGGTTCGACGGCAGCGACTTTCTGGAATTCCTTTATTGCCTCGTCATACATTCCTTTTTTACCATATTCAATCCCCCTCTCGTTGATCTTTTTAATGTCCAATACATCGTCATGTACACTTTTTACTTCCTCGGGTTTTTTCACTTCATCTGCACTGGATGGATAAGAGGGCAAAGAAACCACGGTCTCTGACTTTTCACGACTAAAATTTTTCTTACCTTTCGTTGTTGTAACTGTAGCCTGTTTCCTGGTGCTTGCTTTCTTTTTGGTCGTTTTTATAGCCGGTTTTTTTTGAGCCACAGATTTAGTTTTTTTGGGGGCATTCGCCACAGAAATTTTGTTGGATAACTTTTTATAGGCTACTTCCAAAGATACCGTCTTTTTCTTTAGTTTGGCCTGCTCATTTTCTAACGCAGATTGTTTTACTCTCATTTGTGCATGCGCCTTGCTTAATTTATCTTTCTCTGAGGCTAGCATATTAACCCTTCCCTCTAGATTTTGGTTCATGGCCTCAAGATTGTCTGATTTTTGTTCTAATCCATCTATCGTACGACGGAGACCGGCTTGAAATTGAGAAAAAGAGCTCCTCTGAAATCTTTCCTTCTGTATTGAATATTTATATGAATACTCTTCACCGCTACCTATTTTGCCGGTAAGAAACAAGAGTAATACTATTGAAAAAACGACAAATTCAACACGGTGAAATTTCTGAAATTTTCTGATCATCACGATCTTCTTCCTCCAGGAAAAAAGATGGAAAGTGACTTTTTACCTATTGATGGACATCCAAATGAACACACCAGATTTATGTATCTTTAAGGATATATTACCTTTACTAATAAATTTTGCAAGCAATTTCGACCAAATGCAGAAAATTGTAGCACGGGAAGAAGGAAGTCCAGAGGATGTCATAAGGACGGTCGGCGAACTGAAGGTGGAAGAGCCGCGGATGCTGTGTAAGGAATATTGAGAGTGGACGACTCAAGGACATAAGGAAGATAGAGCAGAAAGGCTTCTGCAAAATAGCCTTTGCTCGTGAGGGATGAATGAGTGCGGGCTGGTTGGACAGGGATTCAGGGAAATGCGGGCGTACCGATTCTGTGGCAGTGCTTTGAGAGGTGACTTTTACGATACTTTAAGCGCTTTGCCTGAGGAGAGGCAGTTGCGAAAATGTTCTGAAACACCTGATTTTGTCGGGTTGTTTGAGAAGGAGAGCCGCAGCCGAGGCAACAAGACTCATCGATACATAAGCAATGGCCATCTGGTTTTGAACAATCCGTAGCTTATAATGGGTGGTTTGTTCAGCCTCCCGGTCACCAGGACGGCTGAAATACGGTTTAACCGTAATGCGGAGCCGGTGTGTTTCTTTGAAAAAGTCTGTGTCTCGTGGTACCTGAGAGCGTGCATCATGGGTAATGTCGAGATATTTTGTGCAGCCGTAGGCCTTGCCTTGAGTCAAGCTGGGATGTTGAATGGGACAACCCTTGGGGTAGTTCGCAGCGACCTTGCTGTCGGCCTTGAGCGGGCATCGGAATTTGAGGCGGGTTCGTGGCCCTTCAGTCCATGAGCCCGCGGTTTTCATCTCCAGCCCGGCATCGCATAAAGAGCATCCATGATGCCCAAGGGTTTTGTCTGGTTGCCGGTTCCTGGGATTCAGGGGTATGAAGGCCTGGCCTTTCATGGTATTGACTATGAGGTTAGAGCGGATGTTCACCCCAAGGTGAAAACTAAAAAGGCCGTAAAAGCCAATAAATATAAGGTTTTTCCTGCCTTTTTAGTTTTTATTCCGGGGTGAACATCCGATGTATCTGAAAAGGAGACCACGTCTGAAGCCGTACCTGCATAAAACCAAATCTCTTGTGTTGGTAGTAAAAGGAAAGAAACAAACCTTTCCGTTCCCGAACCACCACCTCTAACTTCTGCTTCTCCTTATTCCCACGGACATCAAAAGATACACAGGGTTCAACGCCCTTCAATACACAAAGAAGGCCTTTTTTTCCCTTGTCTTCTTCTTGTATCTTCCGTGCCATGTCTTCCTTACTGATTCTGCTTGAATCCAGGGGGATCATCGGTTGGGATTCTTTTGCCGATAGCTCTCTTGCATTATCCTTAATTACCTCTGATACCTTCTTCGCACACGTCCAGAAATCCTTAAACAGCACCTTCACCTGAAACAAATAATAATGTCTATTGCTCTTTTGGAAAAATGGCAAAATATGCCCTTTCAATATCATTCGATCAACGGTTGAAACTATCCAGGTAATTTTGCTATGATATCGCTCCAGAAACTTCTCCATTGCCGTTCCCCTCTATCGTGTATGTTTCCCGTGGTTAAGATTCCACTTTAAAAAATCAAATATACCCTATTGGAGGACGGTTTTACAGCTTTGGTAGCGGCGTAGCAGCGCCAGGTGTTTTTTTCGTTAGAATAGCAGTTTACACAAATCAATGAAATAGTTTGCAGGGGTCTGAAAGACACAAAATGAGAGCTTTAACGTCATGTGAAATTTTTCTTATGCAAATATTTTATGACCTATGATATAATTACTAAAATGTAATGATTACAAAAAAATTTGAGAGGTAAAGGTGATACTATTATGAAGATTGCAGTCTCAGGGAAAGGTGGCGTTGGAAAGACTACCTTTGTTGCCACCCTTGCAAGGGTTTTTGCGGAAAACGGGAAGAAGGTCATTGCGATAGATGCAGACCCGGTAGCTAATTTGGCAGTAACGTTGGGTATAAAAAATGTATCGGAGATCGTTCCGATTAGTCAGATGAAAGATCTGATAAAGGAGCGTACGGGCGCTACGTCTGAAGAGTACGGGAAATTTTTTCAGTTAAACCCCACGGTTTCTGATCTTCCCGATAAACTTTCCCTGGAACAGGAAGGGATCAAGCTGATGGTGTTGGGCGCAGTGAAACGCGGAGGGGGCGGTTGTGCATGCCCTGAGAGCGCCTTTTTGAGGACATTGCTCAGCCATCTGATTGTGCAAAGGGATGAGGTGGTGATTGTGGATATGGAGGCAGGGGTTGAACACTTGGGACGCGCCACGGTAAAAGCAGTAAATGCACTGATTGTGATTGTAGAGCCTGGTTCCAAGAGTATACAGACTGCCTTCCAGGTTAAAAAACTTGCAGACGATATCGGCCTGAAGGCTATTTATGCCGTGGGTAATAAAGTGGCTTCGGATGAACACAAGGCGTTGATTGAAAAAGGGCTGGCTGGGATTCCGGTTTTAGGGTTTATTTCCTATAACGAAAAGGTGCTTGAATCGGATATTGTGGGAAAAGCGGTCTTCGCAGAAAACAGTCAATTGCTGAAGGAAGTGAGGCAGATTAAGAACAATTTGGAAGATTGTACCAGGGGAAAATAATGGTTTACATTTTCCCTTGATTTAAATTTATTTCTATTTATAATAGTTTGTTCTATTTACCGCAGACGACGGTGGTAGATAGGCAGACTGACCGTGTACACAGGTTATTCCGGTTGGTCTGGTGTTTATGAACCTTGTTAAGGAGGGGAATAAGATGGAAGAGAAGAAAAAAACGGCTGACGAGATTATGCTGGATCGTATGAAAGAATTGAAAGTGGAGACCATGTACGACCGGTATCAGGCGCAGCTTCCTCAATGCGGTTACGGAAGTCTTGCACTGTGCTGCCGGCACTGTAATTATGGTCCGTGTAATATTGATCCTTTCGGAAAAGGCCCGAAGAAGGGCGTGTGTGGCGCTGATGCGAATACCTTTGCGGCGCGGCATTTCCTGCGTATGAGCGGCGCCGGTACGGCATGTCATTCGGATCACGCGCGCGCTGCTGCCCATCTGCTGGTTGCTACGGCACGTGGTGAGGCCCCCGGCTATCGGATTAAAGACGTTGAGAAGCTGATGATGGTTGCCGGGTGTTTTGGGGTAAAGACGAAGGATCGTAAGATAAATGAAATTGCTGAAGAAGTTGGCGAGATGGCGCTGATGGAATTTGGAAAACCATATGGTACTTTGTTATTCCTGAAGAGGGCGCCTGAAGCACGCCAAAAAATATGGGAAAAATTAGGTATCGCCCCGCGGGCAATTGATCGCGAGGTCACCGAAAGCCTGCACCGGACCGGGATGGGCGGCGACCAGGATTACCGGAACCTTACCTTGCAGGCCATGCGGGTATCTTTGGCAGACGGTTGGGGTGGCTGTATGATAGCAACGGAACTGCAGGATATTATGTTTGGCACCCCAAAACCTACGGCAGGAAGGTCCAACCTGGGGGTGATCAAGAAAGATCACGTGAATATTATTGTACATGGACACGAGCCGCAACTTGCTGAAGCTATTGTGCTTGCTTGTAATGATCCGGAAGTGGTCAAGGCTGCGCAGGCAACCGGGGCGAAGGGCATTGTGCTTTCCGGTCTGTGTTGCACCGCCAACGAGCTTCTCGTCCGGCACGGAATTCCTATGGCCGGGCATATGACTATTCAGGAGGCTGCTATAGCGACCGGTGCTGTTGAGGCAATGGTTGTTGATATCCAGTGTGTCATGCAATCACTTGCTGAAGCGGCAAAGTCTTTTCATACGAAACTGATTACTACCCTGTCAAAGGCAAAGATCTTTGGCGCGGAGCACGTTGAGTTCGAGGAAGAGCATGGCCTTGAATCGGCGAAGAAGATCGTCATGATGGCTGTCGATAATTATAAAAACCGTGACAAAGAAAAGGTGTTTATCCCAGCCAGCGCAGAGCCGAATCTCGTTGCCGGTTTTAGTCATGAGACGATCAAATATATGCTGGGCGGCAAGTACCGGGCAAGTTACCGCCCGTTAAATGATAATATTATTAACGGCAGGATCCGCGGTGTTGTGGGTATTGCCGGTTGCACGAGCCCCAAGGCGGGTACGTGTGAACCTTCCTATATCAATTTGGCACGAGAGCTCATTGCGAACAATTTCCTGGTAGTGGCGACGGGTTGCGCGGCAGGGCAATGCGCTTCAGACGGGTTAATGGTTCCTGAAATGAAAGACGCCTGCGGCCAGGGGCTGAAAGAGGTGTGTGAAGCCGTTGGGATACCGCCGGTATTACATTCGGGGGCGTGTGTTGATAACAGCCGTATTCTGATTGCCGTAAGCGAAATGGTGAAGGAGGGCGGTTTAGGAAACGATATCAGTGAATTGCCGGTGGCTGGCGCGTGCACGGAATGGATGAGTGAAAAGGCAATTGCTATTGGGCAATTTCTGGTAGCCTCTGGTATTTATACCGTCTTTGGTATGAATTCGCCGGTGGCTGGCGCTCCCGATATGCAAAGGTTGCTAACAAAAGAGATGGAAGAGATGTGTGGCGCACGATGGGATTTTGAGGCTGATTTAAAGAAGATCGGAAAGATGCTCATGGATCACATCGAAAAGAAGAGAGATGCACTTGGTATTAACGTGAATAAGGAGAGAAAACTGTACGATATGGCTGAGAGAAGGGCGCTCGAAAGGGAGTGCAAGCCGGCAGCACATCATTAAAGTGATTTAAAGGGGTGTTTTTATGTCCAAGATTATCTGTACTGCCGCCATTCGCGGCGCATATAAAATTGTAGATAAGGCTGATAAAAAACTTGCCGATGCAATAGCGCAAAAGGGACGCGATTGCAAGGTGGAGTTTCCGAACACGGCGTATTACTTGCCCATCATTTATTCCATGACGGGTGTTGCCGTGAAAACACTGGAGGATTGCGAGTATATCCTGGGAATGGCGCGGAGCATGCTCCCGCCATTGCCGGCAGAAAAGCACTGGGTACCCTACCTTGGGCATACCCTTGATGCCGGGATGGCAACGCTTTTTGCCGAGGAAGTGTATGAGGCCTGTAAATATCTCATCGGGCCTCACCCGGTAGACGGAATATGGCTTGGCGCTGCTGATGACGTTATCATGCGCGAACGCGGCATTGAGTTTGTCGATGGCACGGCGCCAGGGTTTGCCGCAATTGTGGGGTGTGCGCCTGATGCAGATACGGCCGTGAAGATTGCCAGGGAACTTCAGCAAAAGAATCTGTACGTGTTTATGCAGTCAGATAATTTTGGGACATCGTTTGCCGAGCAATTGGCTGAAAAGGGCGTCCAGATGGGGTGGGATACCCGACTAGTGCCTTTTGGAAAAGAGACCTCGGCTGCCGTATATTCTCTGGGTTTTGCCAACCGTGCAGCCCTTTCATTTGGAAATGTGCCACCCGGTGAAGCAAGGAGAAATCTCCTCTATAACAAAAACCGCATCTTTGCATTTGTTATGGCAATAGGAACCGCCGTAACAGATGAACAGTATGCCAATGCAGCGGGTGCTATCAATTATGGTTTTCCGACGATTTCAAATATCGACATTCCGGAGATATTGCCCACCGGCGTATGTACCTATGAACACGTGGTTTCAAGGGTGCCGGTGGACAAGATTGTTGATAAATGCATTGAAGTCCGTGGGCTAAAGATTTCTATCCACAAGATGGATATCCCCGTGGCGTACGGTCCGGCTTTCGAAGGTGAGCGTATCAGAAAAGAGGATATGCAGATTGAGATTGGCGGCCCCGGCGTCCCTGCATTTGAATATGTGTGCACCAAAGAAATTGACGAGGTTGAGGATGGCAAAATACAGGTTATCGGGCCAGACCTGGACGAAATTAAGCCGGGCCCAGGTGTGTCGCTTGGTATCATGGTTGAGGTGGCAGGCCGAAAGATGCAGCCTGATTTTGAGCCAATCTTCGAACGTCAGATGCACCGGTTTCTGGGTGAAGCCCAGGGCCTGTTCCACATGGGGCAAAGGGACATCATCCGTCATCGCATCAGTAAAGAGGCATTTAAGGCAGGGTTCAGGATCAAGCATATCGGCAGTATCATCCACTCGCAGTTCCATAGTAATTTCGGGGCGATTGTTGACAAAGTGCAGGTTACCTTTTATACCAAAAGGGAAGATGTGGAGCGGATATTAAAAGACGTGCGCGCCGCTTATGCAGAGCGTGATGCGCGATTAGAGGGTATGACCGATGACTCGGTGAACATGTTTTACAGTTGCACCCTCTGTCAAAGTTTTGCGCCTACCCATATTTGCGTTGTGACACCGGAACGTTCCGGCCTTTGTGGTTCAGTCAGTTGGCTGGACGGCAAGGCGGGCTACGAGATCAACCCCACAGGGCCAAATCAGCCGATCGAGCGTGGCAAGGTGGTGAATGAAAATCTGGGGCAGTGGGAAGGCACGAACTCATTTATCTATAATGGGTCAAACCGGTCGCTGGAGAAGGTAAGTTTGTATAGTATTATGACAGACCCGATGACCAGTTGCGGCTGTTTTGAGTGCATCTCGGCGATGTTACCCATGACGAATGGGATTATGGTGGTAGACCGTGACTTCACGGAAATGACCCCCTGTGGTATGAAATTTTCCACGCTTGCCGGGACGGTTGGCGGTGGTTTGCAGACCCCCGGGTTTATGGGGCACAGCAAGTTTTATTTAGGCAGTAGGAAATTCATTTCAGCCGATGGTGGTTTGGGCCGTGTTGTGTGGATGCCCAAGGCACTGAAGGAGGAGTTGGCGGAAACGCTTGCCGATACGGCACAGGAGCTTGGTCTTGAAGATTTTCTCAATAAAATAGCTGATGAAACGGTTGCTCAGACTGAGGACGAAGTTGTGGCTTATATGCAGAAAGTTAGCCATCCGGCTTTGGTTATGGCGCCCATGTTTTAGTATCATGTGATATTTCGTTCCCGCGGTAATACGCGAAAAGAAAGAACGGAATTTTTAGGTTACGCCGTTTTTTTACCTCCCCTCTCTCCGGAAGGAGAGTGGGGAGGTTGATTTGTTTACGGCAGGGTTGAGATGCGGATTTACCTGCAGCGGGGTCGATGGTTAGTCAACCTTGACCTGATTCGACTGAACAAGGGTCATTATCCTCATCAAGAAACGTTCGAAGGTAGAAATATTTGGGTTCAATTTGCAAACCTGAACTCGTGCAGGGCGTTGCTTTGTTTACGACGGTATTAAAGATAAACATTTATCTGTTTTTAATTTCTGGAGTCTATACATGATCGTTGATATGCCAATCCCTTTCTTAGGAAAAAGTCAGGTTTTACGTGTACAGGATGAAGGTGCTGGTGAAGAGAAGGAAAAACGACCCGGAGGCGATCTGATTGCACGATTATTAAAGACGCGTACGGTTATGGTTTCAGACGAGGTGAGTAAAAAGATGGCACAACAGGTCATGACTCAGCTTATCCTCCTTGAAGGGGAAAGCAATGAAGATATTAAGATGTTTATTAATTCCCCGGGTGGTGATGCTGATGCGGGTTTTGCAATCTATGATATGATGCGGTTTATTAAGCCAAAGGTAAAAGCCGTCTGCGCAGGGGTTGCCGCCAGCGCTGCGGTAATTATCCTGCTTGGTGCAAAAAAGGAAAACCGGTTCAGCCTGCCCAATGCCCGCGTGCTCATTCATCAGCCTTCCACCGGCATCCATGGTACCGCGGCCGATATTCAGATAGAAGCCAGCGAAATCCTTAAGTGCCGGGAAAAGATTAACCGTTTGATTTCTGTTGAGACGGGACAACCGCTGGGAAAGGTAGAGACGGATACCAAGAGAAATTTCTGGATGTCCGCTGAAGAAGCTTTCAAATACGGATTGGTCAGTAAAATTATACAGACGAGTGATGATTTAAAGACATAGTTTTATGGTAATTGCTCAATATCAACGGCATGCATGTTCTTTTTATATCCACCCCGTTATCCACTTTTCATGAATGCGGGTGAGTGGGTGGTTATTCGTTTGATGATGTGCAAATTTCTTTATGTGAAAGGATAGTAGAGCATGGCACTAACGGGATTAGACATTTATAAACTCCTTCCCAAAACAAATTGCAAGAAGTGCGGAAGGCCTACCTGTCTTGCATTTGCGATGCAATTGGCGCAAAAAAAGGCAAACCTGTCGGATTGTCCGGATGTAAGCGAAGAGGCAAAAAAAGTGCTGGGTGCGGCAGCAGCCCCTCCCATTAAACTCGTGACGGTTGGTGCGGGCGCCAGACAAGTTCAGGTGGGTGAGGAAAATGTCCTGTTCAGACACGAAGAGAAGTTTTATCATCCCACGGGCGTCGCCGTCACTATCCCGGACGACCTGAGTGAAGATGCTTTCAACGACCGGTTAAAAAAGGTTAACAGTTTGAAACTTACCCGTGTTGGTACGGAAATCGAGATTGACCTGATTGCCGTGATGAACAAGAGCAATAATGCAGAAAAATTTGCCGAAGCGGCAAAGAAAGTAAGCGCCGGGTCTCATTTGAACATGATTTTAAGCAGTGCGTCTGTGGATAATATGAAGGCTGCTTTGCAAAATTGTGCTGAAAAGAGACCGCTGCTTCATGGCGCCAGTGCCAGCAACTGTGAGGCAATGGCAGCTCTTGCACAGGAAAAGAAGTGCCCGATGACCGTAACAGCCCAGACCCTTGAGGAGCTTGCTGATCTGGCCGAACGTGCCAAAAAGGCTGGCGTTGAAGAGATTGTTCTGGATGTGGGAGGGAACAATCCCAAAGAGGTGCTGCAAAAACTGACCAAGATTCGTCGCCTTGCCTTAAAGAAAAATTTCCGCACGCTCGGATTCCCGATGATTACCTTTGTGTGTGATGAAGACCCGTTCCAGGAAATCGCACTGGCAAGCACCTATTTGCTGAAGTATGCCGGCATTGTTGCGGTGAATGCGTGTGAGCCATGGGCAATTATGCCCCTGCTTACTGCCAGGACAAATATATTTACGGATCCGCAAAAGCCCATACAGGTGGAGCCGCGATTGTACGCCGTTGGTGACGTTAAGGATGATTCCCCGATATTGTTTACCACAAACTTCTCACTTACCTATTATACGGTTGAGGGAGAGGTTGAGTCGAGCCGGGTGCCTGCCTATATTTTAGCGGTGGATACGGGTGGGACCTCCGTGCTGACCGCGTACTCTGGAGACAAATTAAACGACAAGGTGGTTGCGAAGGCCATGACAGACGCACAGGTTGATACCAAGGTAAAGCATAAGAAAATGATCATCCCGGGTCTTGTTGCCGTGATGTCCGGGAAATTGCAGGAGACCCTTGGATGGGAAATTCTGGTGGGTCCACGAGAGGCTTCGGGACTCCCTTCCTATCTGAAAACGGTGTGGAAAGCGTAATATAACAAAGCTGCAACCAATACCTCTCTATTACCGCTCTCTTGGTAGGACTACCGTCCCCGCTTGTCATTATGATGTCAACCGGGGACGGTTGTCCTGCCTCAGGGATTTACGGGCGTGTTAAAAAACTTGCAAAAACATGTCCTTGTGAAGATGGGGAACGAAGTTTTTACTCAGTAATACGATAAAACTGTTTAAGGAAATTCACTTCAGGTTCAACGCATGGAAAATTCACGATTTAAAGTACAGTTCTTTCCTGTTGACGTTACCGTAGAGATTGAAAAGGGCAAAACCATCCTCGATGCTGCATATAAGGGGGATCTGTTTATAAACGCCCTATGCGGGGGCGACGGCACGTGCGGCAAGTGTAAAGTCATTCTGGGTTCTGGTATGATTGAAAGCATGCCCACGACTCATATCTCGGTATCAGAGGCGCAAAAAGGGTATGTCCTCGCATGCAGTACGAAGGTAATGGGCAACCTGGAAGTAATCATTCCTGAAGAATCGAAGCTTGATAAAAGCCAAATCCTTGTCAGCGAATTTCCTCAATTCTCAGGTTCCCTGGCAGCAGCTACCGCTAATGTGGAACATTTTCAGCAAGACCCTTTGGTAAATAAAGTATATCTTGAACTGCCGCAACCTACTCTGGATGACAGTATGGCTGATTATGAGCGACTGTGCAGGGAGATCATGGTAAAAACCCACGTTTCGCTGGAAAAGCTGACTACAAATTTCGATGTCCTCAAACGCCTTCCGGGTATTCTAAGGGGCAGTAACTGGAAGGTGACGGTGACGCTGGGATACAGGGGTCCGTCGGTAGAAATTATGGAAATACAGGGGGGCAATGCCAGCGAAGGAAATTATGGTGTTGCCGTGGATGTTGGAACAACCACAGTGGTTGCGCACCTTATGAATCTTTCCCGCGGAGAGACGGTCGATGTTGAAGCAACCTACAATTCTCAGATTAAATATGGGGATGATTATATTCAGAGGATTATGTATGCCGCTGAAAATAACGCCATGGAGCTCATGCAGGAGGTGCTGGTTGAGGATATTAACCATCTCATTTCTACCCTTGTTAAGAGAAACCATCTTAGTATCCACGATATTCATGCGGTGGTTTGTGCGGGAAATACGGTAATGACCCATTTTCTCATCGGTTTGGACCCTACGAATATCAGAAAAGAGCCGTATCTTCCATCCGCAAGCTTTGTGCCGCCTTTGAGGGCACATGAGGTGGGGGTGAAAATTAATAACAACGGCCTGCTCTATACCCTCCCGTGCGTTGGTGCTTATGTGGGAGGGGATATCTCTTCCGGTGCTTTGGCAATCAGGCTGGACAAGGCAGAGATGTTGTCGCTGCTCGTTGATATCGGCACGAATGGCGAGATTGTGCTGGGCAATAAAGACTGGATGGTGTGCTGCTCCGCATCGGCAGGCCCTTCTTTTGAAGGCAGCGGTATCTCCTGTGGCACTCGTGCAGCTAAGGGTGCAATTGAAAAGGTGTCGATTACAAAAAATTACCATGTTACGTATAAAACCATAGGAGATGCTCCAGCAAACGGTATTTGTGGTTCCGGGCTTTTAGACTGTCTGGCGAATCTTGTCAGAAGTGGTGTCATCGACAGGACCGGCAATTTCCAGAAAGGAATAAGCTCAGATCGCTTGAGGAAAACGGACAACGGCTATGAATTTATCCTGGTAGACAGGAGCGAAACTTCTACAAAACGGGATATCGTTATTACCCAGGCGGACATTCAGAATCTCATGCGGTCAAAAGCGGCGATCTATTCGGCAATCTCTACCCTGCTTGAATCCATGGGGATGGAAGCAAATAATATTGAGCAGCTCTACCTTGCGGGCGGGTTTGGCAATTATCTCGACATACGGAGCGCCATTACAATTGGGATGCTCCCTGACATGTCTGCTTCAAAGGTACAGTTTGTAGGAAATACCTCGGTGCTCGGTGCGAAAATGGTACTGCTCGCTAAAGATGCCTATGAAGTTGCCAGAGTCATTGCGTCCAAGATGACATATTTTGATCTCATGAGTAATAATAAATACATGGAGGAATATGTATCGGCAAACTTTTTGCCGCACACCGATATTGAAAAATTTCCATCCGTTGCAGAGGAACTGATGGTAAGTTAGGCATTTGGCTACGTATAAATACAAATTTTCCCGACTGGAGTCCACCCCCTTTCACCCCTGCCAGCGGGGGACAGTTGCTTGTTGCCTTCCGTGAGAGGGATTAAGGGGGAGAAAATTTTTGTTTGAAATTTCTAAACCTTCAAAAAAGAGGTTTCTATGGCTTTTAATATTGCAGTGGCAGGAAAGGGAGGAACGGGGAAGTCGACCCTTTCTGCCCTTATTATCCGATATATTACCGAAGAGCTTGGTAAGCCGGTATCGGCAGTAGATGCCGATCCGAATGCGTCTCTCGGTTCATTGCTTGGTCTGCACGTGCAAAGCACCGTTGCTGACATCCGTGAAGATATCGTGGAGAAAAAAGTAGATTTTTCCGGGATGTCTAAGGACAGATATATTGAGTATGCCATCGAGGAGTCTATCATTGAAAAGGAGAAATTTGATCTTTTAACGATGGGGAGGCCGGAAGGGCCGAAATGTTATTGCTATGTCAATAATCTCCTGCGTAAATATCTGGATAAAGTAGGCACAACGTACCCGTTTATTGTTACCGACAATGAGGCAGGGATGGAGCATCTCTCCCGCAGGACAACGAACAATGTCGATCTCCTGTTGATTGTAAGTGAACCAACGATTGTAGGTGCATTGACCTTACAAAGGATCATCGCATTAGCTGAATCTCTTTCGGTTACGATCCGGCAAAAGTATTGTATCCTAAACCGGGTGCCCCAGAAGGGTATTCATGAAAATCTTCAGCAGAAGTTGGACAGCTTGGGGATTGAAGTATCTGCGATATTTCCCTTTGATCAGGAGGTTTACGATACTGCGGCGTGTGGTGCTTCTGTGTTTGAAATTTCCCGTGAAAATGAGCTATATCAAAAACTGGGGAATTTCCTGCAGAAACATTTGCCGGCAAGTATGCTCGAAAAGAGCATCTCTGGGCGTACCTAAAAGAACGCATCTTTAAAGGGTATGCATAGATAATTGTCGTTGCGAGGAACGCATGTAACGAAGCAATATTAATTCAAGGTTTAGGAATTTTAAACTTTTTGACTCAGGTAGAGCGACCAGCCTTGTCGTTCCACAATGAAGGAAGCTTAAAGTCGCTGCCTAAGGCAGCCAAAATAAAGAAAAACTCGTTCATTGATGTGTCCTCCGGCACGATGATGAGGTTTCTTGAGATTTTTAGATATTGAACTGATTGGGTAGGAGAGAAATGAATGGAAATACCAAATGTAGCTGACAAGTGGTCGGGTACGGTTAATGAAATTACCCTTGGCGCCACAAAGGACAAGGGAGGCACGAGGACGAAGACCATTACGATTGGTGGCGCAAAAAGTATCCCTTTTATGGATTTTGAGGGGAATCCGGGCCAAAAGCCTGTAGTTGCCATGGATGTCTATGACGTGCCGCCGGAAGACTGGCCGGAAACCCTGACAAAACCTTTTGCTGACGTCCTTAACGATCCGGCACAATGGGCAAAAAAATGCGTGGAACAGTATGGGGCAGATTTAATCTGTCTCAAATTGGAGGGAATTCATCCTGATAAAGGCAACAAAACTGCAGAAGAGACCGTAAAGACGGTAAAATCGATCCTTGCCGCAGTAGGTGTACCTCTGATTATCTGGGGCTGTGAACATGACGAAAAAGACAATGAGGTCATGCCAAAGATAAGCCAGGCTGCACGGGGGGAGTGCTGCCTGATGGGAGTTGTTACTCAGGATAATTACAAGACACTTACCGCTACATGTCTGGCGGATGGACATGCGCTCATTACGCTGGCTCCGGTGGATATCAATATTGCAAAGCAGGTAAATATTCTTGTGTCTGAAATGGATTTTCCGCTCAACCGTATCGTGATGTTTCAGTCAACCGGCGCATTGGGTTACGGTCTTGAATACACCTATTCTATTCAGGAACGCGAACGGCTGGCGGCGCTTACGGGCGATAAAATGATGTCGATGCCCGTAATCTGCGATGTCGGACATGAGGCGTGGAGAACCAAGGAATCAAAATCGGACGATATGGAAGTTCCCCAATGGGGGGCGCGGGACGAGAGAGGCCCCATGTGGGAGGCTATTACGGCTGTCGGCTTGCTACAGTCGGGTGTTGATATTATCCGTATGAGCCATCCAAAGGCTGTTGCTACGGTAAAAAAGTGTATTGAACGGTTATATTAGAACGTAAGAATTTTCATGAAAGGATAAACATACAATGATTTCTATCGGTGAGCGCATTAATGGTATGTTTAAAGACGTACGAGAGGCGATAAAGAATAAAGATCCGAAGGCAGTGAGAGAACTTGCCATAAAACAGACAGAAGCAGGGGCAAGCTTTCTGGACGTAAATGTAGGCACTGCCGCCGCTGACCCGGTTGCGGCCATGAAATGGCTGGTTGAGGTAGTGCAGGACACGGTAAAGACGCCGATTGCAATTGACAGTCAGAAATTTGATGTGGTAAAGGCCGGTTTGTCGGTTGCAAAGAATGAAATTTTAATCAATTCTTCAAAAGGGGATCCTGAAGAATTGGACAAATTCATGACCATAGCCAAAGAATATAATGCATCACTGATATGCCTGACCATGGACAAAACCGGTATTCCGCAGGACGTTGAGCGTCGCATGGAATTTGCCATGAAGATTGTTGAAAAGGCTGTGGAGCACGAATACGAGCTGTCAAAGGTATATATTGATCCCATACTTTTCCCTATTAATGTTGATCAGAAACAGCCAGCGCTCATGTTTGACATCTTCAATCAGATTAAGATGATCTCCGATCCTCCACCGCATAGGAATGTGGGACTGAGCAACTTTTCACAGGGAACCAAGGAAAAGAGGCTTTTAGCCCGGATATTTCTCACTATGGGAATTTCCTACGGACTGGATGCTGCAGTGATGGATGTGCTTGACAAGGACTTAATGGATGCCGCAATGACCGCAGAGATCATCATGAATCAGCATCTCTACAGCGATTCCTATCTGACGGCAGGCAGAAAGTGAAGTTGTTTTTCACGTGGTAGTTTCCTGGTAAAGAACCAGACGTCCTTTCTCTGCGCGCCTATGCTACAACCAAATTCTATCCAGCGGCAGGATAATCGTCCCTTCTGCTCTCTATATTGGATGTACTCACAAAGCATGTGAAGTACGACCATTGACGGCAGCCTTACAGTCTGGACAGGTTATTGCCTGCCATGGATTGCTGAGAGTGAAATAGAAAAAAATTGTTTATACTATAAGATTAGTATTTCGATACGTTTATTTCTTCCATCTTACCGGTGACCATATACACAACCCTTTCAGCGATGTTGGTAACCCTGTCCGCGATGCGTTCCAGGTTGTGGGATACCCACGTGAGATAGGTGGCCATATGGATTATTCGCGGATTTTCCATCATCATGACCAGGAGCTCCCGGTAAATCTGATCGTGCAGGGCATCTACCTGATCATCCTCATTGCAGATACGCCTTGCCGTTTCCGTATCCCTGTTAACAAACGCCTTGAGACAGGTATTTAGCATGGACAGCCCTATCTCAGCCATCCTGGGAATGTCGATCAGGGGCTTTACCAGCGGCCCTTCACCAATTAACATGTTTATCTTTGCAATTCCCTCTGCATGATCACCCATGCGTTCGAGATCTGTCACGATGCTCAGGATAGAAGTCAATTCCCTCAGATCAACCGCCATCGGTTGTTGAGTGGCGATAAGGGAAATGCACTTTTCTTCAATATCAAAACGTTTTTTGTTTATGAGAAGGTCGTTCTTTACAATTTCCCTGGATGCAGCTATATCTCTTTTTTGTAAGGATTCTACCGATTTCCGTATGGCGTTTGACACCATTTCTCCCATGAACAATACTTCGTCCTCAAGCTTTTTTAGTGCCTTATGATAAGCCTCTCGTGACATCGTTTCTCCTCGTATTTATTTTGAAATCAGGCTACAGATTTTCACAGAACCACACTGGCATGATAACCGGCGTTCTTCCGCACCCAACCGAATGCTTCCTTCAACCAATTTACCCGAATCTTCCTGTTATGTAATCTTCGGTCTGTTTTTCCCGTGGATTGGTAAATATCTCTGTGGTAATATTAAATTCGACAAGCTTGCCAAGCATAAAAAAGCCCGTATAGTCTGATATCCTGGCTGCCTGCTGCATGTTGTGCGTAACGATGATAACCGTATAATCCTTTTTCAAATCACAGAGCATATCTTCTATCTTGGCAGTAGCAATAGGGTCCAGGGCTGAACAAGGCTCGTCCAGTAAGATAACCTCTGGTTCCATGGCGATTGCCCGTGCAATACAAATTCGTTGTTGCTGTCCTCCGGAAAGATCAAGGGCGCTGGTATGCAGCCTGTCTTTTACTTCGTCCCAGAGTGCGCCCTTTTTAAGGGCTTTTTCGCAAATGTCATCAAGGATCCCCTTTTTCCTGATACCCGTAAGCCGCGGGCCGTAAATAACATTTTCATAAATGGTTTTGGGAAAGGGATTGGGTTTTTGAAAAACCATACCAACTCTTCTTCTGAGTTCTGTTACATCAATCGTAGGGCTATAGATGTCCTGGTTGTCGATTTTAATGCACCCCTCGATCGTTACGCTTTCTACAAGATCATTCATGCGGTTTAAACATCTGATTAATGTGGATTTCCCGCACCCGGAAGGTCCGATAAAAGAGGTAATTTTTTTCTTCGAAATATCAAGGGCTATGCTCTTTAATGCCTGGACTTTACCATAATAAAGAGACAGATCTATGATATTTACAATTGGTTCAGGAACGATTATGTGCTCTTTTGCCATAATAATTTGTTACGAATAATGAGAAAAGCACCTCACGATAACATGGATAATTTTCCATCGTCTTCACACACCATTTTTTCGTCCGTCAGGTTTCTTTTTCCATCCCCCATAATCCCTCCGTTTACAGCGGAGAAACAGGGGGAAGGTAGTCTAATGCCTATTTCATGCAATAAATCATTATTTTTACATTGCCCTGGTACTGTACCATTTTTTCAGCTTATTTCTTACTATAATGGCCGTAAGGTTAAGGGTAAGTACCGTAAAGAGCAACACGAGGGTTGTGGTATAGACCATAGGAATAGCAGCCTCTACATTGGGTGATTGAAATCCAACGTCATAGATATGAAACCCCAGGTGCATAAATTTTCTCTCCAAATGGATGTAGGGAAAGTGACTGTCAATTGGCAAAGATGGTGCCAGCTTCACAACACCGGTAATCATGAGAGGCGCAACTTCTCCGGCTGCCCTTGCCATAGCCAAAATCGTGCCCGTAAGTATGCCAGGAGTTGCCTGTGGTATTACTACTTTCCACAGCGTTTCAATCTTTGTGGCGCCAAGCGCATACGAACCTTCCCGTAAAGCCTTGGGGACAGAAGATAGTCCCTCCTCCGTTGCAACGACAACCACCGGCACCGTCAGTAGCGACAGGGTGAGTGCTGCCCATAAGATACCACCAGTTCCATACGTAGGGGATGGCAGCGATTCAGAAAAAAAGAGTTTATCAATACCACCGCCAAAAAAATAGATAAAAAAACCAAGACCGAAGATACCAAAGACAATGGACGGCACCCCCGCCAGATTGCTCACCGATATTCTCACCAGCCGGGAAATAAAACTGTCGCCTGCATATTCTTTGAGGTATACTGCTGTCAAAACTCCCAGTGGGACAACAGCAATGCTCATGATCAGCACCATCATAACCGTCCCAAAAATAGCGGGAAATACGCCACCCTCGGTATTCGCCTCACGAGGTTCTCCCCAGATAAACTCCCAGGATTTCGCGACATAAAATCTTACTTTAGCAAAGGCTCCCATTTCATTCGGCATGGAGGTTCGGATGATCTGAAAAACGGGCACCATCTTTTCCCTGCCATCCGCAAGAAGCACTACGACCTCTTTTTCTCTTGCCTTCTCGTAAAACCGGGCAAGAGTATCTTCTTTTTCACGGTATATTTTTTCCAGATGCGCCATCCTGGCGTTTAGTGCAGCAGCTCTTTTCCGAGTTTTTTCCGAGAGCTGCAGTAACGTCAGATGCTTTAATTCAAGGCGGATTTTTTCCATCCGGTAATTTATATTACCAATATCCTTTTTTTCTATGTTCCGTATCTTTTTATACAGGGCGTGGCTTTCTCTGAGCAAAGAAGCCATGGCTTCTTTTTCCAGGGGCTTAACGCCGTCACCCTGTCGTAAACCCTGTAAAAAACCATACAGATTGCCCCATTCGCGTCTTTCAAAAGCCAGCGCATGAACCGGGTAAGTCTGAGATACAACTTCTGCGTCGTCTATCCACCGAAAGTCCATTCCATAAACGTCCCTGTTGCCAACCTTGACTTTTGTCCGGTAAGCGTCTTTTTGGTGGGGAATAGGCTCTCGCTTCGCGATTTCTCCCAAAAGCACTGTGCCGTCCTGAAGGGTAAACTGAACGATCTTGTGAGGCCAGAAGATGCCAAATCCATTGATCATAATCAGCACGACCAAACCAGAAATCATCAGGAGGCAGGCCGTCAGCGTTCCGGCCGTCAACCATATATAAGGGTTGCCTGATCTCAGAAATTTTTTCATAGCTTACTATACCTGAGCTTCATTCTTTGTCTAACCGTTTCCGCAACGGTATTGACAATAAAGGTGGTCACAAAGAGGAGTAACGAAGCGAGAAAAAGCACCCGGTAGAGTGTCCCCCCATGCGGTGCCTCAGGGATCTCAACCGCGATATTCGCAGAAAGCGCCCGGAACCCGGTGAATAAATTCCAGTCCATAATGGGGGTGTTACCCGTTGCCATGAGTACAATCATCGTTTCCCCTACGGCCCTGCCAAACCCGATCATGACGGCAGAAAAGATTCCGGGGCTTGCCGTGGGCAATACCACCCTGACTGCTGTTTGCCATGGAGTAGCGCCCAAGGCAAGCGATGCCGATTTGAGGCTGTTGGGAACATTGCTCATGGCGTCTTCCGATATCGTAAAGATAAGGGGAATCACAGCAAACCCCATAGCAATACCCACCACAAGGGCATTTCTCTGGTCATATTGTAATCCGAGGAAATGGGAAAGCCATTCCCGGTAATCACCTTCGAGAAAGAGCGCCTCGTACCCGCCACCAAGCCGAATCGATATATATATAGCGCCAACAATAAATGGAATTAAGAAAATTGCCTCTATTCCGTGACGGTACCAGCCTTTTCCGAATACCGGCAGGGTCTTCCAGCAAAAAATGGCTAAAACAATGGAAAGAAGAATGAAAAATGGCATGATAATAATCGCAGGAAATATTCTTTCCATCAGTGGCGCAAGCCAGAGTCCAGCAAGAAAACCAAGGATCACGCTGGGAAGCGCTGCCATGATTTCAATAACCGGTTTTATTATTTTCAGGGAATTGTGGAGAAACTGGGAGGTATACAGCGCTGCAAAGATGCCAATAGGCACTGCAATGATCAGGGCATAGATAGTGCCTTTGATCGTGCCGAAGATAAGTGGTGTCAGGCTTAGCTTTGGTTCAAAATCATCCGTGCCACCGGTAGACTGCCAGACATACTCCGGTTTTTCATAACCCTCATACCATACTCTGCCGAAGAGGGTTTTTAAGGTAGTTTCCGGGTGTGGGTTGGTAATGTGCCATTGCAAGAGATGTTCCTTTGCATCGGCAATCATTATGCCGTTGGCCTTTGGTGAAAAGGAGAGCGTGGATGCCTGTGCGGCAGATGTGAGTTTTAATAGTGTCTGCTCAGAGGTTGCATGGTTGAGGTGGATTGTTCCATCCGTTGCCGCTGTAACAAAACCCTTATCCCTCTGTGAGGCATCAATTTTCACGACCGGAGCGCCATGAGAGGCAAGGGTGTGCACCTTTTTCAGCGCCCATCCAGAAGATGACATCGTGTCTCTTACCTGCATCCAAACATGCACGCCGCCACTGGCATCACCGACGACAAGGGAAACATCACCCAACAAAAACCCCAATGCTGTTACCGCACTTTCTGATACTTTTACCGTTTCAACAAGAAAAGGGTTTTCTCTGTCGCTTACGTTTATGTGAAACAACTCGCCTGAAGATGTCCCCGCATAAAGATTTTCCATAAAGAGGTCGAGCGTCAGGGAGGTTATTTCCGTTGCGCTCTTCTCTTCTGTTAAAATTCCTGACGGATTATCCGCTGCCTGTACTGTCTCGGGTACTCCTTCAGCCCGCTCGTCCGTATTTTCCTTTTGTGAAGGATGTAAAATAGGAAGAGGTGGTTGATTTAAGCTCTGTTTCATGAAAAGGCCGGTAATGTCCTTCTGTATTTCCTTTTTGTCTCCGTCACCAAGGAGTGTTTTTTCGATTTCAGAAGCTATAAGGACAACGTGGTTATCAGTGGTATAGACGGCAGTAACGGTTGTACTGTCGTCTCCACGGGAAGTAACACCGTGAATTCCTCCTTTCTGATTGTCTAACGGAGTCCAGCATTCATCAGATACTTCAGGGATAACCGTCCGCCTGTCGCCTTCAAATGATTCAGAAAAAGTGATAGAGATCGTGAAGATTTTTCCGTCACTGGTTCCCAGGACAAGGCGATTGCGATCTTTATCAACCGACGTTATGACAGAGTTAGTCGGGATGGCAACTTGATACCTTTTCAGGGTTGCGCCACTGTGCAGAGAAATAAATTCTACCGTACCGTTGTTGTACAGAACATAGGCAACCTCCTGGCGATCGTTTTCTCCCACGGACATTACCGGACCATGCACGGAGTAAGTATCTTCCTTCGTTACTGTGGCGCTTTGTAAAAGTGGATATACCTCCAGGAAGATAAAAACAAATAAGGCCAGGATAACAAAAACAGTAGCCGCTCCGCCGAGCTTAATTACCCAGCGGGCGGCTGTATCAGTAAAATTTCTTTGCTTCAGACTTTTCATGAATTATTCTGCTTTTTTCAATTCCTCTTCAACAACTAATCCTGGTAAAGGCAAGTAACCGTCTTTCACAACCACTACCTGTCCCTCTTTGCTCAGGATAAATTTTACAAATTCTTTAACCAACGGATCGGGCTGCTGCCCAGGCTTTTTATTAATATATACATAGAGAAACCTTGCTAACGGATAGGAACCATTCATAACATTTTTCATATCAGCTTCTTTGTAAGGTTCTCCTTCCTTAATTGAAAGGGGTAGAGCGCGCACGCCGGATGTGTGATAGCCAATGCCACTGTAGCCCACGGCATACCGGTCTTCGGTTGCACCCTGCACAACGGAAGCGGAACCCGGTTGTTCTTTTACGGTACTCTTGAAATCACCCTTGTAGAGGGCGCGTTCCTTAAAATAACCATAGGTGCCGGAGGCAGAATTACGTCCATACAGGCTTATCGTTTTGGCTGCCCAATCTCCGGTTAAGCCAAGCTGCCCCCATGTCGTAATATCTGTCTTGTATCCACCCTTGCGGGTCATTGAAAAGATAGCATCTACCTGTGGCATGCTTAAACCTTTCAGAGGATTGTCCTTGTTTACATAGACGGCAAGCGCATCCAGAGCTGTCCTGATTGCAGTGGGTTTATAGCCATATTTCTTTTCAAAGGCATCAATCTCTGTCGGCTTCATAGCCCTGCTCATGGGTCCCATCTGTGCTGTGCCTGAAATTAAGGCAGGCGGCGCGGTGGTAGAACCCTTGCCTTCTATCTGAACCTTGACATTCGGATACACTTTGTTAAATCCCTCTGCCCAGTAAGTCATGAGGTTGTTCATGGTATCAGAACCGATGCTGTTCAGGCTTCCCGAAACCCCGCCCACCTTGACATACGGCTTCGAATGGTCATTAGCCACATCGGTTCCGTTTGCGGTAGTCAACCCCACCAGACCAAAACTAAGAATCGTTATGAAAAGCCATGTTTTTCTTACCACAGACTTCTTTCTCCTTTCATAGTGTCTTGCCACCTCCGAGGACAGTATCTTACTCAAATTATTTACGGAAGTCGACTTATTTTTTTTTGAATAATGGTTGTTGTATTGATTCAACGCAGAGTGACATTTCGTATTATCCTGTCATTCTGAGGGAGTAAAACGACCAAAGCATCTCATTTTTGAAATTTCCCCAAAATATTAAAATACGATCTGATATTGCAATCTAATCTGGTTTTCGATTCCACTCTGTTCTCTGCCCCGTTCGTCTGAGTTCTCATAGTGTCCAAAATCTGCCTGAAGTTTGGAACGATGAACTCCGGGGCGGAAGTAATAGTTTATACCACCTGAGTATTCCCTTCCGATGTCATCAGAGACGTCCTCATCCCGATCAAGATAAGAATAACGGGCTGCAACCTCCAGCCGTTTGGGTATTACAAAATAGCCTGCCTGGCTGAAGAACCCGTCGGAATCAACTGAGTTACCACCGTGCTCTGGCTCCTCACTCCTTATAAAATACTCGTTGTGCCATGAGAAGCCCCGATATTTCATGCTCAGTTCAAGAACTCCCTGGAGACCATCGGTATCCTCAAGCTTTTCATCCCTTTCCTTTGGGTTAACCACAACGGAAGCTGCAACTGATGCCTTGAATTTTTCTGTAAATTTTAAATCCGATTCATCTACGGTGTCATATGTTCCAAATGGGTTATATCTCACGTTAAACACGTACATGAGCTCATTGTCCAGATTGTCTTCCGTTCCTCTATCCTCGTCATCTTCACCTGCCCCCTGAAACATTGCTGCATGGTATTCAAGGTATCCGTCAAAGGGTTTTCCATAAATATCAAATCCATAATCACGATCCTGGTCAAATTCTTCACTGGCAATCGACCTGTCCTGGAAGAGGAGTTTTGCAGAGGTTGACATCCTTTGCTGGTTAAACGGGACCTTAAAGTACCCAAGCTTTGTATTTAATTCGGGCAGGGGAGTCCAATATACATAAAAATCCCTTACACCCACTTCAAAGCTATCCCCATCCAGTTCAACATAATAGTGTGTCATTTTACTGTAGATGTTTCCTCCAAAACAAAGTCTTGCCCGACGGACGTCCATATTCATGGTATCATTTTCCCCAATATCCTCATTCCTGTCTTTATAGGCAGCACGGAATTGCATTCTGAATCCTATTCCCAGGGAATAGTTATTGTTGGCCGATGCGAAACCGATAGAAAACTTGTCCTCATCAGGGGTATATATGGTCGTCATTGCAGGCATGTTGATACCCATTTTCTTTCGTGCCTCATCCGTTGAAAGATAATTTTCGACCAGTTGTTTAACATCTTCTTTACTGACCGGCGGAGTTTTGGCCTCATCGGTTTGAGTCGTTGTGGTTTGAGGGTTCATGGTATCGATACGGTTTTTTAATATTTGTATTTGCTCCTGCTGTCTTGTTGCTACTTCAGTCAACTGCTTCATTTGCTCTTGCTGTCGTGTAAACGATTCCTCCATTTGCTTCAATTGCCATTTTAAATCTTCAGCCTCACCTTTGTATGCTGCTTGAGGTTGTTCTGGCAGTTGGGCGCAGACATTTTGCAAAACACCACCGGTATATATACCGACGAATGCTATTGCCGGTGATAAAACATACTTACGCCATGTACTTCTCATTTACTTCTCCTTTTCAAAAAAATAACCTTTCATAGGAACCGTATAAAACAACCTTTTCTTTTCTTGCAACATTATGAAGGTTCTTTGTTAAGGAATTATTAAGGAATTGTTAAATATTTGTTAAATTTTTACGTTTAAGAAGGCATGAAAGGGGATAAAAGATATTGCTATAAATATCAAAGATAGTATAATTTGAAAAATTTGATATGGGTTAACGATGCGAATTATGCAGTACAATTTTAAAAATAAAAAGGTTACGGTAATGGGACTAGGCCTGTTTGGCGGAGGAGCTGGCGTTGCTCAGTTTCTTGCACGACAAGGCGCTCGTGTTACGGTAACTGATGTGAGAACTGCTACAGAATTATCACCTTCCGTAAAACAGCTTGAAGGTCTTCCTATTTCTTACAAACTTGGCGGACATTGCGATGAAGATTTTGTCAATGCAGATATGGTTGTTGTTAACCCTGCTGTACCCAGGGATTCAAGATTCATACGCATCGCAAGGGATAACCAGGTGCCCATGGATTCCGAAATAAATATTTTTTTCCAATTATGTCCGGCTCCCATTATCGGTATTACGGGCAGCAACGGGAAGTCAACCACAACTACCCTTACCGGAAAAATATTGCAGCAACAGACTCAACGCACGGCCTGGGTTGGAGGAAATATCGGGAAATCATTGCTGTTGCACCTTGAGAAGATACAACCATCTGACATCGTAGTCCTTGAACTTTCCAGCTTTCAGTTGGAAGAGCTCCGGAATGCACAAACAAGCCCCCGCATCAGTGTGGTAACTAATATATCACCCAACCACCTTGACCGATATCCGGGCATGATTGAGTATATCCAGGCAAAAAAAAGGTATTGTTGCATACCAAAAACCTTCGGATTATACCATTCTCAATTATGACGACCCTGAATTACGCAGGTGGGAGAAGGAGTGCAAGGGTAATGTTTTATGGTATAGTACCAAGAACAGATTATCAGATGGCGCTTATATCGATGGGAATTCTATAGTACTTTCGGTAAGAGGCAAGACAGCAACGATACCGTGCGTATCCGGAATTAAAATCCCGGGGGTTCACAACCTGCAAAATATCCTGGCTGCCTCCTGTGCTGCTTCTCTTGCCGGTGCAAAGGAACAGCATATTGAAAATACGATTACCACCTTCCCCGGATTAGAGCACCGACTGGAATTCGTCCGACAAATCAATGGTGTACAATACTATAATGATTCCAAGGCCACAACGCCTGAATCTGCGATGGCAGCCGTTACGGCATTCCAATCGCCCGTTATCCTTATTGCCGGTGGCTATGACAAAGGCAGCGATTTTGAGGAATTTGCCGGGGTCTGTGCAAAACATACCAGAACGGTAATTCTTATCGGGAAAACGGCGAAAAAGATACAGGAACTCATCATCCGGAAGGGGGGACGAAACGAGACACCGTCAATCTTCACTTCCAGTACCTTCAGGGAGGCGTTTCAACAGGCGATCACGATAGCAAATTCCGGAGATGTTGTCTTGTTATCTCCCGCCTGTGCCAGTTACGACATGTTCCTGAATTATGAAGAGCGTGGAAGACAATTTAAGGACATGGTGCTGGCTTTATAATAATGGCGTGAAAATACCCTTCATCCCGACTATCTCCCACAAGAGGTGAGGAAACTTTCTCGCCCTTGACGGGAGGAAATAAGGGAGGGTGACGTGTTTCCGCGACCTTTATGAGTCCTTGACTCATGTATAGATATCTACACAAAGCAGAAAACGTAAAGCAAGTGTCCCCTGCTGGCTGGGGTTAAGGGGCATAAGCGCTCCGTTGTTTTTGATATTTTTGCATGGAGTCCAATAACGAATATCGAACAAGGAATAATGAATATCGGCGGATAAGAAAACTTCAGAATTCGTAACAGTTTCGTTTTTTGAAAAAGTATCGGGAGAGGCTCCGTTAGGAGCGATATATTTAGAGACAAACCATTATGCCACAATCAAGCTCCATCGGAGCGGTATGTTGTTTCAGTGTCTCACATGACGCTCCGATGGAGCTAAGGTTTTGTATATCGCATTTTCTATAAACAGCTCACCCCTACGGGGCTGTTTTTCAAAAAACTAAAGTGCTACCATAATTCTAAATTCCTTGTTCGTTATTCATTACACGGTAAATGAGTCAATAATTTTAACTTAACGCTTATAGCATTGCCGGGTAAAAACTTCTTTTTTTGTAAGTTTTTTCACAACCCTATTTATCCCTTATCAGGAGGTACAGATTGTTTCTGAGAGAAAGATTGCTTCGCGGAGTTTACGCTGAGCAACGCGAATGTGCTCGCAATGACAACGCATAATATATCATCAAAGGCATAGTCTGTGTCATTGCGAGGGTCTTTTCCGAAGCAATCTCCCGCTTTCACTGCGGAGAATTGGGCGCGGCTTTGCTGCGCTATGGGGTTAAGGAGGTGGATATCTCCTCAACACAAGCTAACCACAAGAGAACGGTGCTGCCGTTTTCAGAACGCTAAATTGTTACGTACTTTTAAATATTATTTTCAAAGGAATTATCATGGTATT
Source organism: Candidatus Brocadia carolinensis (assembly GCA_002009475.1). GTDB lineage: Bacteria > Planctomycetota > Brocadiia > Brocadiales > Brocadiaceae > Brocadia > Brocadia carolinensis. The sequence continues at coordinate 3,252 of AYTS01000093.1, read as the reverse complement.
ACAAATCATCTTGCTATTTGCGGGCCTCGCCGGGCTCTATTTTGGGGCTGAATGGCTTGTCAGAGGTGCTTCGAGATTCGCCCGATCCTTTCACATCAAGCCCGTCGTCATAGGACTCACCATCGTCGCCTTCGGCACTTCTGCCCCGGAACTTGTCACCAGCATAACCGCCGGCATAAAGCATCTGAGCGATATTGCCATGGGGAATGTTATTGGGAGCAATATTGCCAATATTGGCCTTATCCTTGGATTGTCAGCGCTCGTTCGTCCGCTTTCGATTGATATGAAACTCCTCTATCGTGAGATGCCAATTGTGGTTGGTATCTCATTCCTTTTATATTTCATGGGATGGGATGGTACCTTGAGTCGGACGGAAGGTGGTATCCTCTGTGGCGGTATCGTAATGTATACGTTTTATGTGTATCGTGTTGCCTTGAAGGAAACCAACGCTATTGAGCATGAGTATGAAGAATTTCTTGAAACAAAGAATACGAACAACAAAAATAATATATTCCTTATCCTTATCGGACTCGGAGCCCTCCTGGGAGGTGCGCATTTCCTGGTACATGCTGCAATCTATATCGCCAAGATTATCGGGATCAGTGAACTCGTTATTGGACTTACCGTTATTGCGGTCGGGACATCTCTTCCGGAACTCGCCACTTCTATGGTTGCTGCTATCCGCAAGGAATCAGATATCAGTGTTGGGAATGTGCTGGGGAGCAATATCTTTAATATCCTTGCGGTGCTCGGCATCTCCTCTATAATTCAACCGTTATCCATCAATACGACTTCCCTCGTCGTTGATATGCCGGTCATGCTATTCTTCAGTATCTTCCTCATACCTCTCATTACCTGGAAGTTTGTGCTTACCCGGGGGCAAGGAGTCTTTTTGCTGATGGGATACGGTATCTATGTACTCTGGTTATTGAAGTAATTCCAAACATCTTTCAGCAACCGTTTCCGGTTGTATCTGTGTCATGCAGCGATGATCCTTCGGACAGATCTTTAAATGACAGGCAAGACAGTCCACATCGGCCCGAATTACCTGCCCTATTTCCGCTGGTGTATGGGTATACCGCGGGTCATTTGGTCCCATGAGAGTTACCACCGGTCTCTTAAAGGCAACGGCAATATGCCGGGGACCTGAGTCAACGGTGAGCAATAAGGAGCATCTTTTGATGAGCGCCTTCAGGACGTCGAGCGAAATAACCTCATGAGTCAGATTGATCACCTTGGACTTTGCTGCCTGTTCAATGTCGGTTGCCAGTTTTGCCTCATGGGGAGCGCCTACGACGGCTATCGTGCATGCCAATTGGCTTTTTATAATGTCTGCCGTCCTGGCGAATCCTTCTGCCGTCCAGCATTTTGAAGAACCATACGCAGCTCCCGGGTTTAATAAAATGAAGGCACGTCCGTTGTTCAGATGATATTTTTCACCGATTTCGTCTACACGACGCTGAGCGGTCTCAGAAACAAAGAGCTCCAGGTCTTTCGACCTCACTTCACAGCCAACGGCAGTGCACAACCGCAGGTAATAGTCCCCCATGTAAGTCGGGAGGAAACGTCCATTTTCAGTCAACCGGTCTATTCCATTGGTAAGTAACCATGAACGGGCATCTCTCCTGTACCCGATACGCCGTTTTACGCTGCCGAACCAAAACATGCAAGCAGAGCTAAAGGAATTAGGAAAGAGAATGCCCATATCGTATTTTCCGGCACGGATGCGCTGTATCAATGAAATAAAGTGTGTCCTTCGAAATGCTTGGTCTTTTGCATCCAGGAGGAGAAGTTCGTTAAACCATGGGGCGTCTTCGACAAGCTTCTGAACATACGATTTTAAGAGCAGGGTGATTTTAGCGTCTGGAAAATTTTCCCTGATGCAACGGAAGGCCGGTGTGGCCATGACTACGTCACCCACCCAATTGGGGGATCGGATAATGATTTTGCCTATCTTGGTTGGTTTATCCAATGAAACTCCGGATTTATGCGGATCATGGGTAGTATTGAAATTCCTCTGCAAGGAAATAGGATTTTACAGGATGTCTTCATACGTTGTCAAGCAGGGAGGCAGGGGGTCAAATCTTTATAGTTGACAAACAGTTAGTATCTGATATAATTCTGCGATGGCCAGATCATTACGGATACAATACGAAAATGCATTATATCATGTAACCTGCCGGGGCAACGAGCGGAAGGCGATATACCGGGATGACCATGACAGGCAGATGTTTCTTGAGTTGTTGAATGATGGGCTGAAAACGTATCATATCGTCCTGTATTGTTATGTCCTTATGGACAATCACTTCCATCTGCTTTTAGAGACACCCCTTGCCAATCTCAGCGAATTTATGAGGTGGTTTAACATCACCTCCACATCTCATTACAATAGAAGACATAAAAGGACGGGTCATTTGTATCAGGGAAGATACAAGAGTATTCTCGTGGAAAAGAAAAGTTATCTGCGTGTTTTATCCCGATATATTCATCTAAACCCGGTGAGAACAAAGCAGAAAGGAAAGCCACGGTTATCACAAATGAAGGAATATTTAAGGAACTACCCGTGGAGCAGCCTTTTGGGTTATATCGACGATGCCAGAAGAAATGGCATGGTTGATTACGCAAGGATACTTGAGTCATACGGAGGGGACAACAGGAAAGGAAGGAGATTGTATTGGGAAGCACTCTGTAATGATGTATCGACGGGGATTGATATAAAAGAAAGGGTTGTTGGAGGAAGCATCCTGGGGAGTGATACGTTTATCAACTGGGTAAAAGACACCTTTTTACCAGCAAAATCACGTGAGATTCCCGCAGTGCAGCGTTTAAAAAGATACACTACAAAAGATAAAATCATTGAGACCCTCTGCAACGAGACGAATAAGAGTTTTGAAGAAATAAAAAAGGAACGCGGTATAATAAGGCAAGTAGCTATGGACTTGTTATATCGGGTTGGTGGACCCAGCGGAACCGAGATAGGAGAAATGATGGGGGTAGACTATAGTACGGTGAGCCAGGGGAGAAAGCGATTACGGGAAAAACTGAAAAGCGACAAGCATCTTGCTCAGACTATGAAAAGAGTGGAAACTGGATTGTCAATAATAAAGATTTGACCCCTTTGTCTTCTCTGGAATGATGTATCGACGGGGATTGATATAAAAGAAAGGGTCGTTGGTGGAAGCATACTGGGGAGTGATTCGTTTATCAACTGGGTAAAAGATACCTTTTCACCAGCAAAATCACGTGAGATTC